>JAEDOD010000086.1 GCA_016302165.1 Sphaerochaetaceae bacterium
GGATGACGCAGCGATAAAAGTTGTATTCAGGCCTTAATTACGTCTTTTCTCCCCATGGGCCCCTTCCGCTATCTGCGGTGGGGGCTTTTTGGATTGATTGGTGTACATTTTCCCATTTATTTTACTTGACAGCAAAGGAATGAAGTAGGACAATTAGTAAAAATTAGTTACAAATGAAACTAAAAAACAAAGGAAACCAATAAAAAAAGGAAGGAAAAGACTATGAAAAAAGGATTGATTGTTGTAATGGCAGTCATGCTTATGACAACTATGCTTTTCGCCCAGGGCGCTACTGAAGCCGCAAGCGAAAAGACACCAGTAAGGGTCATGATCTGGACATCATCCTATGATGAGAAGATCGGACCAAATAATATCGAGGCAAAGTTTGAGGAAGCTTTCCCTCAGTATGACCTGGAATTTGAGCTGGTGGAGTATGAGAATCTGGACAGCCAGACTCTTCTTGCCCACAACACAGGAAACGACTATGACGTCATCATGGTCAACCACTCCTCACTCCCAATGTTCGTCTCAGGTGGAGTAGTGGCACCTCTTGATGATGTAGTTGCAAACCTTGATATGGAATACTACTCAGAGAAGGCTGTGAACGCATCCAAGTTCGACGGCCACTGGTATGGAATTCCATTCGATCCAGACTGCAGAATCCTTGCATATAACCAGACTCTCATCCATGAGCTTGGCTTCGATGATCCAAAGACCACAGACGACGTACTGGCAATTGCAAAGGCTGGCTATGAAAAGGGATATTATGCTATGGCCGGCGGTCTCAACAGAAACACATTCTGTGTATATGACCTTGGTGGATTCATGCTCTGTTGGGGCATCCAGGTCTACAAAGTGGACGAAAACGGAAAGTACGTATGTCAGCTGAACACACCGGAAGCTGTAGACTATATGAACTGGGCACAGCAGATGTATGCATGTATGCCACATGACGCTAACCTTGACAACACAACAGCAAGAAGCTGGTTTGCTCAGGGTAAGGTCCTTATGCTGTGGTGGACTCCTTCCCAGATCAAGTCTGTGCTTCCAAAGTTTGCGAACAGGGAAGACTGTGCCTTTGCTGAGATGCCACTTGGACCAACAGGCGTAAACGGTTCAGCCATGGGCGGCTACATGTGGTCAATGGGATCTGGTGCACAGAATCCTGAAGGCGCAAAGGCATTCATCGAATGGGCTCTCCAGCCAGAGACCCAGGGTCAGATCTGCCGTGGTCTTCCATCAGACAGCAGAGCTTACGACTATGCTCCATACAACGTTCCTGAGTATGACATGTTCCGTGAGCAGATTGCCAAGGCTGAGTATCCTGTGGCCCTTACAAGCGTTCTTACAAAGGTATTCGATGTATGGTCAGTTCCATATGCAAAGTGCATGATGGGCGAGCTGACACCAGAAGAGGCTTGTGCCCAGGGATACAAGGAGATCCAGGCACTTCTTGATACAATCAACTGACACTGACACGATGGATCCAGGAGGTGTCGAGAGACACCCCCTGGTCTATGTAGGGAAGAAAATGAAAAAGAAACCAGGACAGGTAATTCTGCCATATCTATTGATAGCTCCAGCATTTCTTATGATCGGGATATTCGTTCTTTATCCCATGGTCTACAACTTCATCCTTAGCTTCTTCGACTACAGCCTGGCTTCCATCGAAAGGCCATTTGTAGGGTTGAAGAACTATGTGACCATGTTCCATACTCCACGGTTCTGGCAGGCTGTGGTGAGGACAGGAATCTGGACACTCTCCAACCTGGTGGTGGCAATCCTCATTGGAGTGGGAGCTGCATTTCTTCTCTATTCAGGCTTCTTCGGCAGCAATGTGCTGAAGTCATTCATCCTTATTCCTTGGATTCTTCCTTCCGTCATCACAGGATACATCTTCTCGCTGATGATGAATGAAAAGGCTGGAATCCTTACATGGCTCATAAGGGTTTCTGGCCTGGGAGACCAGAACTTCTCCTTCTTCGCCACAGGTAGGCTGTCTATGGTTGCGGCAATCATGGCCAATGTCTGGCGAGCCTTCCCATTCTTTACTCTCATGATATACGCAAAGCTCTGCACCATTCCCACTGACCATGTGGAGGCTGCAAAGCTGGAAGGGGCAAATGGAATCCAGATGTTCGGATACGTATATAACCCTTTCATCAAGGATACTCTCTATTCCTGCGTATTTCTGTGCTTCATCTGGACCTTCAACGCCTACGATATCATGAAGGTCATGACCAACGGTGGACCAGCTGAGTCTACCACCACAATGTCTATCCTCATACAGAGGGAGGCATTCTCATACTTCTCACTTAGCAACGCAGCTACCATGAGCGTCTTCGCCTTCGCGATAATGCTTTCGGTAATCATCATAGCCAAGACCTTGGCTTCAATCTGGAGGAAACACTATGAAAAATAAGTTCAGACGCTCCATTGGAACCAATATACTCATATATTTCTGTGCAGCAGTACTGTTTATCCTGATACTGTTTCCCTTCTACTGGATCATCTGCACTTCCTTCAAGGAGACTCTGGACATCTATGTGATTCCTCCTGAGTTCTTCCCCAAGAAGTTCGATTTCACCAACTACGCCTTGGCCTTCACCAAGTATAAGGTGCCTGTGTTCTTCATTAACTCCTTGAAGGTCACTGTAGCTACTGTCTTCTTCACGACCCTCATCGGATCCCTGGCAGCCTTCTCCCTGACAAGAATGCATTTCCTTGGTTCCAAGACACTCCGGAAGTTCCTGGGAATCACCCAGATGTTCCCTGTGGTTGTGCTTCTTGTTCCTCTCTTCATCATGTGCTCAAAGCTGAAGATGTATAACAAGCTGCCTTCCCTGATTCTGCCCTACGTGGCTCTTCAGCTTCCTGTATCCATAATCCTTCAGTCTGGCTATTACAAGGATGTGCCCTTGGCCCTGGAGGAGGCTGCAAAGCTTGACGGCTGCAATACCTTCCAGCTCTTCGGGAAGATATTCCTTCCTCTTGTGACACCTGGAATCGTGGCCACAGGAGTATATACCTTTATCCAGGTATGGCAGGAGTTCCTCCTTGCTTCATCCCTCATTACCAAGAAGGCCATGTTCACTCTTACGGTGGGCCTTACAACCTTTAAAGGTGATGAGATGACGGATTGGGGAGCCTTGATGGCAACTTCCGTAATCATAGCCATTCCTGCACTGGTGCTCTTTAACCTGTCTCAGGAATTCTTCATTAACAAGGTGGCCGGCTCGGTAAAGGAATAGGATATGACAGGAACAGTAACTCTCAATCCCTGCATTGACAGAACCTGCTGTATAGATGGCTTCACTGTTGGGGGGATGAACCGAATCATAAGTGACCGGCGAGATATATCCGGTAAGGGAATAAACGTCTCCCTTGCCTTGAAGGAGCTGGGAGAGCCTGTGCTTACCTCAGGCTTCCTGTATAGCGGTAGCCGCTCTCTTTTTCTGGAAGGCCTGAAGAATAGTTTCCTTGACTACAGGGCCGTTGAGGTGGATGGATACCTGAGGGAGAACATCAAGCTCTGGGACAAGAGAAGCGATATCACAACGGAAGTGAACCAGAAGGGAGCCTTTGTTCCTGAAGATAAGGTGGAGGCCTTCATTTCCCTTTTCTCTTCATTTGTAGGCACTCTTGATACTGTGGTGCTTTCAGGAAGTGTTCCTGAAGGAGTAAGGAGAGATATCTATCGGGTCCTTATAGAAAGAGCCAACGAAAAGGGAGTGAAGTGCATCCTTGATGGAGAAGGGGACCTTCTTCTTTCCGGCCTTGAAGCCAGGCCATTCCTGATCAAGCCCAACGAATATGAATTCATTTCAGCCTTCGCTCCAAAGGATGGCTCCCTGGAGGAGATAGCGAAAAGGGCCAAGGAAATCGTCAGGAGCGGTATGACGACTATGGTCAGCGTAACGCTTGGCCGTCGAGGGGCCTTGCTGACTGACGGAAAGGACACTTATTTTGCTTCTCCCCCAGAAATGGAAGTGAAGTGCACCCAAGGGGCTGGAGACAGCGTGGTTGCAGGATTCTCTCTGGCCATGGCTGAAGGAAAGACAATGGCTGATATGCTTCGCTACGGAGTTGCAGCGGCTTCCGGAACTCTTATGAGGGAAGGAACGGAGATGTGCAGAAAAGAGGACTTCATGAGGATTCTTCCTCAGGTAAAGGTGAAGTCCCTTTAATGGAAAATAGATAGGCCCGGATGTGGGTATTGGAGGAAAATATGGGATTAGTGACCATGAAGTATGAGATGCTTAAGGCACTGAAGGGGGAGTATGCTGTTCCTGCATTCAACTTCTTCAGCTTCGATAACCTTGTGGGAATAGCAAAGGCTGCTGCAGAGAAGAAGAGCCCTGTAATTGCCATGGCTACCACCAGCGGAATCAAGGTTATGGGAGAGAAGGCTGTTGTCAAGATGGCAGAAGGAGTGGCTGATGACTACGGCATCAACCTGGTGCTTCATCTTGACCACTGTACAGATATTGAGCTTTTGAAGAGATGTGTAGACAACGGCTTCACTTCCGTAATGATCGATTCATCAAAGAAGAGCTTTGCCGAGAATATTGACGACACACAGCGTGTGGTTGAATACGCAGCCCGCTACGGAGTTACTGTAGAGTCTGAGCTTGGACATGTGGGCGGCAAGGAGGACGACATCGTAGTCGATGAGATGTCTGCCCTGTTTACAGAGCCTGAGAAGGCTGAAGAGTTCGTCTCTGTCACAGGCCTGGATGCCCTGGCTGTGGCTGTAGGAACAGTACATGGCTTCTACAAGGCAAAGCCTAAACTTGACTTTGAACGCATCAGCAAGATTCATTCTCTTCTTCCTTCCACTCCTCTGGTCCTCCATGGAGGCACAGGAGTTCCTTATGATGACTTCAGAGAGGCCATCAGACGGGGAGTCAGGAAGATCAATGTGGGAACTGAGCTTAAGGTTCACGGAGTATTCGACACATCCAAGGCTGGCTACAACTCAGAAGAGGCCAAGAGCGATCCGAGAAACGTGTCCAAGATGGTAATCGCCAAGGTCAGTGCCATCTGCTCAGAAATAATCGATGTCATGGGATCCGAAGGCAAAGCCTGAGGGAAGAGTTCTGGAGTAAAGGATGAAATCTGTTCTTGCTGTCTGTCTTAGTCCGACTTTCCAGAGAATGCTGGTTTTCCCCAGCTTTGCTGAAAACGAAGTCAACAGAAGTACCCAGGTGCTGGAGATTGCATCAGGAAAGGGTATAAACGTCTCAAGGGTCCTGAACCTTTTGGGGCGTCCCTGTACCAACCTTATTCAGCTTGGAGGTAGAAGGGTTCCCGAATTCCTGGACCTTTGCCTCCAGGATGGCCTGGATGTGGTCTACCTTCCTGTAGAGGCAGATATCAGGACCTGTACAACTGTAATCAATGAAAAGGACCATACCTCCACCGAGCTGGTGGAGGAGGCCAGGACTGTGGAGGAAAATGACAGCGACCGGTTCTTCTCCCTCTTTCTCTCCCTTGTGGACAGCTATGACGCTGTGGTCATTGCTGGAACCAAGGCAGAAGGCTTTTCTCCTGATATCTATCCCAGGATAGTTGAAGAGGCAAAGAAGAGAGGAAAGATGGTGATTCTGGATATCAAGGGCCAGGATCTGAAGGATGCCCTGGAGAAGTCGCCCACTGTCATAAAGCCCAATCTTTCCGAATTCACCACCACCTTCCTTCCAGACAGGGCTGTCTCTGAAAACGAAGATAGCGAAGACATGAAGGATGAAGTGGAGAGAATGCTGAGGGAGATATACAGGAAATATGGTACAGCATCCATAATCACCAGAGGTAAATATGACACCTGGTGCTTTGACGGAAACGAGTTCTCTACAGTATCCAACAGAGTTGTGCTTCCTGTGGTGAACACCATAGGCTGCGGAGATACCCTTACAGCTTCCGTCACCCATGCCCTCTTGGAGGGAATGGCCTTGAAGGATGCCGTACAGTTCGGTATGGACAACGCTGCCAGGAAGGCGGCCCATCTTGAGCAGGGTCTATAGAGTGAAAGGGTCTTCCTTCGGGAGGGCCCTTTACAGTTATTTATCTGTTAATACTCTCCTCTGCCTTTCCTGAAGAGAATAAAAATCGTGTGTTTCTCCCGCTCTTATATTATAATTTCCATAGACTCTATGCAGGGGGAACGTAGGGAGGATATATGGTCAGTGACGAAAAGCTCTTCAGAATAGCCATCGCATATTTCAAGAATGGCAAGACACAGCAGGATATAGCTTCTGAACTGGGGGTCAGCCATGTGCAGGTGGGAAAGTATCTGAAACTGGCCAAGGAAAGGGGAATTGTAGAGATAAGGATCAATGCTCCCTTTGTATCCAACGATGAGAAGAAGAAGTATGAGCTTTATCTCAGGGAAAGCTTTGGACTGGAGAATCTGGTCCTTGTGCCTTCCGCCTCCAACGAGAAGCAGTCATTCCGCTTCCTAGTTGAAGGAGCCAGCGATTATCTTCTCTCCAGATACCCAAATAAGCCTTTGAATATCGGCTTCGGTCTTGGAAAGACCATGAACGCCATCTGCAGCTTCAAGCCCAGGACTGTGGATAAGCGGAATCTCTGGTGCGTATATCCTGTAACGAACTACTCTGTGTCCCTGGATAAGGCAAATAACAGGGACAGCTACTTCAGCGTCCCTGATGTGGTCAATGACTTCTCCAGAAACTGGGGAAGCAAGGTTGATAAGCCCTTTATGGACAGGATCCTTTCTGAAGAGAAGATAGATGTTTCAGCGAAATGGAAGGATATGGATGTGATAGTGGGAGGAGTTGGAATTCCAATCTCCAGAGACCCTGAAGCAAGAGAGGCCCTTCTTGGAAGGGAGGAGGCAGCCAGATGTGCTCTTGTGGATATTCAGGGTGACTATCTCAACTACTTCTATGACGACAGCGGAAACATCGTGAAGTCTGTGACGCTCAGCCCCAATGCCATGGATGTGGAATCCATGAGAAGGGTGGGGGAGAGAATCGCTGTAGCTTCAGGGGTCCAGAAGATTATCTCAATCATTGGCCTCTTGAAGTGCAATATCATAAACACTCTGGTTACAGATCTGGATACAGCAAGGAATATGGTGGAGATCCTGAGATGAGCGAGCCGTATCTTATAGTGTTCTCCGGCCCAGCCGGAAGCGGCAAGACTACCCAGGCCAAGGCTCTTTCTGCCGCCTTATCACTTCCATACTTCGATTATGACACACTGGTGCAGCCATTTTTATTAGGTATTGAGCGCCGTTATGGCCTTATTGAGGGCAGCAGGTCCGCTTTCTATAAAGAGTGGCGAAGTGAAAGCTACTCAACTCTATTGGAAGTGACCAAGGAGAACCTTAAAAGCGGCATAAGCCTAGTGATTTCAGCTCCCTTTACAAGAGAAATGGAAGAGAAGGATTTCTTCTCTAGGCTAAAGGAGGAAAGCGGGGCTTCCTTCCGCTCTATTGCCTTCTCCCTTTTTCCTTCGTCTGCGCTACGGTTAAAGATGCTTCGTCAGCGTGGGAGCTACAGGGACGAAGAAATCATCAATGGTGCTTTGGAATATGCAGAATATAGCGTAAAAAAAGCAATCTGGGACGCAGATTTTGTCTACAATATCTATTTCGATGACTATGAAAAAGTTGGGGACAGGATAATGGAGAAAGTCAGGGAAAA
>JAEDOD010000087.1 GCA_016302165.1 Sphaerochaetaceae bacterium
CACGATTAAGGGGAGAATGATTTTGGGGTGGAGCTTTTATGCAATCGGGAGATTGGGCCCCCAGATTGCGTCCTGTCAAAGCTTTCCCTCCAGCCTAAGGTCTCTGCCTTTTAGATGGGTGGACTTGCATATTTCCATGATTCTGCCTCGGGAGGATTCCCCGATTACTGCCACAGGAAATATCTTCGCCCAATCCGACGGGTTTACCTTGGTGCATATAAGAAGGGAGCATTTCTTGACCAGTATGATTCTGTTCAGAATGGCATCAAAACCAATTACGTGACTTTTTAAAAAGTTGCTTGAAGTTCTCCCCTTAATCGTGTTGCGTTTCTTCCATCAATCGTGTTGTGCTTCTCCCCTTAATTGTGGCGCGGTTTCTCTTTTATCGTGTTGGCAACAATAGTGGGATTATTCCTTAGCTATATTCTCTTCCATTTTCAGAAAACTTAAGGTGTCTACGACCTTACGTCTTTCCTCTTCTGCCTTATCCATGGAAAGGGAGTAATCCTGGGCTTTTTTGGAAAGGGTCCTGAGAATATCCAATAGAGAGGAAGGAAGATTCGTGGTCTTTAGCACAGTGGATAGGTGGTCCAGAGACCCTGCCATCTCCCTTATGAATGATCTGGCATCACTATAGCTTTCGCTTTCCTTCTCCAAAAAATCCACCAAGGAGGAAAGGAGAAGCCTTGTATTCAACTCTTCCTCATTCATCTACCCTACTCTCCATAAGAATCCTCTGCTCGCTGAAGGCATCAGTCATGGGCTCGGAGAATACTGGAATATCCTTATACTTATCATCATCCTCCTTAGGAGGAAGAGACTTCATATATTCATCCATGCTTACAGCAACCCTCTTTGCCATTGCTACAGCTTCGACTACAGTTCGCGCTCCGTTGACAGCGTCTCCTCCTGCATATACTCCAGCTCTACTGGTCTTTCCATTGGAGTCTACGCTGAGAAGGCCGGAGCCTGTGGTATCAAGGCCGTCGGTAGTCTTGATGAGAGTACTTTCTGCAGCCTGACCGATGGCTACTATGACTCCAGTGTGAGGATAGAACATCTCACTGTTCTCTACAGCTGTTACTGTTCCATCTTCGGAAGTGATTGAATCCATCATGACCATGCCGTTTTCTCTGATTTCAAGAGGAATCTTATTGAACCTGAAATCCACTCCCTCCATCATGGCATAGGAATATTCATACTTTGATGCCTGTACATGGTTGCTGTCTGAACGGGAGTAGCACACTACGCTACGGGCTCCATTCCTGATGGCTGTGCGGGCACAGTCCATGGCAGAGTTTCCCACTCCTATGACCGCCACATTTTCTCCAAGCCTGAATGCCTTGCTGTTACCTAGGTAGTCGATGGCGAAGACCACATTGCCAAGGCTTTCTCCCTTGATGTGCATGGCAGATGGCTTTCTCAAGCCTGCGCCGATGAATACGCTGTCGTAGCCATCCCGGAAGAGATCATCTACAGTTATGGTCCTTCCGATGGTGGTATGGGTCCTGACCTTGATGTCTTTCAGCTCCAGATGCCTGTACTGGAAATCATCAAGGATTCTATCGGGGAGACGGAAGGATGGAATTCCATATCTCATGACTCCACCAATCTGGTCCCTGGCTTCGAAGATGGTGATATCGTATCCCCATCTGGCAAGCAGGACCGCAATGGTAAGGCCAGCTGGACCGGAACCTACGATTGCAACCTTCCTTCCGTTCTTGGGAGCCGGTCCCATTACCATCTTGTTGGCAAAGGTGGTGGAGATATAATCCTCGATTACTGAGAAGTGCACAGGATCATGGGTCTTCATCTTATTTCTGATGCAGTGACCTTCGCACTGCCTTTCATGGTTACATACTATGGAGCACACTGTGGTCAAAGGATTATTCTCAAAGAGCATCCTTCCTGCGTCATCCAGTCTTCCAGCCTTCAACAGTCTTATTGCTTCAGGGATATTGGTATGTATGGGGCAGCCTTCCTGACAAAGGGGCTTCTTGCATCCCAGACACTTATTTGCTTCATCAAGCACATGAAGAGCCATAACCTCTCATCCTCCTACCCTATTCATTATAGGAAGAATGGAAGAGAACATTACCGCCTGTTTTTGGAAAGAAGAGGATATCTACCACTCAATTGGAGCCATTCCATGAGCCAGGAGGAATTCATTGGTCTTTCTGAAGTGTCCGTTGCCGAAAAATCCCCTGTAGGCGCTTAATGGACTTGGATGGGCTGATTCCAGAATCAGGTGACACTTGTTGGTTATCATGGCCTTCTTGCTCCTGGCATAGCTTCCCCAAAGAAGGAACACTTTTGGCCTATTGTCTTCATTTAGGGCCATGATGCATCTATCGGTGAAGGTCTCCCAACCCTTTCCCTGATGGGAGGCGGCTTCATGGGCCCTTACGGTAAGGGTACTGTTCAATAGCAGCACTCCTTCCTTTGCCCAACGGGTAAGGTCCCTGGACCAGGGCTCCTTCAATAGGCCTTCATTCCTAAGCTCCTCCTTGATGTTACGAAGGGAAGGAGGCTCCGGAACATTATCCCTTACGCTGAAGGAAAGTCCCATGGCCTGGCCTTCCTCATGATAGGGATCCTGCCCTACGAGGACCACCTTTACAGAGGAGAAGGGAGTAAGGCGGAAAGCCTGGAAGATTTCATTCATTGGAGGGAACACCTGATGGGAGGAGTATTCACCGATGAGAAAAGAACGGAGGGAGAGATAATATGGCTTGATCTGCTCCTCATCAAATAGGCTCTGCCAATCGTTGTCGACCTTTATCATGGCACTTTCCTCCCAAGAAAATGCCCCCGACAATAGTCTGGGGGACAATCTAAAAATATAGACTTATGCGCGTTTATGAATTGAGGATACAATGCCCCATTTGAGGTGTAAAGGAAAAGTTTCTTTTTTACCAAAGTTTTATTTATACGAGAATTATATACCCTACAAGATAGGTATAAAAACAGGGTTACACGTAGCTCCACCAGCCATCATATAACATACTCATTTTGTTATATGATAAATGGTTATACATAATATGAGTACTTTTATATCCATTTCATCCCGTTCTCTGAAAAATACTTGTCTGGACTCATAAGTCATGGCTATAGATCATGAAGAAATGGTATCTGTACATCTCTCTTCAAATTGTTCCGGATAGACTTCACCATTCTTTTTCCAGGGGCATCGAATGAAGGAAAGGAGGGAACTTCCTTACTGCCAGATTAATCCTGGAGGAAGCAGAAAGCACATTTACTGATCATCACTTGAGCTTGACCGAAGCCAATAATAAGGCAGTTTTCCATTCCAGACAGATATTGGGCTTTGGGTCTTCTTCAATTGTTTTCCCCCTTTCCGGGGTATATATGGAAAATCAGAAGTTGTATAATGGACCCATGGAAAGATTATCCCTTGCATTATCGGTACCAGGAATCATCATCTTCCTTCTTGCCATGATTCCCAGTTTCATCTTCATGCTCCTTGCACCGGAAGAGCAGATGGATGAAGAGAGAAAGAAGACTCACTTGAATGCCGAAGAGCTTTCAAGAGACTTCTTTGCATTCTTTCTCATCGCATTTTCAGCAGAAGATTATGGCAATGTAATCTATCTGGTTGTTGCCGTATTTTTCCTTGCTCTATACTATATCGCCTGGATAAGGTACTTCAGAAATGGAAGGAAGGCAGAGTTCCTTACCTCCCCTCTCCTTTCCATTCCAGTGCCTCTGGCTGTATTCTCTGCCCTTTACTACGCATTCAGCTGCCTTTTCATCAATAATACTCTGGCTCTCGGACTCTGCGTCATATACGCTTTCTTCAACATCAAGAGTAATTTGAAAAAGACCAAGGAAGAGAAAAAATGAAGAATTCTCCAATAAAGACCAATGCCATGAGAATCCTAGACTCCATGGGAATAGAATATTCAATTCTCCAGTATTCCTGGGATGAGGAGCACCTTGATGCCGCTCATGCTGCAGATTCCTTGGGAGAGGAAAGGGAGAAGGTCTTCAAGACAATAGTCATGAAGAACAATGAGAACAGGCTCTTTGTATTCTGCCTTCCTTCAGACTTCTCCATCTCCCTCAAGAAGGCAAGGGCCCTTACAGGAAGCAAGGATATAGATCTTCTGCCCATGTCTGAACTGAGAAAGTACACAGGATATATCCGTGGAGGCTGCTCACCCTTGGGCATGATACGTAAGTATCCTACCTTCATAGAGGAGACAGCCCTTCTGGAAGATACCATCTTCGTCTCTGCAGGAGAGAGAGGATATCAGATATGCCTGAAGCCAGAGGACCTGAGAGTGGCGGCAGAGGCAACATTTGCAGATTTCGTCTGAATCAACTATACAGACAGAAAAAAGTACCATAATCAACTTGATGTTTGTTAAACAACTGTACAGCAATATGCTACAGTCACTATATGAAGAAAGAAAACACCAATCCTCTCTGGACCAGAGATTTCACCATAATAACCCTTGGTAGCGTAGTATCCATGGTAGGAAACTCCCTATCAGGATTTGCCATGAGCCTTATGGTCCTGGATTACACTTCCTCATCCCTGTTCTATGCCATCTATATCATGGTCTTCACATTGCCCCAGCTTATTGTTCCTGTATTCAGTGGAGCAATCCTTGACAGGTTCTCGAGAAAGAAGACCATATACACTCTCGACTATATCTCTTCCATTCTATATCTGACTGTAGGGCTCCTATTATTCAACGGATGGTTCAACTATCCCCTATTTGCTTTATTTGTATTCATATTGGGAAGCATCCAGTCTATCTATCAGGTAGCTTACCAGAGCTTCTATCCTATGCTCATTAGTGAAGGCAACTTCAGCAAGGCCTACTCAGTGGCCTCAATGCTGGAGTCTGTAACTGTATTCATAGTTCCTGTCTCCACTCTTGTATACAACGTCTTCGGAATAGGACCATTGATGCTGGCAAATGCCCTTTGCTTCTTCATTGCAGCCACAGTGGAGACCAGGATCAAGACCGAAGAGAAATACGTTACGGATCAGAAGGCTACTGAAGAGAAAAACAAAATACACCAGATGCTTTCAGATACAAAAAAAGGCTTCGAATACCTATGGCAGGAGAAGGGCCTATTCTTCATCGCCTTATATTTCCTCTTCTCCAGCATCTCCGGTGGAGCAAGCAACGTAATATATCTGCCATATATGAAAGCTAACTTCGCCCATGGTGAATACTACTATCTGCTCTTTGGAGGCTTCATGATGCTTGGCAGGGTCATAACCTCCTCCTGGCACTACAGGAATAAGCTTCCTGTAAACAAGAAGTTCCTTATCACTTTCATAGTCTACACTACCCTGTCCCTGATCAACGGAGCCCTTCTCTACCTACCGTTGACCATCATGTTCATCCTAGGCTTCATCCAGGGCTGTATGGGAGTAACAAGCTACACCATAAGAATCAGTGCAACCCAGAGCTATGTCCCTGACGAAAAGAAGGGAAGATTCAATGGAGCCTTCAATATGCTCAGCGTCCTGGGATGCCTCATAGGAGAAGGAATAGCAGGAGTTCTCTCCGAGCTTATGGACATGAGACTGGTAGTTGTATTAGTGGAAGTGGTGGTATTCGCCTCTGCTGTGCTGATCATGGGAGGAGGAAGAAAGAGCGTAGCTCCCATATACAACAGGGAACAGTAGTCATTGCCCTTTACGAAAGATCATCACCTTTCCCACAACATAGTTGATGATGCCTACCATCAAAGCTGAAAGAAGCTTCATCATCAATGGCCACCAGGCAAGGACATCTACTGTCACAAACATCCACACTAAGTTGAAGACTCCTGTTCCTGCCCTGCAGGAGAAGAAGCCCACGAGCTCCTTCAACACTTTCTCCTTTCCTGGCTTTCTGTAGACAAAATACTTATTGGTCACGAAGGCAAAGAGAACAGTAAGGAACCAGGCCACAAAGGTGGATATAACATTAGGAATATCCAAAGCTTCATATAGAAGCATGTAGAGCCCTGTTTCAAGGATAGTTGCAGCGGCTCCTGCCATGCAATATCTGATGAATGTAGCCCTGGCCTTGAGAAAAAGAAGGAATCCGTTTTCTTTCATGGCAGCAATATAGCAAAAAGGAAAGGCGAAGACAATTTATCAGAAGAGCCTTCTGCCCTTCACCCACTTGGCTTCCAGTCCATTGATATCGCCATGGAGGTATGCAAACCTTTCCAGCCTTTCCAATGGAGAGAGAGCTCTTGGATATGGGATATGGGAATCGGAAAGCACCAGGATATCTGCTTCATAGCCTTCTTCAAAGGATCCCACCTTTCCAAAGAATGAACCGCCTCCCTTGGTTCCAAGGAAGAAGGCTTCCTTGAATGACAGAGGCTCCTTGGAATCGTCCACCAGCCTCCAATACATCTTCGACATCTTCACAGCGTCAATCATTGCGTCGAAGATGGATTCTGTAGTTCCTCCAGCTATATCTGAACCCAGGCCAACCTTGATGCCCTCGTCCAGATAGCGGCGGAGAGGAGCGATTCCAGACTTCAGATTTGCATTGGATTCAGGACAATGGGCCACATAGACTCCATTCTTTTTGATAAGGGATATTTCATCCTCTCCAGAGAGGACACAGTGGGCCATTATGCATCCGTTCTTTCCTTCTCCTCCAAAGAGGCCGAAGCGGTCATAGGCATCACCGTAGAAGGCAGAGGAAGGAGAAAGCTCCTTTACAAACTCCACTTCCCCCATATTCTCACTAAGGTGAGACTGGACAGGAAGACAATACCTATCCCTTAAGAGGGAAAGCTTCTCCATCAGGGCATCTGTACAGGAAGGAATGAAACGGGGAGTAAGGATAGGCTTCACATTGGAGTATCCCCTTTCCTCCACAGCCTTTAGCCATCTTTCTGTCTCAGAAGCGGAATAATCTGCGCTCTCCTCCCGTAGGGAATCCGGAGCATTCCTGTCCATATTAACCTTTCCAACAAACCCCGATAAACCTGCTTCCTCGATTTTGTCCATAAGGGCCAGGGTGGCATCAGTGTGTCTGGTGGCAAAGGCTGCAAGTCTTGTGGTGGCACTCTTTGCAATAGTGGACACAAAGAGGGAATAGACTTTATCTGCATATTCCTCGTCAGCCAGTCTGCTTTCTTCCGGGAAGGTATAGGTGTCTAGCCAAGACATAAGCTCCAGATCCAGATTGGTGCCACGGAAACCAAACTGTGGAGCGTGGACATGGATATCAGAGAGGCCTGGAACCACAAGACCATTTCCACTGTCATAGATGGAAAGGGAAGAATACTGGGAAGGAAGAGTCTTGAAGACTCCCTTCACCTTTCCTTCCTCCACAACAAGAAAACTGTCTTCCATAGACTTGATGGAGCTTAGTGATTCTGACCAGATGATATTACCTTTAACAACAAAAGAGCCGTCCATATTGATTACCTTCCATCATCATTGTAGTGCATTTATCCTCGTTTGCAACAATGCGCAACAATTTTTACATCCTTTTGACATCAACTCCACATAAAACATAACAATTACCTTCCTTTGGCCTAAGAGTCTTTCGTAAAGATGATAGCCGTAGTTATTTTCATCTTATGAAAAGATTTATTTTTATCCCCATTCTTGCCTTGGCTCTTCTTTCAGC
>JAEDOD010000088.1 GCA_016302165.1 Sphaerochaetaceae bacterium
TGAGAATACGACTCAGGAAGCTCCCTGCCTTTAGGCGGGAGAGTTGTCACCTGGAAAAAAGCCGGATTTACCTTGAATTAACCTACATTTAACAGCCTGGGAGCCTAAGGCCTTTTATCTTTAATGCATGAAGATGATAGGCTTTGGTCATGAAAGACTTGATAACGCTAGTTGAGATTATCGGCTCCCTAGGGCTATTCCTCTATGGTATGCAGATACTCTCCCAAGGTTTGCAGAAGGCAGCCTCAGGAAAGTTCAGAAGAACCATGGAGATGATGACAGGGAACAGACTACTTTCCATTCTCACCGGTTTTCTCATTACTGTAGTCATCCAATCTTCATCTGCCACCACAGTCATGGTGGTCTCCTTTGTAAACGCAGGGCTGATGAATCTTGTGTCTGCAATCGGAGTCATAATCGGAGCAAACATCGGTACCACTGTCACAGGGTGGATAGTAGCTCTTCTGGGCTTTTCCATGGACATTACTGTCCTGTCCCTCCTTTCAATGGCCGTCGCTCTTCCTCTCATGTTCTCCAAGAAGACAAAGATGAGAGATCTTTCGGAGATTTTCCTTGGTTTCGGTCTTCTCTTCATAGGACTTGAGTTCATCCAGGCTTCCATGCCTGATATTTCCGGGAAAAGTGAAGTTCTTGCCTTCCTTTCCAGCTTTGAGGACAAAGGAGTATGGTCAATCCTCCTCTGCGTCCTCATCGGTACCCTGGTCACCATAGTTGTCCAGTCATCCTCCGCCACCATGGCCATTACCCTCACCATGGCATATCAGGGATGGATTGGTGTATGGACAGCTGTAGCCCTCTGTCTTGGACAGAACATCGGAACCACGGTCACCGCATATCTAGCCTCCCTTGGTACCAGTACCAGTGCCAAACGCGCTGCCTTAGGTCACATCCTATTTAATGTGATTGGTACTGTACTGGTTCTTCTTTTATTGAAACCAATGATGAGTGTGGTCAACGCTGTAGTTCCTGGGGATGTATTCTCCCTTGATAAGAGTGAAGTGGTAAAGATCCTTCCCACCTACCTGGCAGCCTTCCATACCTTCTTCAATCTTTTCAACGCAATTGTGTTCTTCCCCTTCATCAAGCCTTTTGCTGCCCTTATCGAAAGGATAGTGCCGGAGAAGAGGAAATTCTCGGATGACGACTACCACTTCACCTACATTGCCGATAAGCGCACCGAAGCCACTGAATTCTATCTGGTGGCACTGGAAGGTGAAGTAAGGAAAATGGGAGAGCTTACAGAGGATATGTTCTCCTCCTGGTGCGCACTTTCCTCCTCCAATGACAGCGACGCTGTAGAGGAGAAGGTGAGAGAGCTTTCCAGAATGGAGGAGAGGGGAGACCAGATGCAGGAGCAGCTTACAGACTTTGCTGTGGATATGCTGAAGGATTCCCAGACTCCTACCAACGCGTCCTATCTCCACGCCATAATCAGGATCATCGACGAGATGGAATCCATTACCGACAGTATCTACAATCTTTCCAAGCTTAGCGAAGACAGGATCAGGAAGGGTATTGTCCTTCATAGCGAAGAGAGGGCTGAAATCGAAGGCTACAAGTCTCTTACAGGAAGCTATCTCTCCTTTGTGATGTCAAACATATCCAATGATTCTCCATCCATGCTGGAGGAGGCCAAGGATAAGGAAAGCAGAATGGACAGCGAACACAAGAGATTGGGAGACGAGGTCCAGAAAAGGCTTTCGGAGGGCAATGGAGATTTCCGCACTCAGCTTCTCATCCTTGAAATCGAGAGAAACCTGGAGCATATCGGGGACTATCTTACGAATATTGCTGAGACAGTATGCCATGAAGAGAAGCATACTCCAGGTCTGGAAGAAGTGTGGAACGGAAAGATTATGGCTGACGCAGAATAGTCTGCCTTGCATTTTAAGTCTACAGTTGCGTACAATTCTTCCATGAAAAGAAACATCGTTTTATCTGTTTTGCTGTTTTTCCTTTCCTTCCTTCTGATGGCTCAGCCTGTGGAAGAGGTTGTGGAAAGTCAAGTTGAAGTAAGGGTGGCAGCCCTTAAGGGCCCTACAGCCATGGGCCTGGTGGAATTGATGGAGAAGGGAGAGGAGAATTATTCCTTCACCCTTGAAGCTTCCCCTGATGCCATCGTTCCCCTTCTTGCAAAAGGCGAAGTAGACATTGCCGCAATTCCTGCCAATCTTGCTGCTGTAATATATAACAACACAAAGAACGTGAAGGTCATAGCTGTAAACACTCTCGGAGTACTGTATCTGGTGGGATCGGGAAATGAAATGATCGATAGCAGGGGAGATCTTCTTGGAAAGACCATCTACAGCGCCGGCAAGGGCTCAACTCCCCAGTATGCTTTAGAGAGCATTCTTTCTGCCCTGTCACTGGAAGTGGGAAAGGATGTGTTCGTAGAGTGGAAAAGCGAGCACGCTGAATGCGTGGCAGCCCTCGCAAAGGATCCTGAGGCCCTGGCCATGCTTCCTCAGCCCTTTGCAACTTCAGCCCTTGTACAGAACAGCTCCTTCTCTGTGGTCCTGGACCTTAATGGACTATGGAAAAGCATTAACGGCACTCCCCTCATTACAGGCTGCGCTGTAGTGAGAGCGGATTTTGCAGAGAGCCATCCTGAAGCTGTAGAAAAGTTCCTCCGCCGCTATGAAGAAAGCGTAGAATGGGTCAATGGAAACACAGATGAAGCTTCCGTCCTCATTGAGAAATATGGAATCATCAAGGCAGCAATTGCCTCCAAGGCCCTTCCTTTCTGCAATATCGTCTGCATAACGGGAGATGAAATGAAGAGGGACCTTACGCCTTATCTGGAGTCTCTCTATAGATCCAATCCTAAGAGTGTAGGTGGAACAGTTCCTGGTGAAGATTTCTGGTTCTAAGGGAAAATTTAGGAGAATCATGGCTGTAGCCTTCTGGATCCTGGTCTGGGAGGCTGTATCTCTAGCTGTGTCGGATCCTCTTTTTCTTCCGTCCCCATGGGCTGTGGTAAAGGCATTGCTGTCTCTTCTTTCTGGAAAAGAGTTCTACAGCAGTCTATGGTTCTCATCCTCCCGTATCGCCTTCTCCTACTTCTTGGCCTTTGTTCTGGCCATGGCTGTGGGAACATTTGCTTCATTGTCTGAAAATCTGGCCATTTTCCTTTCTCCACTGGTGAAGGCCATAAGAAGCATTCCTGTGGCCTCCATAGTAATCCTTGTGCTTCTTTGGGTCAAAAGCCGTAACCTTTCCATGGTGGTTTCTGTGCTGGTTGTGTTTCCAATACTCTATGAAAGTGTAGTTTCAGGCATAAAGAGCGTAGACAGGAAGCTTATGGAGGCTGCAGAGGTCTATGGCGTCAAGGGATGGAGGAAGCTTTGGTATTATCTGGTGCCTTCAGTATTTCCATATATCAAGAATGGAGTGAAGACCAGCCTTGGCCTGGCCTGGAAAAGCGCTGTGGCTGCAGAAGTCATAGCGCTTCCCCAGTTCTCTGTAGGCTCCTATCTCTATGAGGCCAAGGTCTATCTTGATTCTCCCTCCCTCTTTGCCTGGACAGTGGTGATCGTGGTGGCTGCCGCTGTTTTTGAAGGCCTTATGCTCTTCATTCTTTCCCGCATGGAAAAGGTGGTGCTCAAATGAAGCTTGATATTGTCAAAAAAGCCTTTGACGGCAAGACAGTGCTTTCCGACCTGTCTCTAGATTTTCCTGAAGGCAGGACCACTCTCCTCATGGCTCCCTCAGGCTGGGGAAAGACCACACTCTTAAGAATCGCTTCCGGCCTGGACAGGGACTTTGAAGGAGAAGTGGAGAAGGGAGGAAGAAATGTGGTCCTTTTCCAGGAGGATAGGCTGGTGGAGGGAATCTCAGCCCTTTCCAATCTTCTCGCCCTGGGAAAAGGGAAGGAGGAGTGCCTTGAGTCTCTCTTCCTCCTTGGCCTTGAGGGACAGGAGAGGAAGAAGGTTTCGGAGCTTTCCGGAGGCATGAAGAGGCGAGTTGCAATTGCCAGGGTCCTTCTCATGGATGGAGACAGGTTCTTCCTTGACGAGCCCTTTACCGGGCTGGACGAGGAGACCAAGGAGGCTGTGGCCTCAGTACTGAAGAAGAAACTGAAGGGTAAGACAGTAGTGGTGGTGAGCCACAGTGAAGAGGATGGCCCACTTATGGATTCTGATGATATCATCTACCTGGGAGAGAAAGAAAATGGAAGAAAGAATTGAAGCATTGATTGAAGCTATGGATAAGTTCTATGGAGAAGACGGCGGAAAGGACAGAGCCCATTTCCATAGCGTATGGCTTATTGCCTCCACTATAGCCGAAGAGGAGGGAATGGACAGAAGTGACAGGGATCTTTTGGAGAAGGCTGCCGTAATCCACGATGCTTCATGCCCATTATGCAGGAAGCTCTATGGAAAGGCCGAAGGAAGAATGCAGGAAGTACACTCAAGGGAAGTCATAGAGCCTATAATCAATATTCTGGGGTGGTCACCTGAAACCAGGGAGAAACTGGTGGAGATTGCTTCACGCCACCATACCTTTTCTCCTGATGACTCAAAGGTGGAAGTGGTGCTGAAGGAGGCTGACGCTTTGGTGAACCTGTCGGAGGCGGAGGAGTTTGATGTGAACCTGGCTCTCTGGTACGGAGCCAACGTATTCCAGACCAAGACAGGAAAATACCTGTTGGAGAAGCTGATCAGGGCCAATTTACCTGAAGGGGAAAGCATCTAGGATGGTGAAAATGGGATGATTCTGTAGTAGAATCGGACCATGAGTAAAGAAAAACTTCCAAAATGGGACCTGGAGTCCATTTATCCAAGCGTAACTTCACCTGAATTTGAAGGTGATATCAAGAAAATCCATGAGCTTTCTGAGAACCTGAAGACACTCAGTAGCGATAAGAGTGCATCCATTCTCTCCATTCTTAATCTTTATGACACCCTTATGGATGTTCTTGAGACAGTGGGTAGCTATACCTATACTTCCTTCTCTGTAAATACTACAGACAGTGACGTCCTGGCAGCCATGGGCAAGGCTGAGAAGGCTGAGACAGCAGCTGGCGACGCTGTGACAATGATGATCCATCATCTTTCCTCCCGTACTGAGGAGTTCTCCCGCCCTGAACTGAAGGACTATAGCCTCTTTTTGAAGGAGGTCAAGGTTTCATCTGAGCATATGATGAGCCTGGAGGAGGAAGCTCTAGCCAACGAAATGCTTCAGGTCTCCGCTTCAGCCTGGGGAAGGCTTCAGGAGTCTGTAACCTCCTCCATTGCCGATGGAGACAAGACCCTTACACAGCTCAGGGGCATGGCCATGAGCAGTGACAGAGAGGAAAGGAAGAAGGCCTACGAAAGGGAAGTGAAGATCCTTGCTGACCATAAGGTTGCCTTGGCAGCAGCCCTTAACGGAGTAAAGGGCACAGCACTGATGCTGGAGAAGAGAAGAGGCTGGAAGGATCCTCTGGACAGATCCTGCAACACAGCCCGCATTTCCCGTAAGACTCTCGATGCCCTTATTTCAGCCCTTGAGGAAGCGCTTCCAATGTTCCGGGATTATCTCAACACCAAGGCTCGTCTCCTGCACCTGGATAAGCTTCAGTGGTATGACCTCTTCGCTCCTGTAGGAAAGGCTTCCATGGCTTTCACCTTTAGTGAGGCCAAAGAACTAATAATCGATGCCTACTCATCATTCTCTCCAGAGGTGGGAGCCTTCATAAGAAATGCTTTGGAAAACAATTGGGTGGATCCGGAAGCCCATGAAGGAAAGATTGGCGGCGCCTATGATATCTTCTTCCCGAAGAAGAAGGAATCAAGGGTGATGATGAACTGGGAAGGAACCTATGACAGTGTATCCACACTGGCCCATGAGCTTGGTCATGCCTATCACGACAGCGTGGTGAAGGATTATCCAGCTTCCCAGCGCAGCTATCCTATGACTCTTGCCGAGACAGCTTCGATTTTCGGCGAGACAGTGATTTTCCAGGAAGTGCTGAAGAAGGCAGATAAAGACGAGCAGCTTGGTCTCATTGAAGCCTACGTCCAGGGAGCCTGCCAGGTCTGCGTAGACATCCTTTCCCGCTTCTATTTCGAGCGCTCAGCCTTCGAGGCCAGAAGAGAAGGGGAGGTCACTCCAGATGACTTCTCAAGAATGATGCTCCAGGCCCAGGAGGATACATATGGCGATGCACTAGGAACCAAGCATGAGTATATGTGGGCTGTAAAGGGGCACTACTACAATGAAGGCTTCTCCTTCTACAACTATCCCTATGCCTTCGGTCAGCTTTTCGCCCTTGGTCTCTTTGCTTCCAAGGACAGCGTAAAGGATTTTCCGAAGCATTACAGGGAAGTGCTGTCCATGACAGGACGCTTCGAGGCCAAGGATGTTGCTGCAGCTGCAGGCTGTGACATTGAAGACAAGGAATTCTGGAAGAAGGGAATTTCCGTAATCGCAGAATATGCAGAGAAGTTGAAAGAGTGGCTCTGAAGATTGAAAAGATGATCTCCGGCTGCAGAGGTCTAGGCCATGAGGATGGGAAGACTGTCATAGTGGATGGAGCCCTGGTCGGGGAGGAAGTTGAATACACAGCGCTTTCAGAACGGAAGGGCGTAGTGGAAGGGGAGGTGAAGAGAGTACTTTCACCATCCCCTCTCCGCATTGAGCCTATCTGCCCCTTATATGGAAAATGTGGGGGCTGCTCCTTCCAGATAGTTGGGGAAAGGGATTCTGCCCTGCTGAAGGAGGAGATTGTCAAGGATAACATGTTGAGAGTTGGAGGCCTGAAGGAGCTTCCTCCCTTCCTTCCTCCTTCATATTCCGAATCCAGGGGATATAGAATCCGATGCAGGGTCCATGTGGACCTGAAGACCAAAAGGCAGGGCTTTCTGGCCCGGTCCTCCAATACTTTAGTGGAAGTGGGAAGCTGTCCTCTACTGGAAAAGAAGCTGAATGCCCTTCTTTCTGAGAAGGGGGGAGCAATATTCAAGCGTGCCCGAAGCCTTATGTTCGAGAACAGGGTGAACAGGAATACAGGCTTTGTTGAGGTTCCCATGTTTTCTGGAGACAGGGAAGTATCCATGGATGAAAGCCGGGTTGATGTGACTGTAGGAGGAATAAAGTATAGCGTAACTTCCTCTGTCTTCTTTCAGTCAAATCCTACAATCCTTGAGGAAATGCTTAAGTTCGTCAAGGAATATACAGTAGGCGATTCAATCATGGATCTATATAGCGGGGTCGGAACTTTTTCTGCCCTTTTCAATGGGGAAGGAAAGAGCGTATATGCTGTTGAAAGGGAGAAGAAGTGCCTGGCATTATCTAGGATCAATGCCCCTTCTGCCATATCCTTCACCGATGACTGTGCCCTTTGGGCAAAAAAGAGCGGAAGGCATGTGGATACAGTAATAGTGGATCCTCCGCGAGTGGGGCTGGATAGAAGTGTTCCACCCATGATAGAGGCCTGGAAACCTGAAAGGATCATCTATGTTTCCTGTAATCCTGTCACATTAAGCAGGGACCTTTCCCTATTTGCTGAGTATAAACCGGTATTGGCCAAGGTATTTGACGGATACTACGGCTCGGAACACGTCGAGACGGTAGTATTGATGTCAAGGGTGAACACACCGGGCTAAATAAGCT
>JAEDOD010000089.1 GCA_016302165.1 Sphaerochaetaceae bacterium
ACAAGGCTGAAGAGGAGAAGAAAGCAGTAGAAATCCGCTCTGACGGTGATTTGTTGGCATTCTGCCATGAGCCTAGAACACGGCAGGAGATTGCAGCATTCTTGGGGATGAAGACTGTATTCTATGCCTTTGAGCATTATGTGCAGCCACTACTTGCCGCCAATAAGCTGGCGATGACCAAGCCGGATAAGCCCAAAAGCAAAAACCAGAAGTATTACACAGTACTTTAATGGGCGTTGCTGACTGGTACTTCATGGTAAACCTGATTAAAGATTTCGGAAGGCAGACAGTAATCAGAGTGTCCTTCCATGCATTCTGTGGATGCCGACTTGAAGGCATTCTGATATGGTGAATCGACCTTTTGATAATCCCGATAACTCTCTTGCCTTTTGGAGATAAGACGAAGGCGAAATTATTGAAGTCTTGATGGGAAATGGGATCTGAGTCTGGTAGGGCTTTGTCATGATCCAAGACCTTCGGAAGATAGGAACTTTCTTCTTCATTTTTTCTTCACACTTCCGCCACCCAATATGTGGTATATTCCTTGGCAGGAGAAAAGAGATGAAGAGAATAGTGATGGTAGTAGGATCCCTACGTAAGGAATCCTTCAATAGGAAAGTCGCACAATATATAGAAAGTCTTATTGGATCCAGGGCAGAAGTGTCTTATCTGGAATATGGAGATATTCCATATATGGACCAGGACACAGAGTATCCTGCTCCCTCTTCCATTGAAAGGGTCAGGAAGGAAGTAGGGGAGGCAGATGGCATCTGGTTCCTGACTCCTGAGTATAACTACAGCTATCCAGGAGTATTGAAGAACCTTCTTGACTGGCTTTCCCGTCCTGTAAGGAAGGGAGCCGGAAGAACTGAGACAGCCATAAGAGGGAAGAAGGCTACTCTGAGCGGAGCTGGAGGACGTAACGCTACAGCTGGAGCCAGAAATAAGCTGAGGGAGCTTCTTCCCTTCATTGGTGTGGAAGTGATGGATGGGCTCGAGACAGGAATAGCTCTGGATCCCGTTTCTTTCCAGACCAATACTCTTGAGCTGACGGAGGAAGTTAAGGAATCACTATCAAGGCAGGCTGACGCCTTCCTTCTTTTCCTGGATAAATAGGAGAAATTATTGACCATCTTGATATTTATCCGAAGTGGAAAATATAATCTTTATGTATATAAGGAGTGATGACATGCCAAGACCAAAGGGATCCAAGAATAAGGCAAAGAGTGAAGTGAAGAATACAAGCGTAGACCTTGATGCTCTCATCGAGGAGAAGAAGGCTGCTTCCAGCCTCCTGGAGGAAGAGATTTCTTCCATCGGCGTAAAGATTGAAGAGCTGAAGGCTGAGAAGAAGGAGAAGTCTGCTTCTCTCAAGGATTTGGCTAAGGAGATAGCTAAACTGGAGGAGAAGAAGGCAAAGGAAGAAGAAGCCAAGGCTGAAGAGCAGAGGAAGGCTGATCTTGAGAATGTGCTGTCCAACCTTCTTTCCAGCGGAATGAGCGTTGAGGCTATTCTTGAAAAGCTGAAATGATTTGATGCTTGATTGCTAGAAATCCCGTCAGAACCGAAAGGAGCGACGGGATTTTTTTTGTCTATAGATTTAACAGACACAATACTTTGTAAAAATCTAATAAAAAAGTGAAAACCCCCAAAGAGTTGATTACATGGTATTATTAATACATAATTGCCAATGAAATAGTTTCATTGGAGATGTTTGTTATAGTCTCAATGAGTATTCCTGAAGGCTACAGATTTTGACGCTTTCAGCATGTAGGGGGATTTATGTATAGAATAGTTGACCTGTACGACACAGACCACACCCTGGCCAAAGATTATCTCTTATCTTTCCGCTATCCCTGGGAAGCCTTGAAAGGAATAAAGGACATGATCATCTCCTTGGGCAAGACTCTTGGTGACGACTATGTTGAGGTTTCTCCCCAGGTATGGGTCCATAAGACAGCCACTGTCTTTCCTTCTGCATATCTAGGCGCTCCCTGCATCATCGGAGCCGGCACTGAAGTAAGGCACTGTGCCTTCATCAGAGGCGCAGCCCTGGTTGGGGACAACTGTGTTGTAGGGAACTCAGTGGAACTGAAGAATGTAATTCTTTTTGATAATGTGCAGACTCCACACTATAACTATGTAGGGGACTCGATCCTTGGATACAAGTCCCACATGGGAGCTGGCTCCATCACCTCCAACGTGAAGAGCGACAAGACTCTTGTGGTGATAAAGAATGGAGATGAAAGGATTGAGACCGGCATCAAGAAGGTTGGAGCAATGCTTGGAGATTATGTTGAAGTAGGATGCAACAGCGTCCTTAATCCTGGAACTGTCATAGGACGCCATAGCAATGTGTATCCTACAAGCTGTGTAAGGGGAGTCATCCCTGAGGGATGCATCCATAAGAATGACGGTACAATAGTAAGGAAGGTGTGAAATGGGAAGATATTTCGGTACAGATGGCTTCAGAGGCGAAGCAAACTCAGTCTTGACAGCAGACCATGCATATAAGGTAGGCCGTTTCCTTGGCTGGTACTACAACGAGGAAAGAAGGAAGAAGGGAATACCGGGCCAGGCCAAGATTGTCATCGGAAAGGATACCAGGCGCTCCTCCTACATGTTCGAGTATTCACTAGTTGGAGGAATCGTAGCCTCCGGCAGCGACGCATACCTACTTCATGTAACCACCACCCCTTCTGTGGCCTACATCGCAAGAATCGATGATTTTGACTGCGGAATCATGATTTCAGCTTCCCATAATCCCTATTACGACAACGGCATCAAGCTCATCAATGCCCAGGGAGAGAAGATGGACGAAGAGACCATCGAGAAGGTGGAGGATTACCTGGACGGAAAGTTTGAGATTCCATTCGCCCTTAAGGACAGGATCGGCTGCACTGTAGACTACGTCAGCGGAAGAAACAGATATATCGGATATCTCATCTCCCTGGGCATCTACTCCTTCAAGGGACTGAAGGTGGCCCTTGACTGTGCCAACGGGTCTTCCTGGAACATTGCAAAGTCTGTCTTCGATGCCCTGGGAGCCAAGACCCTTGTGCTTAGCGCAGATCCCAATGGCCTGAATATCAACAAGGACTGCGGTTCCACACATATTGAGCATCTCCAGAAGTTTGTGGTGGAGAACGGCTGCGACGTAGGCTTTGCCTATGATGGAGACGCAGACAGATGTCTATGTGTGGATGAGAAGGGCAATCTCCTTTCAGGAGACCATATCCTCTACATCTACGGCAGATATATGAAGGACAGGGAGAAGCTTCTCTCCAACACTGTGGTCACCACAGTAATGAGCAACTTCGGTCTCTACAAGGCCTTCGACGAATGCGGCATCTCCTATGCCAAGACAAAGGTTGGAGACAAGTATGTCTACGAATATATGAAGGAGCATGGCTGCAGGCTCGGCGGCGAGCAGTCTGGACACATCATCTTCTCAAAGTATGCCTCCACTGGTGACGGCATCCTTACTTCCTTGAAGATGATGGAAGTTATGCTTGCAAAAAAGAAAAAGATGTCCGAGCTCAGCGAAGGCTTCACCGTCTATCCACAGGTTCTGAAGAACGTCAGGGTCAGAGACAAGAAGGAAGCCCAGAGCGACGAGGATGTGCAGAGCCAGATCAGGAAGGTTGAAGCTCTTCTGGGCTCTTCAGGAAGAATTCTTGTCAGGGAATCTGGAACTGAACCTGTGGTCAGGGTCATGGTTGAAGCCGAGACCATGGAAGAGTGCCAGAAATATGTAGACAGCGTGGTATCTGTCATAGAGAAGAAGGGATATACTCTCTCATAAGGGAGGTGGACTATGTGCGGAATAGTAGGATTTGTTGGGCATAGGCAGGCTGCACCTATTCTCCTTGAAGGACTGTCAAAGCTTGAATACCGTGGCTATGACTCAGCTGGCCTTGCTGTCAGGGACGGTGAGAAGAATGCTGAAGTGGTAAAGGCAAAAGGCCGTCTTTCCTTCCTTTACGACAAGACTGACGGAGGAAAGGCCCTTGTCGGCTCCTGCGGCATCGGCCACACCAGATGGGCCACCCATGGAGAGCCCAGCGTAACCAACGCCCATCCCCATGTATCTGGAAACTGCAGAGCCTCCGGAAGCGGGGAAGTGGAATCTGAAGTCGTGGGAGTCCACAATGGAATCATTGAAAACTACCAGGAGCTGAAGGATAAGCTCTTGAAGCATGGATATAGATTCTACAGCCAGACAGATACTGAAGTGGTCATAAAGCTTGTGGACTACTACTACAAGAAATACCGCATCGGTCCCATCGATGCCATTGCCAAGACCATGGTGAGAGTCAGGGGAAGCTATGCCTTGGAGCTGATGTTCAAGGATCATCCTGGAGAAATCTGGGTAGCCCGTAAAGACAGCCCCATGATCATCGGAATAAACGATGGCGAATCCTATATCGCCTCCGATGTTCCTGCAATCCTCAAATACACAAGAGATGTCTACTACATTGGAAACCTTGAGTTTGCCAAGGTGGTGCCAGGCGCTGTCACCTTCTATAACCTTGACGGCGACGAAGTGAAGAAGGATACCACTCATATAGAGTGGGATGCTGAATCAGCTGAGAAGGCTGGATATGAGCATTTCATGATCAAGGAGATCCATGAGCAGCCAAAGGCTGTCAAGGATACACTTTCCTCCATCTTCCAGGAGGATGGAATCAAGATTTCTCTCCCTTCCTCCTTCCTTTCGTCCCTTTCCCAGATCTATATCGTAGCCTGCGGCTCAGCATGGCACGTGGGCCTCAAGGCCCAATACACAATCGAGGACCTATGTGGAGTGAATGTGAGAGTGGAGATGGCATCTGAATTCAGATACCGTAATCTTCCTCTCGCCAAAGATTCTCTTGTGATCATAATCAGCCAGTCTGGCGAGACGGCAGATTCCCTAGCAGCCCTACGTAAGGCCAAGGAGAAGGGAGTCAGGACCTTGGCTGTGGTGAATGTGGTGGGATCCAGCATCGCCAGGGAGGCTGACGACACCTTATACACTTTAGCTGGTCCTGAGATTTCTGTCGCCACCACCAAGGCCTACAGCGCCCAGCTGGTGGCTCTGGACAGCTTTGCTATAAAGCTGGCTCTGGCCAAGGGAACAATCACTGAGGAAAAGGCTAAGGAGCTGATTGACGAATTATTCTCCATTCCTGCCAAAATCGAGAGAATTCTTGAAGATAAGGGAAGAATCCAGTGGTTTGCTTCCAAGTTCTCCAATATCCATGACGCCTTCTTCGTGGGAAGAGGCCTGGATTATGCCATTGCAATGGAAGGAAGCCTGAAGCTGAAGGAAGTCTCCTATATCCATAGCGAAGCCTATGCAGCAGGAGAGCTGAAGCATGGAACCATCAGCCTCATTGACCAGGGGACACTGGTCATAGGAATTCTTACCCAGGACGATCTCTATGAGAAGACCATTTCCAACCTTGTGGAGTGCAAGAGCAGGGGAGCCTACATCATGGGTCTTACCTCGTGCGGTAAGTATTCCACTGAAGACAGCGCAGATTTCTCCGTGTATGTGCCGAGAATTGACCAGCACTTCATCGGAAGCCTGGCTGTAGTGCCTCTGCAGCTTTTGGGATACTATATGTCTGTATCCAGAGGCCTGGACGTGGATAAGCCAAGGAATCTGGCGAAGAGCGTTACTGTAGAGTGATTGGATGCGGGGGGATAAATGAAGAAAGGTAGAAACGCAGTCAGATGGGCTCTGGTGTTCTATGATGTAGTCATAATCCTGGCAATAGAAGTTCTGCTTCTGATTCTATATGGAGGCTCTGACAGGCCCACCCTTATAGGCCTGGTGCAGCATTCGATTCTGGGCATGCTTTCTATAATCGGCATCAGGTTCCTTTTCGGAATCTACGGAACCATATGGCGCTACGGCGGCGTCCAGAACTACATGCGTCTTATGTTCTCAGATGGAGTGGCCTTTATAGTGTACTTCATTCTGGGAAGATTCATCCTTCCTGTGCATCAGTTAACCTTTGTAAAGATGCTGGCTCTGGTGGCCATGAGCCTTCTGGGCTCCCTGGCAATAAGGATGGCCTACCGCTATGCCTTCAAGTGCTGCAACAACGACTCCCTCTGGGGTAGGACACTCCTTTTCTTCCTGAAGACCTTCGGTCGCATCGATGTGGTCCGATACAGGGACGTGAAGAAGATAAGGGTAGCTATCCTTGGCGCCGGAAACCTGGGAAACAATCTGTTTGATGAAATAGCAATGGATAACAAGAGCCCTTACGAGGTCAGGTGCTTCATCGATGGAGACAAGGCCAAGGTGGGACGCCATATCAATGGAGTAGTGGTGCTGGATGAAGAAGCTGTCACTCCCGAGATCCTTATCCAGGACTACAACGTGCAGGAAGTTTTCTTCGCAATCCACAACTATTCCCAGGATAAGATGAGACACTTCTATGAAACCTTCACCAAGGCTGGCATAAAGGTGAAGAACTACGATGTGCCCCATATGCAGTCTGGTGGAGATAAGCCTCAGCTTAAGGAGTTTGAGATTGAGGAGCTTCTCTTCAGAACCCAGAAGACAGTGATTAACGAGAAGACAGCCTCCTACTACAGGAATAAGACCATCCTCATTACAGGAGGAGGTGGCTCCATAGGTTCCGAGCTCTGCAGACAGATAGCCAAGATGGAGCCCAAAAAGCTCATTATCCTGGATATCTATGAAAACTGCGCCTACGACATCCAGCAGGAGCTGAAGATGACCTATGGCAGCAAGCTGGACCTTAGCGTGGAGATTGTGTCCATAACGAACAGGAAGGGCATGGCAAGGGTCTTCGAGACCTACAGGCCGGATATCGTCATCAATGCTGCAGCCCATAAGCATGTTCCTCTTATGGAGCATAACTGTGCTGAAGCTGTGGAGAACAATGTATTTGGCTGCCTTAACGTAATCCAGCTCTGCGAAGAGTATGGAGCCTCCCGTTTCATGATGGTATCCACAGATAAGGCTGTGAACCCGACCAATGTAATGGGTGCCACCAAGCGCATGTGTGAAATGATCGAGCAGGCATACAGCACCAGAGGCCGTGTCAGATGCTCTGCAACCAGATTCGGGAACGTTCTGGGAAGCGCTGGCAGCGTAATTCCCCTTTTTAAGAGGCAGATTGCTTCCGGTGGACCTGTCACCATTACAGATAAGCGGATCATCCGCTACTTCATGACTATTCCTGAAGCAAGCCAGCTGGTACTGGAGTCGGGAGCCATGGCTGATAACGGAGAACTCTTTGTTCTGGATATGGGAAAGCCAGTGAAGATCATGGATCTTGCCACCAACATGATTTCCCTGATGGGGGCAAGGAACATCGAGATCGTGGAGACAGGCCTGAGGCCAGGAGAAAAGCTTTATGAAGAGCTTCTGGTGAAGAAGGAGGACCTGGAGAAGACAGATAACGATCTGATTTTCGTGGAGAAGGAGAAGCCTATCACCATGGAAGAGCTGGAAGAGAAGCTTTCCATTCTCCAGGAAGCTTTGGAGAACAGCGACGACGACGGCGTAAGGGAAGCCTTGAGGAAGGCAGTTCCAACCTTCAGGCGACCGGAAGAAGTCAACAGAAATGTCTAGCATTATGCCCCCG
>JAEDOD010000090.1 GCA_016302165.1 Sphaerochaetaceae bacterium
GGACGTTTTCATCATTGATTCCGCTACCCAGGAAAGCCTTTATCTCTTCTTTTGTGTAGCATCTTGCTGACAGGACTTCAGCCATATTCTCAATTTCACTTCTGCTCTGTCGGCGGAGTATCATATTCTCCAGGCTCTCAGGTTTTTTAATGAGAAATTCTATACGGGAGGAGTCCCCAGCCTTAAAGGTGCTCATTACATCAACCTTCCCTTCCTTCTCTTCAACTTCAAGAAGGGATGGCTCTAATCTAAGAGGCTCCTTTTTTGCAATATCCGCCTTCTGCCAGAAATTGGCAGGCTCGCAGGAAAAAAGTAGCAGTGTTGATAATAGAATTACAAAAAACCTCATAAGGAAATAGTAAGACAAGGGAAAATGAGAGTCAAAGGAAGACTCAATACCTATTGAAATATTCCTGGATTTTCTCCCTGTCCCTTGTCTTCATCAATGCAAGAATCAGAAGAATCCTTGCTTTAGTAGGGGCAAGGTTATCTCCCAGTATTATGTTCCCCCACTTGTCGAAGGCTGAATCAGGGACAATCATTCCGTTTCCGATCCTGGAGGATCTCACCACAGGAATGGATAGCTCTCCTATGGCTTCGTTATAGGCTTTGCTGTAGTTTCCGTTTCCAGCTCCTACTATCACAAGTCCATCATTTCCCTTGGCTGCAAAGGAAATCAGTGAAGGGTCTGCATCCACATGGAAAAGCAGGATTCCTACCTTTGGGAGGGAGGATATGCCATCAACAGAAAACTCGCTGGCTGTGGTGTGAGGCTTGAGGGAAGTGTTATAGAGAAGAACCCTTCGGTCCAGCACATATCCCATCATGCCGAAATCCCTTCCTCCGAAGGCTGTAACGCTGGTGGTGCTAAGCTTCTGGAAGTCACGGGCACAATATATGCTGTCTGAGAAGACGCATACAACTCCCTTTCCCCTTGCTTCCCTGCTTGATGCCACCACTATAGACTGATAAAGATTCATAGGGCCGTCGGCGCTGGTTGCTGTAGAGGGGCGCATGGCTCCTGTCACCACCACAGGCTTCTCTGTCTTCACCACCAAATGGAGAAAGAAGGCTGTCTCCTCCATGGTATCTGTGCCATGGGTTATTACAAAGCCGTCAATGTCATCCCGAAGGGAAAGAGTATTGATCAAGCCAGCCAGACGAAGCCAGAGGGAAGAAGTGATATCGTCAGAATTTATGTTTGAGACCTGGATCTCTTCAATATCAGCAATTTCTCCCAGACCGGAAATGGACTGAGTCAAGCTATGGATGGAAATGGCACCTGGCCTGTAGCCGGCCACATCCCCCGGTTTTCCCTTTCCTGCAATTGTGCCTCCTGTGGCAAGTACCACTACCTTTGGTCTTCTTTTCATCCTTCCCTCCTCTTCAAAGTCTAGACAATTGGAGAGGAGGGGTAAAGATGGGGGCAAAGGTCCCTTGTCAGAAAATTATAGGCTCTTCATCCACTTCCCCTTTCTGAAGACACAGAATCCAATTATGAGCCTTACCACCTCCTCCATGGAAAGGATGAAGTAGACCATATGGATAGGTAAACCGAAGACATTTGAAGTCAAAAGGGCCAAAGGGACTCCGATCCCCCAGGTTCCGATGATATCGATTAAACCTGTAAGGTCTGTGCGGCCTCCAGAGCGGAGAACTCCTCCGCTGAGAACCATGTTGGAAACCTTTACAGGTGCAACAATGGCATACACAACCAGAATTGAGGAGCCTATGGCCCTTACTTCTGGCTCCACATTATATATGGAAAGATATACGGATCTGGTAAGGACAATAAGAATGGAAATCATAATGCTTCCCAGGGCTCCATATTTTACAAGTTTCTTTCCCAAAGCCTTTGCTTCATTGTATTCCTTGTTTCCAAGAAGTTTTCCCACCATGATTCCTGCAGCCTGGGAAATACCGGTCAAGGCTCCGATCATGATGTTCTGCACAGGATAGGAAAGGACCATGGCGGCTGCGGCGGCAGTGGAGATATGGCCATAGACTCCTCCATATACATTCTCTCCAAGGCTCCACAGGAATTCACATACCATTACAGGAAGTAGAATCTTAATGAAGGATGGGAAGTAGTCACCCTTTTCTTGAGAGGAAGTCCTGGAAGGAAGATACCTGGAGCCGAAGCACAGCACCACAATAGTTGCCACAACCTGGGAAATGACTGTAGCAACTGCTGCTCCCTCAGCGCCTTTCCTGAGAATGAAGATGAACACATAGTTCAATAGAGTATTGAGGATTACAGAGAAGAATGTGGCATACATGGGAAGCTTTGCCTTGTCATTACAGCGAAGGGAAGCCGAAGCCATAAGAGTAAGTGTCATGGGAATAAAGGAGAATGAAACTATCCTGAGATAGGAGGAGGCGACAGCTATGGCCTCGCTGTCCCTGGAATATAGTCCCATGATGAAGGAAGGAGCAATGAAGGAAAGGAGGAAGAATACAATGGATACCAGAAGAGCAGACAAAGAAGTGAGCCTGAAGCTTCGGTACTCCCCTTCCCTATCCTTTCTTCCCACATATTGGCTCAGCATAATGGACGCTGCGGTCACCACAGCATTCACTACAGTGGAGCATAGCCCGGAGAATTTTCCTGCAAAGCCGATAGCGGCAATGGAGACGCTTCCCAGCTGCCCCACCATAATCTGGTCGGCAATGCTGAAGGAGGACTGCAGAAGGCACTGAAGTGTCACAGGAAGGGCAATGGAGAATAGGTCATGACGGAAGGAACGGTTGTCCATAAGATACCTCTTTTGGACAAATAATAGCCTCAAAGACAGCTATTTGCAAAAGTTAATCGCATAACCTTTTGACTGTATTCCCTTCTCTCAGCTTTACGTCAACTATCTTCACCCTGTTTTCATTGACTCCTTCGGCAAATTCCTCAAGGCTTTTTACAGCCATTTCAGCCCTCATCATATGGTCCTGCTCAATGGTGGTAAGGGAGAAGAAGGAGGCCTGCATGGTTCCGTCAAAACCTATGACGGAAATATCCTTTGGCACTGAGATTCCCTCTGTATTCAGAAATGAGATGAAATCCAGGGCGTAGTAGTCTGAAATTGCGAAGACAGATGAGAAGGAGCGGATATAGTCCAGGCGGGATGAGTATAGAGCCCAGCGCTGATCCTTATCCATTGGAATCAGCATCTCCTCTCCCTTTCCAACCTTCTCCATTACAGCACAGCATCTGGCTTCATCCATCCTCTCCCTGTTGTCTGTAAGGCAAAGCACATTGGAGTGTCCCAGATTTTTAAGATAGGCTCCTGCCAATAGGCCACCTTTCCTGTCATCAACGGTAAGCATTGCAATTCCGTCACCTTCCACGGAGCAAACTCCGTCATAGACGACAAAGGGAATCCTGCTTTCTCTGCGGATAGAGGAGTAGTCGCTGTCGCAGAATCCTATAAGTACCAATGCATCCATATTCCACATGGAGGCATATTTGGGGATCTCGGAAATATCCCTGGTGGTCTTCACCATCATAAACAGTCCCTTCTCCTCCAGTTTTCTGCATAAGGCATTTAGGGAAGCGGATACAAATCCATCCTCAAGAACTCTATCGTGGTATTTCTCATGGTCGTTGATCACAACGCCTACAATCCTGGAATCATTACGGCCAAGAAGAAGAGCAGCCATGGAAGGAATGTAGCGATGGCGCTCAATGGCCGCCTCCACCTTCTCGATGGTCTTCCTGGAAACCTTGCCCTTCTTCCCGTGAAGGACATTGGAAACTGTAGCTGTGCTTACTCCCAGCTCCTCAGCAATATCTTTTATGGTTATGCGGTTTTCTTCCATAGAGGGATTATCCGACAGAATGGGAGAAAGGGAAACACTTTCCATAGGATAAAGACATTTCTCCATAGCAATGGGATATAATGTACCTCTAAGGAGGACAAAATGAAGGAATTGATTGAAATATGTCTGGAAGACGCAGAGAGCGTCATCAGGGCAGAGAAAGGAGGAGCAGACAGGGTCGAGCTCTGCGGAGATCTCTTTGAAGGTGGCACCACACCAACTCTCGGAACCTTCCTTACAGCAAGAAGACACACTTCCATAAAGATAAACGTGATGATAAGGCCAAGAGGCGGAGACTTTGCATATAGCGATATAGAGTTCGAGACCATGCTGGAGGATGTAAGGATATTCAAGGAGAATGGGGCTGACGGAATAGTGTTCGGCATCCTCAACGGAGACGGTACCATTGACAGGGCCAGGTCGGAAAAGATAATTGAAGCCGCCCGCCCTCTTCCTGTGACATTCCATAGAGCCTTCGATATGACAAAGGATCTTTTCTCGTCTCTGGAGACTCTCATTGACATGGGAGTGGATAGAGTACTCACCAGCGGTGGGGAGCCCACTGTCATGGAAGGCATATTGAATCTGAAGGCCCTGGTGGAAAAGGCTGGAGACAGAATAATCGTAATGCCAGGCTGCGGAATAAACGAGAAGAACTTCAGCTATCTCAAGGAGACAGTCAAAGCTAAGGAATACCATGTATATCTTCCTGTGGAGGAGGAATCCAGAATGGAATGGAGACCTGGCCACATCTATATGGGAGGAATGCTTAGGCAGCCTGAATTCTTCATCCAGCACACCAGTTCAGATAGAGTAAGGACAATAGTGGGAGATAAGAGATGAGAGTTCTTACAGGTGGCCTCCACCATGAAAGCGACACCTTCAATCCCATAATAACAGGAGAAAAGGACATCAGAATTCTAAGGGGCGAAGAAATCCTCTCACATAGGGCAGAGGATGCCATTACAGGAATCGTGGAAAGGCTTGAGAAGGAAGGAATAGAGGTGGTCCCCACTGTACTGGCCAGGGCGGTTCCCAATGGAGTCTGGGACAGAAAGATATATGAAAAGCTAAAAAGTGAGATCATCGACAAGGCCAGGAAAGAGAAGATAGACGGAATCTGCCTTGCTCTCCACGGCTCCATGAGGGTGGAGGAAATAGGAGAAGCGGAGGGAGACCTGCTTTCTTCCCTCAGGTCCCTTTTTCCCTCCCTTCCAATAGTATGCTCCCTGGATATGCACGCAACCCTTTCAAAGAGGATGCTGGATAATGCTGACGCCTTCACCGGCTACAAGACAGCTCCCCATGTAGATGAAAGAGAGACGGGAGAAAGAGCAGCAGAACTTCTGATAAAAGCCTTGAATGGCACCAGGCTTACCATGGCAGCATACCGCATTCCCTTCCTGGTTGCAGGAGAAAAGAGTGAAACTAGCGTAGAACCCATGAAAACCATAATGGAGGAAATGGAAAAGCTGGAGAAGGAGGAGGGAATTCTCTCAGCCTCCATCCTTATGGGCTTTCCTTGGGCAGACTCTGCCGACGGAGGAGTATGCTCCCTAACGGTTACAGACAACGACCTAAAAAAGGCTGAAGAGAAGGCCCTTTGGGCTGCAGAGCTTTTCTGGAGAAGAAGGGAGGAGTTCCTTTTCTACAACGAAACAAAAGTTCCTGAGGAAGCTGCAGGAAGAATTATGGAGCTGGTGAAATCCGGTCTTACTCCTGTAGTGGTCAGCGACAGTGGAGACAACCCTACCGCAGGGTCCAGCCAGGACAATACCTCCTTCCTTTCCCTTCTCCTGAAAGAGAAGGAGATTACATCCCTCTCCCCTCCACTTCTCTATCAGGCCTTCTATGATCCTGAAATATGCCGTATGGCTCTGGAGAAGGGGGAAGGAGCATATATTGAAGGGGAACTTGGAGCCTACTTTGACAAAAAGAAGAGTTCCCCCATCAGAATAAGAGCCAAGGTGTTGAAATGTGTGAGAAACTACGGCTCCACATACAAAACGGATCTGGCTCTCATACACCTGGATGGAATCGATGTGGTGGTAACCAGCGAACACGTAGGATGCTACGAAGTGGAGATGATGAGAGCGCTATCGGTAGTTCCTGAAAAAAGGAAGGCCATAGTGGTGAAGCTAGGATATCTGGAACCGGAAATCCGCTGTCTCTCATCATCCTCCTTCATGGCACTGACGGAAGGAAGCAGCGATGAGATCTTGGAGCGTCTTGAATACAGGAACATCCAAAGGCCCATCTGGCCTTTGGACAAGGAAGGGGATTTCAGAATCAGAAAGCTCTAGAACACAGAGAAGGCGTTAACATATACAGCCTTCTCGCCTTTCCTGAGGCTTCTGGTCTCCTTCATATCCTTCAGTTCCAATGGTCTCTCTGTGTCACCAAAGGACACCATTGGCTCCACACAGACATATTGTCCTCTCTGAGGAGTACAGGTCCACACTGTAAGGGTAGTCATATCCCCCATGGTGGCCTTTACTCCGTGGGGGCCGGAGGAGGAAGTGAGAGTCACTTCCTGACTCTTTACTCCATCAAGAATTATTGCTCCCACATCAGTAAGCTCACGGCTGATTCTGAAGCTTTTCCCTACCACAAAGTCTGGAGTGTAGCGGAAGACTCCGTCTATGGCTGTCTTCTTATCCAGTCTTTCATCTTCAGAGAAAGTGATGGAGTAGGTATCAAGCTCAGTGCCTTTGCCATTGATATCCAAGGAGAAGGCAGGATGCCAGCCGAAGGTATAGTAGAGATCATCCTTAGCTTCAATTTCAGCCTTGGCTTCGTATCCATCAGGAAGCAGGGAATATGTGACTGTCAGCACAAAGCCAAAGGGATAGTTCTCCCTTCTGCTCTTTTCGCTGTCTTCCAGGCGAAGAGTTACCGATTCTTCCTTCTTTTCCACCAATGTAAATTCTGTGTCCCGGGCAAATCCGTTGTTAGGCATGTCATAGAGAACTCCATCCACGCTGATCTTGCTGTCTTTTGTAGGGCCGATCATTGGGAAAAGAAGAGGAGCCCTTCTGAACCAGTAGGCCTTGTCTCCATTCCATAGATATTCCCTTCCCTGGAACAACAGGCTCTGGGGCTCAGCTCCCAAGGAAGATACGACTAGGGTGATATTGTCATTTTTGATTTCGTAGAGCATTGTTTTCGTTCCTTTTCCTCAATTCTAGAGTATAGGGAAAAGAAAAACCACAACAATCTGTCAACCACCGAAGAAGGCAATAAGGAAGCCGAGGAAGGAGCCCTGCTCCTTTTCTATCCTTTCCAGCTCCTCCCTGTCCTTGATTACAGGATTATTGCCAATGGTCGACATGACCTCTTCCTTCGCCTTTGCAGAAATGGAGGGAGAATCTATCACCAGCACCATCTCATGGCTAAGGGCCATGGAACGGAAGTTGAAGTTGGCGGAACCTATTACCAGATACCGGTCATCAACAATCATCATCTTCATATGGAACAAGGGATAGGCTTCCCCATTTTCGTCTTTGGACACATCCACATATGTAATGCCCGTCTTCTCTACAACATTGGCATTACCCCAGGCCATTCCCTTCTTAAGGTAGGCCCTAGGATCCTGGGAGCAGTAGAAGGAGACTTCCACGCCCTTCTCCACAGCAAGCCTTACGCCTTCAATCATATTGTTGT
>JAEDOD010000091.1 GCA_016302165.1 Sphaerochaetaceae bacterium
AGGATAGAGAAGGCTTAACGCAAAAAGCTCATCTCCATTTTTGAAGAGATCGTTGTTGATTAAGAGAAGTATACTACCTGGATTACAGCACGGCCATTCTCTTTTCTTTTGTGGACGATTGAACACTTTACGCTTCCAGGGCAGCCACATGGTTTTCGATTCCATGATTCTTCCTTATTGTCAAATATTCCCAACAACCTGCCATGAAGTATCATAAAAAAACGGGCGACTCTGCCCGTTTTACTCTCTGAGAGCTTTCTTATCTCTCTCTGTAGATGATCCTGCCCTTGGTAAGATCATATGGAGAAAGCTCAACCTTTACTGTGTCACCAGGAACAATCCTGATATAGTGCTTTCTCATCTTGCCTGAAAGGTGGGCAAGGATTACAAGCTTGTTGGAAAGCTCAACACGGAACATTGTGTTTGGAAGTGCTTCCTTTACTACGCCTTCCACTTCGATTGCTTCTTCTTTTGCCATCTGTTCTCCTTGGTTAAAACCTAGGATAGTTTAGACAAGGGTATGAGAAGTGTCAACAAACAACTTTTGACAGCCAAAGAAATTCCGCCCTTTATTTCAAGTAATTTCCATATATCTGTTGAACTAACAAATAGAATCTGTCATTCTTTTGGGCAAAAGGTTGGGCAAAATGGACAAGATTCAGCAGTATCTTAATGAACATGAGGGGAGAATCTCCCCTGAAATGGCGTATCTGATTTCATCTCTCTCCCTGGTGGAGAAAGTCTCTCCCATCTCCTCAGAAAAGACAGTGAAGGAGTTCTATGACCAGAGGCATAACCTGAAGCTCATTGCTTCTGAAAACTACTCTTCACTTTCTGTCCAGGCAGCTATGGGTTCCCTGTTTACAGATAAGTATAGTGAAGGTTTCCCTTTCCATAGATTCTATGCTGGCTGTGATAACGTGGACGAAATCGAGAACAGCGCTGTGGAGGAGGCTAAGAAGCTCTTCGGTGCAGAGCACGCCTATGTACAGCCCCATAGTGGAGCTGACGCAAATCTCTGTGCATACTGGGCAATCCTCAATGAAAGGGTCCAGATTCCTCTTCTCTCTGAAATGGGAATAAAGAATCCATCGGAACTTAAGAGGGAGGATTGGGACAAAATCAGGACAGCCCTCCATTCCCAGAAGCTTCTGGGTCTTGACTACTACTGCGGTGGTCACCTTACCCATGGCTATAGACAGAACATTTCAGCCCAGCTCTTCGATGCCTACTCCTACACTGTAGACAAGGAGACAGGTCTCCTTGACTATGATGAAATCGAGAGAATGGCAAAGGAGATAAAGCCTCTTATTCTCCTTGCAGGATATTCAGCATATCCAAGAGCCATCAATTTCAGAAGAATGGCTGAGATAGCACATTCTGTGGGAGCTGTCTTCATGGTTGACATGGCCCACTTTGCGGGCCTGGTGGCTGGAAAGGTATTCCAGGGAGACGAAAATCCTGTAGAGTGGGCGGATGTGGTGACTACCACCACCCACAAGACCCTTAGAGGACCAAGAGGCGGAATGATTCTCTGTAAAAAGGAGTTTGCTGAATCTGTAGATAAGGGCTGCCCATTAGTAATCGGCGGACCTCTTCCTCATGTAATGAACGCAAAGCTTGTGGCTCTGAAGGAGGCTGGAAGCGACAGCTTCAAGGATTATGCCTCCCGCATTGTGGAGAATTCCAGGGCTCTTGCCTCTTCCTTCATCAAGAGAGGAGTAAAGGTGGCAACAGGTGGAACAGATAACCATCTTCTCCTTATTGACGTCACTCCCTTCGGCCTGAACGGAAGAATGGCTGAGACTCTTCTAAGGGAATGCGGAATAACCCTTAACAGGAACGCACTTCCTTTCGACCCCAACGGTCCTTGGTACACTTCAGGCCTGAGACTTGGAAGCGCTGCTGTCACAACCCTTGGTATGGGAGTCAAGGAAATGGATGAGATAGCTGATATCATCACCTCTGTCCTTTCCTCTGCCCGCCCTGTAATACTGCAGAAGGGAGAAAGGGCAGGAGAGAAGAGCCGCAACAAGGCCAAGGCTCCAAAGGAAATAATGGAAAGTGCAAAGAAAAGGGTGGAAGCTCTTCTTTCCTCCTTCCTTCTCTACCCGGAGCTGGATCTTGACTGGCTTATGGAAAACTTCGGAGAGCATTAATCAAAATTCCTCCTCATCATCTTCTCCAGTCTTCGGGCTGGAGATTTTTTGGACCGGAATCTACCGGAATAAGAAGACAAGGTGGAGATTGTGTTACAGAGGGAAGGTGTAATGGTCCTTACTGGAAATAGAATTAATTTGCAAAGTAGCCTTTCGGAGTGCAAAATATCTATATGGCTAGCTTATTGATAAAGAATGGTCTGGTAGTCGATACAGAATGGACCAGACATAGCGACATTTTAGTAGAAGGCTCCCGCATCAGGAGAATAGCAAGAAACATCAGCGTGGAGGATTGTCCTGAGGATGTACACGTAGTTGACGCAACAGGTCTCTGCGTGCTTCCTGGAATCATCGATGCCCATACCCACTATCATCTGGTAAGCAGGGGCACTGTCACAGCTGACTCCTTCCTGGAGGGAAGTAAGCTTGCTTCCTATGGCGGAGTCACAACTGTAGTGGACTTTGCTGATGACAACAAGGTCTCCCTTCTTTCCAGCACCAAGGATAGACTTAAGGAAATGAGGGAGATGAGCATAGATTACGCACTACACCAGGGAGTGTATGCCTACCGAGACTCCATCAGGGCCGAGCTGAACCAGATGAAGAATGCTGGAGTGGGAGCCATAAAGATCTACACTACATACAAGAATGTGGGATATCTGGTGGAGAAGAGAGAAGAGCTGAAGGAAATCTTCTCAGCTGCCAAGGAACTGGGGATCCTGGTATGCGTCCACGCAGAGGATGACTCCATAGTCACAGCGATCAGCGAAAACTGGAAAGGCCAGTTCAGACCTGAGGACCACCCTGACCTGAGACCATCGGAAGCTGAGGCCAAGGCCATCAGATATGTGGGAGAGATTGCAGGGGAGCTGGACATGCCTATCTACATTGTCCACGTATCCTCCAAGGCTGGAATCGAGACCATAAGGGATCTGAGGGAGAAGGGAGTAAAGGTAATAGCAGAAACTACTCCCCACTACCTTTTCCTTGATAGAAGTAAGCTTTCTGGACCAGAGGGACCGCTATATGTAATGACACCTCCTCTCAGGACCAAGGAAGACAATGAAGCTCTGCAGGAAGCTCTGGTGGATGGAGAGATCCAGGTTGTTGCCACAGACCACTGTTCCTTTACCAGGGAGCAGAAGCTTGAAAGCAGCGACGTCAGGACAATCTACCCTGGAATTCCAGGAACAGAGGAGCTTCTTCCTCTCATATATAACTTCGGCCATGTAAGCGGACAGCTTTCCATAGGACAGATAGTGAACCTTCTTTCCACAGGACCTGCCAAGGCTTTCGGCCTCTACCCGAAGAAGGGAGTGCTTCAGGAAGGTTCGGACGCAGATATCGTTCTCTTCGACCCATCTGAAATCTGGACAATCTCCAGCGCCACAACCCACTCTGCAAGCCATTACACGCCTTACGAGGGAATGACAGTAATGGGTAGGGTGAAGATGACCTATCTAAGGGGAAGACTGATCATGGGACATGACATCTATCTTGGCCTGGAGGGCGACGGGCAGTTCGTCAAAGCCCACAGAGATTGACAAGGAGGGACCGGTGAACAGCTGGTCCCCAATTTTTTGATATATTTTGTGGAATTGTCCTATAGAACTAATGTGAGACCTTGAAAAAAGAAGAGGGAAGGCTGACTATAAACTTCCTTTCTAATGTTTGGAGGTGACGGTGATAAAGGCTTTTCTGTTTGATGTGGATGGAGTTCTCACGCCGAGTGCTGATGTGTCGGCAGCTCTGGTGTCCCGCTATTTCGCTTCAAAATCCCTTTCCATCAAAGAAGATGAAGTTGTGCCCTTCATGGGCAAGGGAATGAAAGCTCTCCTGGAGGAAAGTGCAAAGTATCTGAATACAGAGATCTCTCTTGATGAAGCTCTCTCCTTCTTCAGGGAAAACTACAGCAAAGAGCTGAAGGAACGGAAGCCAAAGGAAAAGGCAAGGGAGTTTGTGCTGTCAGCAAGAAGCAAGGGAATCAAGATAGCCATTGTCTCCTCAGCGCCTTCCTGGAGAGTGGAGGAGAACCTGAAATATATGAATCTTTCCCCGGGAGACTTCGACTCTGTCCTGACAGAGGAAAGCGTCAGCCGCAATAAGCCTTTTCCTGATATCTGGCTCAAGGCTATGGAAGAGCTTGGAGTGGAAGGAAAGGAGTGCCTGGTATTCGAGGATTCCTTCTCCGGAATCAGAAGCGGAAAGAGGGCAGGAGCCAATGTGGTGGCATTGACCTCAACCATAGGAGAAGAGAAGGCTGTGGAAGCTGGAGCAGACGCCATTCTTTCCTCATTTGCCTTCTTCCCTGAGTATAAGGGCAGAGAAGATGTCCGTGATGCCTTCATCAGGCTGAAAAAGGAAAATGGCTTTAAGAAGTATGGAGCTCTCTGGGTCATGAAAAAGAGGAATAGCCTTACTCCAGAAAAGGAAAAGGAAGCAAGACGCTTGGCCATGGAAGCAATGGAAAATGCATATTGCCCCTATTCCCATTTCCAGGTGGGAGCTGCTGTCCTATCTGCTTCCACAGGAAGAATATACAGCGGATGCAATATGGAGAACGCTTCCTATGGGGCAACCATATGCGCAGAAAGGAATGCAATCACTACAGCTGTGGCTGCGGAAGGAAGAATCGGCCTGGACCTGATAGTGGTGGCCTCCAGAAGCAGTCATCCGGCTCCTCCCTGCGCAGTCTGCCTTCAGGTCATCAGTGAATTTGCTCTTCCTGAAACTCCAGTTATATTAATTAATGATGAAGGAGTGGAGGAGAGATATCTTTTCTCTGATCTTCTTCCTCATCCCTTTGAATTTGAGGATTAGAAAATGAAGAGAATAATCCCTGCGGTGCTTGCTTTAGTCTTATGCGCCTTTCTTTCATCCTGCTCCTCCACTTCCCCCTTCGTTTCTGAGACAGTAATGGACGAGGAGCTGGAGCTATCTAAAAAACTGGAGATTTACGGCGGCGTGGAAGTCGGAGTGAATCTTCCTGACATGTACTTCAGAGGCGAAGATTGGATGCATGAAATGGAGGCGCTTCTTGAGGAAGCGGAAGACTATATTCTTCTTTCCACCTTCCTGGGTTCCTCCTGTCCATCACTGGAGCCAATCTTCCAGATTCTGGAGAGAAAGGTTGAAGAGGGAGTGAGAGTATATTTCATTATTGATGGAATCTCATCCCTTGATATGACAGACAGCAGATATTTCATGACCAATCTCATATACCTTAAGGACAAAGGGGTGAACCTTTTCATCTATTCCCCTCTTTCCTTTACTCACCTGATCAATCCGGCCCATCTTCTGGTAAGGGACCATAGGAAAATGATGGTGGTGGATGGAAAGACAGCAGCCATCGGCGGCATGAACATCAACTACATCTCCATGGGCTCGGGGGAGAAGAACCAGAGGGACAGCATGTATGTATTCCGTTCTGCTTCCATATCATCCCTCTTCATCGATGAATTCATCAGAATGTGGAATGAAGGCTGTGTAGACACTATGGACAGTGAAGATTTCAAGCGCTATGAAGACGACAATAAGGAATATAAGGCTTGGCTCTTCAATAGAAATGTATATTCCAACTCAGCCTCCATTTCAGGAATGTATGCCTCCCTTATCGAGGAGGCCAAGGAGTCCATATTCCTCTGCCCATATCTGCCTACAGTGGATGGTAATATGAAATCTTCCCTGAAAAGGGCTGTAGACAGGGGAGTGGATGTAGAAGTCTGGTGCTCCCAGGACAGCAGAGGATACGCAAAGGCAGGCTCTGCCTGGGCTGTAGCCAACCTGATTGGGGATACTGGAGTGGAGTTCCATGATGTGACATACTCCCCCAATGGAGGAATCCTTCCCATGTTCCACATGAAGGTGATGGTTGTGGACAACAGATATGTGGTGGTGGGCTCCTCCAACTTCAACTACAGGTCCATGACTCTTTCCCATGAAATAGGTCTGGTCATCGACTCGCCGGAAATGGCTGAGGAAGTGAAGAGGGAGGTCTTGAGCGTTGCAGGCGAAGGCATAATTCTGGATGAGGACACAGCGCTGGCTAATAAAAGGAAGTATGGCAGCTTCCTTGCCTATATCTTCTCTTACTATGGAGGTTAATGGTGAATAAAAGATTTGCTACAATATTGATTCTGGTCCTTTTGGCCATGTCTCTATATGCATCTTTCGGCGGAGGATACTCTGTCTATCCCATAGGGGAGAGATTCGGAGACGAAAGCTTCGGAGGAGCCGCCATCGGTGGATATATCTCCCCTACAGGCCTGAACAACAAAGGAAAGTTTGAAGCTGATGTTCTCCTTTCCATGGTGAGGCCGGTGTTTCGGGGAGTGAACCTGGTGGTCTCTACGCCTATACTCTCTACTGTGGACCATCCCTTCAACTACTTTTTCTCCAACAAGGTGCTATGGCAGCCTACAGCTGGAGTGGGAGTGCAGTATAGAGCAGGCAATGAGTGGAGACTGATGGCCCAGCTTTCACCTTTTGCCTTCCAGGACATGTCCTTCATGTATGAAATCCTTTCCCCTTATGTTTCAATGGATTTCAATGGGGACTTTGGATGGGGAATCACAATAATGAAGTTCAGCGCTTCATTCGGGAGGCTTTAGATGAAGAAGATTTTGATTATTCCCATTGTCCTATTATTTCTGGCCCTGCCTCTATTTGCCTCTCCTTACTTCGACTTTGCCTTCATGCTGGGACAGTCCAACTTTACTTGGCCCCTTGATGGCATAGGAATCTCCTATGGCTTCTCCATGGGCATTACAGATAACTTGGAGCTGGACGTATGGGGATCCTCGAAGCTGATCCCTGAACCTTTCGACACCAATATATTATGTGCTGAGATTTCCACAACCCTTCTTGGTCAGAGGAACACAGGAAGCAAGGTTTCCGGTGTCAACGTAAACACCCTCCTTTCCCTTGGAGGCTTCTGGAAAAGCGATGACAATGGCCTTGGAATCATGTTGGGCCTTACTCCCATCGCCCTGGGAAGTCCTTCCAACGTAAGGCGTGAAAGGTGCCTCAGGACCAACGTGGGCTGGGATTTCAGAAATAAAAAGCTTATTGTCCTGTTCTCACCTATGGATGTGGAGATCTATATCAAGGGAACCTACAGGGACTGGATGTAGAAAGAGTAATTTTTTTTCAAATGAACCTTTGGTTGATGTTCCGATATTTTCAAAATCCCCCATTTCGGGTTATCATCAAGGTAGTGACATAAGTCAAAACACTTTTAGGAGATATATACATGAAGTATTCCACAGA
>JAEDOD010000092.1 GCA_016302165.1 Sphaerochaetaceae bacterium
GTTAAGGTTTCCATGTACTGGTATGACAGACCAGCCTGGACAGGAGAGGTCTACAAGACAGAATGCTTCTTCCCTACATGGATCAACAAGGAGTCTGCACCACACGTACAGGCACTCATCGATGCTCATCACGCACTCTGGGGAGAGGAAAGGCTCTGGGCTGACGATACAGCAAAGGCAAAGAGAGAAGGCCGTCCTCTTACAGATAAGTGGACATTCTCCACTAATGGTGTATCAATCCAGGGAAGATATGGCATTCCATGCGTAGGCTTCGGACCTGGAGCAGAGAGCCAGGCTCACGCTCCAAACGAGATCACATGGAAGCAGGACCTGGTGGTCTGTGCAGCTCTCTATGCAGCAGTTCCTATGCTCTACAAGCCAGGAGACAAGGCTGAGACAGCTACCTCCTTCCGCCAGGAGCTTACAGGTAACGACATCAAGTAAGAGTCGAAAATAGTGAAACCTTAGGGGAATCCAGAACGGGTTCCCCTTTTGTGACGTAATGGCAGGGCCATATTCTTTCTTCTTCGTTCAATCAGCTTTTTGAAACTTAATTCTAAGGCGCAATGCCACCTATCTACTTTCCATCTGGCAAAATGACTATAGAGTAGTTTCTTTTCCATTTGCTCTCCACTAATGGACGAAGAAGGAAAGAAAGGTCATATTTTATCCTGAGGACTAAAAAATGATGAACTTTAGTGAACTGATGAAAATCAAGGGCCACTGGGATACCTTCTCCCAGACCCATCCACAATTCGTGAAATTTTTGAACTATATGGCCAAGGAAAAGATAGAGGAGGGTACAGTAATCTCCATTTCAGTGAAGAAGAAGGACAGCGAAAAGGAGATTAAGACTAATCTTTCCATTACTGAAAGCGACATTGCCTTTATTGAGGCCATAAAGAACAGTGTAGGAAAGAAGTAAATACACATTCATATGGTTTTGTGTAGTTTCCCATAAAGACATTTGATGATGGCATAAGAAACTTTTTCTTCTGGCAGGAAGAAAAGCAGTAAAAAAGGCAAAAATTATTTTTTGTTTGAAATCTAACCAATCGTAATGGATAATCAAGACTATCATTGTGTTCTTAAAAGGGAGGAATACACATGAAGAAATTTACAGCAATGGTCATGGTGGCTCTTATTGCCACTCTCATGGTCTTCGCTCAGGGCGGCAGCGAAGAAGTTAAGGAAGTCGAACTTTCAAGAGTCCAGGCTATCATCAAGGAAGCAGAAGGAATGACTCTTTCTGAACTTGCCCAGAAGGCAATTGAAGAATCCAACGGAAAGACATTCTATGGTCTTGGAAACTCCTCAAGAGGAAAGACAGCTCTTCCAAACTTCATAGCTTATCTCCAGACAATCGACCCATCCTATACTCTTACACCAGAGTGGTCTCAGCCAAAGAACAACAGCATCTTCACAATGCTTGCAGCTGATGGAGTAAAGGCTGAAGGTACCTATGCAATGACTCTTATCCAGGATGGAAACCAGATCGAGAGCAAGATGGTCCAGACAGGACTTCTCGACAGATTCATCCCTAAGGAATGGGCAGAAGCAAATGGAACAACAGCTGAAGAGTATGATGGATATCTTCCACTCCAGACTCTCAACAAGGTCTTCATGTACAACTGCACAGGATCCAAGTCCTATGACAACTTCTGGGACTTTGTCGCACCTGGCGAACATGGACTCTTTATGGATGTTGACAGTGAAGTCGTAGGAAAGAACTTCCTCTATATGCTCACTTCTCCACAGTATGCCAAGGAAGTCAAGGCAGCTTATGATGCACTTTCTGCTGAAGAGAAGGCTGTCTTCGATCCAACAATCAAGGCTGTCAGCGGCGACGCAGAAGGTCTTGGACTTGATGAGAACGGAAAGTATGCTCTTGCATGGATCAAGCTTTGGGTTGAGTCCTACAATGCTCAGACAGATGACGGACCTATCTGCAACACTCTCGTAGACAAGTCTGCTACAGACCAGTTCGGTCTCATCGTCTACTCCAAGCTCAGAAGTGTCCAGGAATCCGATTCTGTCAGCAAGAACAACATCAAGGTCGCAGCTTACGAAGATGGATATACAGGTCTCGGCGGCTACGGCTACTGCCACTACCTCTTCGTTACAGAGAACTCTCCACTTCCATGGACAGCTTGTGCATTCATCGCATACATGGTTGAGGAAGTCGACGGCTTCTCTGCTTGGGGTAAGGATATCGGTGGATACTCATCCAACCCAGTCCTGGCTGAAAAGAATGAAGAGAAGTTCAACCACAAGGTTGGCGGAATGGCTGAAGATGGCGTAACTGTCAAGTTTGCAGCTCTCAACGACAGAGGATATGAATGGTGGGCTCCACGTCTCGTCCTCGAGGATCCTGAGTATTGCGCATCTGTCTCCTTCACAGTAGGCAGCTGGATTGACATGCTCACAAAGTACAGCGGAAAGTAATCGCAGTCAGTAATTCTACGGCGTCTCCTTTCCCATAGGGATGGGAGGCGTCTTTTGATTTAGGAACAGATCATGGCTCAAAGACAATTATCCGTAAGCCCGATGAGATTAAGATGGAACAAGGTGAAGACCTTTCTTTCAAAGCCATATAATGTCATTCTGCTTATTATGGGCATAGTGGTGACCATATCCACCATAGCCCCCTTCATAGCCATTGTAAAGGACACCTTCGAGATACATCCAGGCACCATCGATGCCTTCCTCTCAAAGAAGAACTCTGGCTATACATTGGTCAACTACATTGACCTTTTCACCTCCAGACTTGCCAAGACAAATCTCTGGATACCTCTCTGGAATACTCTTCTCCTTGCCTTCTGGACCTGTGTGTTCGCCATTATTTTCGGTGGAACTACAGCTTTCCTGGTCACAAGGACCAACATGGCATGGAAGAAGTACATTTCAGGAATATTCATTTTTCCATATATCATGCCTCAGTGGACACTGGCAGTAGTATGGCAGAACCTTTTCAACTCCAATGCAGTGACAGGAACCAGCAATGGCCTTCTTGCTGCGCTATTCGGCATCAACATGCCTATATGGTGGTGTAAGGGACTGTTCCCTTCTGTAGTGGTCCTTGGAATGCACTATGCTCCATTCGCCTATATCCTTATAGGTGGAATCTTCAAGAACATGGATGCCAACCTGGAGGAGGCTGCAACAATTCTTGATACACCAAAGTGGAAGACAATGTTCCGCATTACTCTTCCAATGGTGAAGCCAGCTATCCTTTCAACCCTTCTTCTTGTGTTGGGTGGCGCCATGGGATCCTATCCGGTCCCACACTATCTGGGACTTTCCACCCTGTCTACAAAGTATATTTCCCTTAACAGCAAATACACAGGAGAGGCCAGTATCCTGGCAATCATAATGATGCTTTTCGGAGTCATCATCATGATTCTCAACCAGTTCTCCCTGACAAGCCGCAAGAATTATACCACTGTAACAGGAAAGAGCGGCCAGACCTCCAAGATAAATCTTGGAAAGGCCGGAAGATATGTGATTGCCGTGATTCTTGTGATCCTTACCTTCTTCACATCGATCTACCCAATCATCTCATTTGCTTTCGAAACCTTCCTTCCAAACCCTGGAGACTACTCCTTCCTCTATACCGGTAACACAGACAATCTCACCCTGAAGTGGTGGATCACCAGTGAGAACCAGACAGAGAACGGAATGTATGGACAGATGGGAATGCTATATAACAAGACAATCTGGAATGCATACAAGGGAACATTGCTTACAGCCATAGCCTGTTCCCTCATTGCAGGAAGTGTGGGAACCCTTCTTGGTTATGCTGTTTCCAAGCAGAGAAGAAGCAAGTGGGCCAACTATGTGAACTCCATGGCCTTCCTGCCATACCTTATGCCTTCCATAGCTGTAGGCGTAGCCTTCTTCATCCTCTTCTCAGGAGAAAAGCTTAACCTCTACAACACCTATACTCTCCTTATAATAGTGGGAACCATAAAGTATATTCCTTTTGCTTCCCGTAATGCGCTGAACTCCATGCTTCAGCTGTCGGGAGAAATAGAGGAGGCGGCAATAATCCAGGATATTCCTTGGACCAAGAGAATGACCCGCATCATCATTCCTATCCAGAAGAGCTCCATAATCAGTGGCTTCCTTCTTCCTTTCATGACTTGTCTGAGAGAGCTGTCACTGTTTATGCTCCTCTGTACCCAAGGCTTCATTCTCTCCACTACATTGGACTACTTCGATGAAATGGGACTGTATGCCTTCTCCAGTGGAATAAACCTGATTCTCATCATCACCATTCTTGTTTTCAATGCACTTGTAAATAAGCTTACAGGTGCCAGCCTGGACAGCGGCATTGGAGGTTAATCATGCCAGAAATCAAACTTGAACACATAAATAAGCGTTGGGGAAAGTTCTACGCAGTAGACGACCTTTCCATGACAATCAGAGATAATGCCTTCGTCACTCTTCTTGGTCCTTCAGGTTGCGGAAAGACCACCACACTGAGAATGATCGCAGGCCTTGAGACTCCGACAAGCGGTAAGATCACCATTGGCGACAAAGTGGTCTTCGATAGCTCTAGAGGCATCAATATTCCTGCCAACAAGAGAAAGGTGGGCTTCCTCTTCCAGAACTATGCCCTTTGGCCAAACATGACTGTATATCAGAATATTTCCTTCGGTCTTACAAACATCAAGGAGGAGATGCCTAAGATAGACTTCGAGGCCAGGACCAATAGCCAGCTGGTGAAGATCCTTAAAAATCCTGAGGAAGTGGTAAGGGTACTGGAGGAGTGCCGTGATAAGAATGGCAAGATTGACAGCAAGAGAGCTGTACTGAAGCTTATTGACGCATTCACTATCAGCCAGTTTACAGCAAAGACCCTGTTCTCCTATCACCTTGAAGAGGGAAAGGATGTGAGCGAGGAAATCAGCAAGCTCAGTGCCAAGGTGAAGGAAAGCGTGGAGAAGAACCATCTGGATTCCTCCTTCCAGTTTACGGAAAACGGAAAGGTTGTGGTTGAAAGCAGAAAGATGAGCCGTGAGGAGATAGATCTTGCTGTAAGGAGAGTATCCAGGATAGTAAAGATCGGAATGTTCATGGATAGATATCCAGCTGAGCTCAGCGGCGGTCAGCAGCAGAGAGTGGCCATAGCCAGAACCCTTGCTCCAGAGCCAAGCGTTCTCTTTATGGATGAACCATTGTCTAACCTGGATGCCAAGCTTAGGCTTGAAATGAGATATGAGCTCCAGCGCCTTCATGTTGAGACCGGCTCCACCTTCGTCTATGTCACTCATGACCAGATGGAGGCCATGACTCTGGCCAGTGAAATCTGCCTGATAAACAATGGAGTTCTTCAGCAGTACCAGCCACCACTTGAAGTATACAAGAAGCCAAGCAATCTCTTTGTTGCAGACTTTGTAGGTAACCCATCCATCAACTTCGTGGACGGAAAGGGAGATGGAAAGGATGACGGCTCAATTGAGCTGGAAGTTCTTGGCGGCAGAAAAGTAAAGTTCATTCCTTCTTCTCCTCTGTCTCTTAAATCCTGGAGGGAAGAGAGAGATAGGGAAGAGGACGCAAAGAAGCTGGATATTGCCAGAAGGAGCAAGGAAAAGGACTATGTGGAGAAGGGAAACAAGGACGAAGTCTTCAAGTACCATATCCAGAAAGTTGATGAAGAGGATGACTCCCTTTCTGAGGAACCTGTGGTCACAGACCAGGACTTCGTTCTTGGAATCAGACCTGAGTGCATAGAGATCAAGGAAGACGGAAAGCTTCAGGGAGAGATCTATGGCGCCATGCCTACAGGTATGGAATCCACAATCAAGGTTAGGGTAGGAGACTTCCTTCTGACAGGAGTTGTCTTCGGAGACCTTAGCTTCAGAATCGGTTCCACCGTCAATTTGTCTGTTGAGTCTGACAGAATAATGATCTTCGACCGAAAAAGCGGAAAGCTCATAACAACAGGAAGGCTTGAGATTCTCTGATTCATTCTTCCTTCCATTAGTCCACAGCGGGGTATAATGCTTCGTTGTGGATTTCTTTTTCTTCGAAACATTTTTCTCATATTGAAGGAGTTTTGTTGACAATTGCCACCTAAAGGATATAGAACGCAGTCGACGACATTTTGGTTTACCTTCAGTCCATAGTTGGATCCGGATATAACCGGGAGGTGTTTCATGATCAGTTTCTTTGTGTGTCTTGCCATTCTCATTGGCGGTTATTTCATTTATGGCGGATTTGTATCGAAGGTCTTCGGACCAGATGATCGTGTTACACCAGCTGTCTCCATGGAAGACGGTGTAGACTATGTGGTCATGCCCACATGGAGAATCTTTCTTATCCAGCTATTGAACATTGCAGGCCTTGGTCCAATCTGGGGTGCCAAGCGTATTTTTGTGGATTACTTTCGGTACCATCCTTGCAGGTGGTGTCCACGACTTCGCTTCAGGCTTCATGTCTATGAGGCACGAAGGTCTCAGCGTTCCTGAACTTACAGGAATGTATATGGGAAAAACAATGAAGCAGGTTATGCGTGTTTTCTCTACAGTACTTCTTTTTATGGTGGGAGTTGTATTTGCCGTAGGTCCTGCAGGGCTTTTGAGCTATCTCTGCCAGAAGAGTGGCTCGGAAGGAATCCTTGCCAACAGATATTTCTGGCTTACAATCATCTTCATCTACTTCTTCATTGCAACCTTCCTTTCTGTAGACAAGATCATCGGTAAGCTCTATCCATTATTCGGAATCTGTCTTATTGTCATGGCAATCGGAGTAGGGCTGGGAACTATAATCAAAGGCTATGAGATTCCTGAAATCTTCCCATTGAGGAACATGCATCCTGCAGGAACTTCTGCGTTCCCTGCCATGTTCATCTCCGTGGCCTGTGGAGCTGTTTCCGGCTTCCACTCGACACAGTCTCCAATCATGGCCAGGTGCTGCAAAAGCGAGAAGCTTTCACATAAGGTGTTCTATGGGGCCATGGTCAGCGAAGGCATCATCGCTCTGGTGTGGGCTGCAGCAGCTTGTGCCCTCTTCCCAATTGAGGGAGGAGTCATGACAGGTCTCAAGGAAGCAATGGCTGTGGGGCAGTCAGGCTGTGTATACAACATCTGCGCCACCACAATGGGAGGGGTAGGAGCCATTCTGGCCATGCTGGGAGTCATTGCATGCCCAATCTCCTCCGGGGACACAGCATTCCGCTCCGCCCGCCTTACAGTGGCTGACGCCCTTCACCTTGACCAGAAGAGCTACAAAAATCGTCTGATCCTTACTCTTCCTCTTCTTCTTTTAGGTGTCCTGGTATCCCAGCTGGACTATACTTCAATCTGGAACTATTTCGCTTCAACTAACCAGATTCTTGCAGCAATCGTCCTCTGGACCGCAGCAATGTATCTGAAGAAGGAAGGAAAGAATCCATATATCGCAGC
>JAEDOD010000093.1 GCA_016302165.1 Sphaerochaetaceae bacterium
GAAGGTGATAAGGCTACTCTTTCGGCTCTGAACTATGGTATGCATCTCTTCCTTGGAGGAAGTAAGAGGGAAGGTATGGAAGTGCCATGTATTACTGGGTAGAACTATTGGACAACGGAAAGGAGTGCATAAAAAATGACCGGAAACCTCCGGTCACTTCCGCTCTCTTGGGGCTTACTCTTCGTCTTCGTCTTCCAGTTCCAATGGTTCGTCGTCAACGTTCTCGTCGTCCAGGACTTCGCTTACATCGTTTGGATCTTCTTCAAGAGGATTCTCTGTCTCAACCACAGTAATCTTTCTTGGAGCTGGAGCCTTTTCGAACTTCACTTCCAGGTAATCCGGGCAATCGCCATTGACGCCAACATAGTCACGTTCCACGAAATATTCACAGAGAAGACCCTGTTCACTGTCATAGAATCTGCATCTGGTTCTCTTGGGAGGGTTGTTCTTCAATGCCTTAAGGAATTCACTGCCTTCCTGTGCATGGTCTGCATCCCTCTCTGTAGACATCTTGAACATGTCCTTATAAAGATTGATATCCTTGTTGTGACCGCAGGAAATGCAGCCGTAGCCAAGTGTCAGAGTATCTTTCTTATTAGCCATGGTGGCCTCCTTGGAAATACCATTATAGACATAATGACTTCAAAAAAGCCATAGTCTCACAATTGTTTAATATACCAAGAAAATCAATACTTGAAAAGTGATTGTCGACATTGGAGCTCTAGGGGAAAACTGAAGGGGGTGAGATGTGCGGGAAATAAAGAAAACGTTATTAAAATAACATATTGATAAAATTTTTAACAGTTTTCTTCAAATAGTATTGCCAATGTCGAACCCATTTATTATAGTACGCCTAATTATTTGGTTTAGAGGAGTTTCTTTGATGGAAAACAAGAAGATTAAGGTCGCAGTTCTTGGAGCGACAGGTGCAGTTGGCCAGGTTTTCATGTGGATGCTTTCAGACCATCCATGGTTCGAGCTTAGCTATGTGACAGCTTCATCCGCAAGGGTAGGGATGAAATACTCCGAGACTGTCCATTGGGTCATGCCATTCGAGATGCCTTCCGAGATAAAGGACATTGAAATCAAGGAATTCAATCATGATGCAATGCTGGAGGCTGGAGTCAGGATCGTCTTCTCTGCTCTTCCTGCAGATGTTGCAAGGGAAGCTGAGCCTCAGCTTAGGGCAAACGGTTTCTACGTATTCTCCAACGCAGCAGCCATGAGATATGACAGCGATGTTCCAATTCTCATTCCAGATACAAATATCGAGCAGCTGGACCTTATCAGGGAGCAGGGTTACCCTCAGACAGGTTTCTGTGTAACCAATGCCAACTGTGTAACCACAGGTCTTGCCATGGCTCTTGCTCCACTTAGACAGTTCGGCATCAAGACAATTACTGTCAACAGCTATCAGTCTGTATCCGGTGCAGGATATCCAGGCCTTTCATCCTTCGACATTACAGATAACTGTATCCCATACATCAAGGGAGAAGAAGAGAAGATCGTCAAGGAAATCAAGAAGATTCTTACCATCGATCCTGAAGTCTATGCATTTACAGTACGTGTGCCGGTAATGTTCGGCCATCTTGAGACCGTATGGCTTGACCTGGAGAAGGATGTGGAGTGCGAAGACATCATCAAGGCATGGGCAGACTTCAAGGAAGTGCAGGATCTTCCTTCAACTCCTTCCCAGCCTATCGTCTACTCTGCAGAGGATACTTTCCCACAGCCAAAGTATGCTTTCTGGGGAAATCCAAAGGGCATGGTAGTTTACACAGGAAGAATCAGGAAGAAGGGCGGAAAGATCGGCTTCTGTCTCTTGGTGAACAACATCGTCAAGGGAGCAGCCGGCGGCTCTATCCAGAACGCTGAAGCCTTCGTCTCCCGCTATGGCCTGAGATAATCAATTGTCTCTCGAATAGACCTTCCTTCTGGCTCATCCACTGGGAAGGTCATTTTTATGCGCCTCAAGCTACCTTGTAAGGTCCTTAAGCCACTTCATCTTCCTGTAGTGGATAATGGTCCAAGGTATCTTTCCCACTTCGTCCAGGCAAGTACAGGAATAGACAGCCCACACAGGCCAGGAAAGATGGAATGTCCCCAGGTATGCAAGAGGAATAGCTAGAAGCCACATCATCACTATGATGGAATAGCAGTCGAAAAGGGTATCTCCTCCGCTGGCAAACATTCCGTTTATTACTACAGAGTTGAAGGAAGCTCCGATTACGTAGACGGCAAGAATAATGGAAATCTCCTGGAAATCCCTTCCTGCCTCCTCTGTAAGGGAGACAGTAAGAGGAGCGAGAGGAATCGAGAGAAGGACCAGGAGGGATGTGAAGACACCGCAGAGAAGGGAAAGGACGGAGAGACGGAAGCCATAGACTCTCGCTCTCTCCAAGTTTCCGCTTCCAAGCTCGTAGCCGATAATGATGGAGGCTCCTCCTGCAAGGCCCCTAGTGAAGCAAAGGGCCAGGTTCCTCACCACCTGGGAAAGGGAATTGGCTGCAGCTGCATCTTCTCCCATGTGGCCCAGGAAGGAAGCGTAGGCAGAAATTCCTATGGTCCATACTAGGTATGCTCCTAGTAGTGGAATAAGCTGCCTGACGTAGTCACGGGAGAGGGCTCTATCGAACGAGAAGAGCTTCTTAATGTCTGGCCGTCTCTCCTTCTTATGGAATACAGCAAATACAGCAAGAACCATTTCTATGACTCTGGCGGTAAGGGTTGCGGCTGCCGCTCCCTCGACCCCCAGGGAAGGAAGACCGAAGAGGCCATAGATCAGAAGGGCATTGAGAACTATGTTCAGCACTACAGACAATAGGCTTATGTAGGCTACGGTCCTGGTATCCTTATATAGCTTCAGCATTGCCAGAAGGCTTTGGGAGAGGCCTGTAAGAAGGTAGGAGAAGGAAGCAATACGGAGGTATCTCTCTCCAATGGAACGGAGTGCTGTGGAATCAGTGAAGATTCCCATGGCTTCATAGGGAAAGATAAGGCAGAAGAGGAAGGTAAGGAGGCTTACCAAGGCAGAAATCCTGAGAGTCATGGAGAAGAGCATATCTACGCTTCTTTTGTCTTCCTTACCTCTGTATTGGGCTCCCAGCACATGGAAGGCTGCAATTATTCCTGATACTGTCAGATTCTGTACAAACTGTATCTGGGTTGCCAGAGATACTGCCGCCATTGAATTCTGGTCCAGGGAGCCTAGCATTATGGTGTCTGAAGCGCCTACCAGGGCCAGAAGCAGATTCTGAAGGGCAATGGGTATGCCAAGGGTCATAAGGTTCTTGAGGAATACCTTGTCGCTTAGGGTATCTCTGAGGAAGCTGTTTTTCATCAGGAAGATGGTATTTCACTTCCTGCTTTCTGAAAAGGGTATGGCGAGAGTGAAAGCTTAGGAAATTTGTGTTAACATCTCTCCAATGAGCAGACTGGAAAGGATAATGGACATGATCAATGTACTCTGTCTTGAGGAAGGCAGACTGAACTATGCCTATATCCGAGACAAATATGGAATGTCCAACAGGGAGTTCAGGAGAGACATAGAGTTCATAAGGGAAAGGCTTACGGATATAGGTTACCTTGATAAGTTCTCTTCCGTGGAATATGTGAGGACGGGAAAGGGCAACTACTATGTCTACAACGGAGATAAGCCAAAGCTTAACGAAGCTTTTGCCAACTCCACCATTGCAGAGGCCTTGAGGGATGCCGCCAAGAATCCTCTCCGTGAGCAGTTCGACATTTCCTGGACTCCTGAGAAGAAGGCTCCTGAAGGTCTGAGAAAGCCTGTAAAGTATCTTTACTCAGCCATTGAGAAGGTAGACTACAATGTGTTCACCACACTGGTTGCAGCCATCAAGGAGACAAGGGTGGTGGAAGTGGAATATGTGAACACCAGAGGAAAGTCCAGCGTCCAGAAGCTGAATCCCATGGAGATCATAAACTACTCCCAGCTGTGGTACCTGAAGGCAGAATCCGTCTTCGGCAGCATCATCACCTACAACCTTTCCAGAATCAGGAAGGCAAGAATGCTGGAGGATAAGTTTGTCTTCAATGAAGAGAAGCTGAGGAAAAGCGAAGGGGCATATGGAATCTTCTCCTCTGCCAAGGCAGAGCCCCAGTGGTATACCATCCGCTTCTATGGAGATGTGGCCAATATCGTTTCAAACCAGATTTGGCACAATGAGCAGAAGAGCAGATGGTGCGAAGACGGAGGATATGAGCTTTCAGTACCGGCTGTAAAGGATGTGGAGGTCATGGGAAAGATGCTATCATTTGCTCCAGACGCAGTTCCTGTGGCACCGATGGAATTTGTGGAGAAATATAGGACAATAGTGAAAAAGTGTATGGAGAAGCTGGAGGAGGGCGAAAAGTGATATATACCACTCTGGACAGCGACGAAAAGATAATTGCCCAAGCTAAGAGATGGGAAAAATATCCTTCCCTTGCTGTAGACTTTGAAGGGGAGTTCAATCTCCATATCTATGGAGAACATCTCTGCCTTATCCAGATCTACGATACAGAGGGCTTCTGGATCATAGACCCCAGGTCAAGGAATGTGACAGCAAAGGGCCTTGAAGCATTCTTCTCCCTTCCTTCAGAGAAGATCTGGTTCGATATCCAGGGAGATGCCTCCCTGGTCTACAGGCTCTATGGCCTGAAGATCAATAATGTCTTCGATGTAAGGGTCCTGGCCATGGAGCTGGGATATAAGGGAAACCTTCTCGGCCTGGTGAAGGAATACCTGGGCATTAATGTAGAGATAAACAAAAAGAAGAACCAGCAGGCAAACTGGCTCAAAAGGCCAATTGATGTAGACCTTATGGAATATGCGCTTCTGGACGTAAAGTATCTACATGCCTTGAAGGATGTGCTGTCCTCCATAGTTGCAAAGGAAGGGCTGGAAGATAGGGTGAGAGTCTCCATGGCAAGGGCCATGATTGTAAAGGAGCCTCTTCCAGGATGGAAGAATATATGCTCCTGGGATAGGCTCAACAGAAGAGAGAAGGCCTACGTCAGGAATATCTTCATCGCCCGTGACAAAATCGCCCAATCCTTCAATGTTCCTGCTGCCCGTGTCATGGATAAGCACCATATTCTATCTCTGGCCAAGAATCCTCCAAAAAGCAGAAAGGAGCTGGTGGAGAGACTCTCTTCTGAGCCTCAGCGCTTCAGGTCCCTTCTTCTGGATAAGGTGGCCTTTGCCCTGGAGAGGGCAGAAAAGGAGCTGGAAAATAGTACTAGGCCTTAGGCCCTTCTGCAATGTAGAGTACATCCATTGGGCAGGCCTTGGCGCAGAGGCCGCATGAAATGCACTTTCCTGTAAGAGTAGGGGATGCTTCCACCATTACGTCCATTGGGCAGACAGCCCTGCATTTTCCGCAGCCTGTGCATTTCTTTCTGTCGATGGTCCATACTCCGAGTCCATTCTTGCTTATTGCTCCTTCCGGGCAAACTGTAGCGCACTTACCGCACTGGATGCATGTAACTGGCTTCCAGTCACTCTTCTCGACTATCTTCAGGCATGCCTTTTCCGGATCTGGAACCTTAAAGAAGGCTGTAGAGCACGCTCTTACGCATTCAAGGCACCCGATACATCTCTTGGTGGCATCGACCATAAGCCTCTTGGTATGGGCCTTAAGTTCTTTCTTTTCCTGAGGCCTGATGGCATAGGGAGTATTCTCCAGAGGAAGGGAGTTTCTTTCTTGCCCATCCCAGGCTCTATAGGCATTTGCGATGGCAGGAGCTGTAGGAATACAGGTGATTTCTCCCACTCCAATGGCCCCAGAGGCTACTCCAAGTCCCTTTCTCTCTACGATTATGGACTCTATTGGAGGAAGCTCGTCGGCTCTGAAAAGGCCCAAAGAGCCATATTTATCTATAGGCCTACAATCCTTTACCCGGTATCTTTCACGGAGGGCATATCCCATGCCCATGACCACTCCGCCTTCAATCTGGCCTTCCAGGGAAAGAGGATTAATGGCTTTTCCTACGCTGTGGGCTGCAACCATCTTCTCTATTTTTCCAGAGTCTTTATTGAGAATGCAGAGCTGTGTTGCGTATCCATAAGCCACGTGGGAGACAGGGTGGGGCAGGTCGGCGCCCAGCTTGTCTGTCTTTCCAAGGTACTCTGCATAGAATTCCTCTCCTTCCAGTTCCTCCAGGGTCCTTTTTTCTGTCTTCTCCTTCAATAGGAGGGCAGCCCTTCTTGCAGCTTCACCGGTGATTGTGGTGTGACGGGAGCCAGAAGTGGTTCCGCTGTCTGGAGCGAAGGTGTTGGCCTTCTCCACAACAATCCTGGATCCATCCACTCCTGAAACGTCAGACACCACCTGCTTCAGCACAGACCATAGTCCCTGGCCGATACAGGAGCCTGCGCACTGGACCTTTACCTTTCCGTCCTCAATCTTCAGCCTTACTCTTCCCCAGTCAGGAAGACCGACTCCCACTCCTGCGTTCTTCATGGCGCAGGCGATGCCCTTCACTTCGCTTCTGTCGTAGAGATCCTTGACGCTTTCCAGGGTCTCAGCCAAACCTGTGGATTCATCCACTATCTGGCCGTTGGGAAGCTCTTCGCCAGGTCTGATGGCGTTTCTGTATCTGATTTCCCAGCTTGAGATTCCGATTTTCTCTGCAATTCTATCCAATGAGCTTTCAAGGCCGAAGCAGGTCTGGGTTACTCCGAAGCCTCTGAAGGCTCCTGAAGGAGGATTATCTGTGTAATAGGCGTAGCCGTCTATCTTGAAGTTCTGGTAGTTGTAGGGGCCGGAAGCATGGGTGCAGGCTCTTTCCAGTACCGGTCCGCAGAGGGACTGGTAGGCGCCGGTATCTGCTTCTACAGTTGCCTTGACTCCAAGGATTCTTCCGTTTTCGTCGCAGCCTACAGTTATGGTCTCCCTCATTGGATGGCGCTTAGGATGGAAAAGAAGGCTTTCAGAGCGCGAAAGCTTCATCTTCACAGGCTTTTTCAATAGATATGCAGCCAGAGCGGAAAGATGCTGTACAGTTACATCCTCCTTTCCTCCAAAGCCTCCTCCCACCAGGCAGTTGAATACTTCCACCTTTTCCAT
>JAEDOD010000094.1 GCA_016302165.1 Sphaerochaetaceae bacterium
TCTTCCATTCTCTTTCCCAAGGCTTCTGCGCTGACTTTTGTATCCTCGACTTTGAAGAATATGTCTATAGGCTTACGGAAAAGAGGAATATTGGTGTTCTGTGTCTTTTCCCGTCGTGTGGAGTCAGAAATCTTATAGAGAGACTTTCCAAGGAGGGACGATCTTTCATCTATTCTGACTTTATAGCCTTCCTTGGTCCTTGAAACGTTCTGGGCTGAGAATTTCTTTCCTTCCATAAGGCCTTGGGAGCCAGGAATGAAGTACATGAGGCCATCATGGTTCTCGATTTTACTGTCTGTCCTGAGAGTTCTGTATGGCCCCTCCTCCCTGATGATTTCACCTAGCTTCAGGCCCAGGTGTCCTGGGTACCCTTCGCTAAGAAGGGAAGGGCGCTCCGGAGCGTAGGATAGATAACCGTCTCCGCTTTTTCTGAGGAAAGTGGTGGCGACTCTCTCCTCCTCTTCCCTGGTGGCCTTTTTCCTGTCCAGGATGGCTCTGTAGTATTCTGCAACTGCAGCACAGTATTCAGGACTCTTCAGCCTTCCTTCCACCTTCAGGCTGTCGATGCCTATTCTTTCCAGCTCCAGTACCCTTTCCCCGGCCTTCATGTCTTCCATGCTGAAAAAGTAACCCTTCTCTCCGTCTTCGTCGTCAATAAACCAGGAGCGGCATATCTGGGCGCACTCTCCCTTGTTGGCAGATCTGGAGCATTTTATGGCAGAAGCTGAGCATAGACCAGAGAAGCCATAGCAAAGGGCTCCATGGATAAAGGCCTTCAGCTCCACATCAGGGCAGTCCTTTCTTATTCTCTCAATTTCCTTAAGGTTCAGCTCCCTTGAGAGAACAACCCGTTCAAAACCCAGGTCCTCCAGAACCCTTACTCCCTCTGTTGTGTGTACAGCAAGCTGGGTGGAACCGTGGAGAGGAAGAGATGGGTAATATCTTCTGATGATGTCAGCTACTCCCAGGTCCTGGACAATTATTCCGTCTGTTCCATAGAAGGCCACTTCGTCCAGAGTGGATATGACTCTGTCTATGGAAGAGTCATCAAGAAGAGTATTGATTGTAATATAGGTCTTCTTCCCGTTTTCCAGGGAGAAGCGCCTGATCTTTGATAGATCCTCGAAAGAGAAGTTTACAGCTCCCTTTCTAGCAGAAAAGTCCTTGAGACCGAAGTAGACAGCGTCTGCTCCATGCCTGAAGGCTGTAAGGGCAGTTTCAAGGCTGCCTGCAGGAAGTGCCAGTTCAATCATATAAGTTAGCCTCTAGCGCTTTGGAAGATGGCGGATATCTCCTTCTCTCCAAGTTTCACCTTATCTCCAAGAACCCTTTCTCCATGGTAGGTGGCACCGTAGGAGAGGACTTTGATATCTTCATCTGTCAGCTCTATGCCCAGTTCCCGAATATTGACCGGCATATGGATTGAAGAGAAGAACTCCTCCATTTTCTCTATGGCTCCTTCTGCCTTCTCTTCCGTATTTCCATCGATATGGAATAGTCTTTCTCCCAGAAGGGCGAATCTATCCATAAGAGGAGCCATTACGAACCTGGCCCAACTTCCCCAGATTGCTGTAAGGCCTGCACCATGGGCGCAGTCGAAAAGGGCAGAAAGCTCATGTTCCATCTGGTGGCAGGCCCAGTCTCCCCTTGTTTCGTTTCCTGTACTCATAAGGTCATTGTGGGAAAGGGATCCAGCCCACATAAGGTTTGCTCTGGCGCTGTAGTCATCAGGCTTCTCCAGAGCCTTTTTTGTGTTGACCATTACAGAGTCCAGAAGAGCCAGGGAGAGGTCATCTGTAAGGGAGAGGCTTTCTCCCTGATGGAAGAATCTCTCTAAAGTGTGCATCATGATGTCTGCTGAGCCGCTGGCTGTCTGGTATGGAGACACGGAATATGTAAGCTCCGGGTTGAGGAATGCGAATTTCGGCCTTCCCCACACTGAGTTCAGACCTCTTTTGTAACCGGTTCCCTCGTCATTGGAAATCACGCTGGAAGCGCTCATTTCGCTTCCTGTTGCAGAAAGTGTAAGGACCACAGCCACAGGAATGGCTCCCTTGACGCTTCTCTTTTTCAGATAGTATTCCCAGATGTCTCCATCCCTGTTGTATAGGCCGTAGCCAATGGCCTTGGCGCTATCTATGACGCTTCCACCTCCCAGGGCAACTATTATCTCGGCTCCAAAGTCCAAGGCAGCCTCAATGGCTTTCCTCACCAGGTCCACTCTTGGATTGGGGACTACTCCTCCAACTTCAATAATCTGGATTCCATTGTCCTTAAGGTCCTTTCTCACTTTCTCAAGGATTCCAGATTTCTCTGCACTTTTTCCACCATAGTGGAGAAGAGCCTTCCTGTATCCATTGTCCTTCAGTGTTTTTCCCAGCTTCTCTTCTGCGCCTTTTCCGAAGAAGACACGGGTAGGTGTGTAGTATTCAGTCATTTTCCTTCTCCATTACTACGGCCCTTCCTCCCAGGCCGTCTGCCTTGATAATAAGGTTCTCTCTGCTTCTCACATGAACAAAATGCTTTGTTTCCGAGACACATTCCATTCCTCTGATTCCATCCCAGTCTATCCTTCCGTCTCCGGTAAGAGGATTATTTGTAAGGTACAGGCATCCCAGACTTGTTACATTCTGGAAGAAGTGGGTTCCTTCGCTTGGCTCTGCCTGAAGCTCCTCCAGTCCTGTCTCAACTATGACATGGGCCTTGGAAATCTGGGGCCAGGAGCAGGGGATTCCCAGCCATTTGTCGCTGGAGCCCAGGCGTCCTGCGGCAATGAGAACATAGGAGTTTTCCATACTTTTGTTTATTCTGTCCAGCTCTTCAGCCATCTCCACCATCTCTTCCCTTCGGAAGGCTTCCCTCTTTATGGCCACAATGTCACGGATATTGTCAGCCTTGCCGTTTCCCATGACCTTGTCTGCAGCAATCAGGGCCTTCTCCATCTCTTCTGTGGTGACAGAAATGTTCTCGAACTGGTCTGTGGAGGAGATGGGCCTTATCTGGAGAATGGAGAAATCAGGCATTCCTGAGTGCTCCATGTTCACTGCAAACTCTATCTCCACCGGTTCAGACATGGTGGCTGTCCCCAGCTTCAATACATCATCCACTATCTGGGGCAGAGGAATCATATCGTATTTCACAACCCCGTTGAAGGTGAGGCTCTTGAAGCCTTCGTCATAGGGATTCTCTGAAACGAAGCCGTCGCTTCTCATTACAGACATTACTCCCATTACGGAACGTGGCCATCTGTTTGCCTCCCTCAGAGGCTTCTGGACCAGGTTGTCGATATCAGAAAGCGGTGAGAAGGGCGCGTTTCTGTCCAGAGCGTAGAAGTAGCGTTGGGAGGAGGAGCGACCTGTAAGGGAAGAGACCGGAACCTGGGGCCTTGCAGGACAGAACCTGAAGGCAGCTCCTTCGTCCACAATGGTCTTTCCCATGCCGAAGGCAAGCATACCGATACCGTCTTCAGCTTTTCTGGATCCTGCAGGATAGTAGTCCAGGCTTCTGGCGACTCCAGAAATGTTTGGGAACCACAGGCCGTCGTGGTCGCTGCCTGTCACCTGCTGGATTATGACAGCCATCTTCTCCTCTTCCATGCTGTGGCCTGTGCGCTTCAGGTATTCCCTGGCTCCTTCGAAATAGGTTGAAGCCCACACTGTCTTGATGGCATTCTCCAGGTCCTTCCTTCTTTTTTCGTCATCTCCGGAGTTTGGAATCATGGATGTCTGGTAAACTCCTGCAAAGGGCTGGAAATGGCTATCCTCCAGCAAGGAGGAGGATCTGACGGAAATAGGCACCCTTATTACGGAGACTATCTTTTCAATGTCCTTTTCCAGCTCTTTAGGAAGGGAGGCTGCAAGGAATGAAGAGAGTATCTCTCTGTCATTCTTATCTGCAAAGTCTCCTGGCCAGAAGTCATTGAGGGCCAGGAAGGAATCGAAAAGCTCTGTGGATATGACAATGGTCCGTGGAATGGAGACATATATGTCCTTATATTTCTTTCCTATTCCTGCAGCCTTCATCTCCATGGCTACAAAGGCCAGGCCTCTTCCTTTTCCCCCAAGGGAGCCCTTGCCGATTCTTGTAAAGAGGAAGGTTTCATCGTAGGAATCCCTGTTGAACTCTGCAATGGATCCTCTGGTCCTTTCCTTCCTGTAGCTCTTTATGGTGGAGTATATGAGCTCCCTGGTCATTTCTGCGTCAGAGCCATCACTTTTCATTGTGATGGGCTTCAATATGGAGGCAAGGTGATATAAGGACTGGGCTCTGAGCCAGCGGGAGAAGTCATTCTTCCTTACATGGTAGATGAAGGAGGAGAGGGGAACCTCCATGATTCTGTTCTGCAGCTCCTTCATGGTGGATGCTGTGGCTATGGTCTTTCCGCTTTCAGGATCCAGAAAATTGAAGGTTCCGAAATCATAACGGGACTTGAAATGGGATTCCAGCTGGTAGTATCTGTCTGGAGAGAGCTTCCAGATGAAGTCTGCTCCTATCTCCTTTGCTATTTCCTCTGCATTTCTGTCTGTGGACTGGAGAAGCACAGGAAGCTCCGGATTATCCTTTCTTATGGCCTTTCCCAGCTCCTTTCCTCCTTCATTCTTTCCCCAGGGGGAAGGGAAGGACAGGTCTGTGATTATTCCCAGGATATTCTCCCTATACTTTCTGTAGAGATCCCAGGCTTCGCTGTAGTCCCGGGCAAGAAGGATCTTAGGCCGTCCCCGCATCCTCAGCTTCATTCCCCATTCGTTCAGGGCCTCAAGGATTGAAGCTCTGTTCTGCTGGATAAGGAGCATGTAGAGCTGGGGAAGGTAGGAGGATATGAATTTGACAGAGTCCTCCACAAACAGGATCACCTCCACGTCAGCTTCATTGGTGTCGTGCTCCACGTTCATGGCATCCTCAATGAGCTTTACCATGGCAAGGAATACGGAAGGGTTTCCCATCCAGTAGAACATGTAGTCGATATAGGGACAGTTTTCTCCCTTAAGCTCCTTTACCCTTCTGTGGTCAGGAGATGGTGAGAGTACAATGAATGGAAGGGATGAGTCGTAGTTCTTCACTTCTTCAGCCAGAGCTTCAACCTTTCCGCTTCCCAGCTCCAGCATTGAGATCACCAGATCGAACTTCTGCTTCTTCAACAGTTCCAGAGCTTCCGTCTCGCTGGAAGTGTGGGTGATCTTTGGAGGGTTGGATAGACCTAGGGCTGTATATTCTTTATATAGCTCCTCTTCAACCCTTCCGTCCTCCTCCAGCATGAAACGGTCATAGTCGGAGCATATGAGAAGCACGTTATATACATGCTTCAGCATCAATGAGGAGAAGGGAATCCAGGTTTCGTCCAGCTGATAGTGCATTTTATTTCCTTACATTTTTTGCAATGAAGAGGGAAAGGGAGGAAAGGATTGGAACAACCGTGATCCATCCCACTATTCTCAATACCATTTCATCTGCTCCGATGACAGCGGTGAGCACCACCATCAACAGAAGAAGAATTCCTGCTGCAAACATTGATAATCTGTATAATTTGTCCAACATAGTGCGTCCTGTATCCAATTTTAATCCTAGAGAGGTAGTATGGCTATATTTCATCGATGGAAAGGGCTCCTGAGAGAAGGAATCTGGAAGTTTCAAGGATTCTCTCCATGGTCTCCTCTCCCAGCGTCTCCCTTATTTTATCCCTTGCCTCTCCAATTCTCTGCCGCCTTTGCCCAGTGTTGTGTACATCGGAGCCCAGGATATGGATTCTGTCGGAGGATAGCATATCCATGGCATCCTTCTCTTTTTCCTTGTCCAGGAAGAACTCTGCATTGCTCTGGATATATATACCTGAAGACAGTAGGCGGTCCATGGTCCTGTCGGAGAAGAATGTGCGATATCTTTCGATGTGGGCCAGAACCACATTAAGTCCTCGCTGCATGGAAAGGGAGATGATATCCTCCACTGTAGCTTCAGACCAGGGGCGGAAGGGCATCTCCACAAGAATGGTATTGGTTCCGACTATGGTAAGCTGTGAGATTTCATCGCTGTCTCCTATTCCTCTGAAATATCCTGTTTCGGCTCCCAGGAAGACACGGGGGCAAGTGGAGCTGTCGAGGACGGAAAGCACTTCCTCTACAGCCCTTTCCCTTTTCTCCAGAAACCTTGATAGTGACATCTCTTCAGGATAGAAGTGGGGAGTGGCCACAATCTTTCTCACCTTCTGCCGTCTTGTTTCCTGAAGGATCTCCAGGCTCATGGCAATATCCTTCGAGCCATCATCTATGGCTGGAAGGAGGTGGGAGTGAAAGTCTATGATCCGTGCCCTCTTATCCATTTTCATTTAACCTTTGAGTTTTATTCTATATCAAAAAACAGATTATGCATAACTGGAGTTTACCGAGTTATTAAAAATATAAATATTTATAGACAAAAGAAATGCATTAAGAATGTTATTGGAATCACATTAATTTGAAATAATTGTGAAAAACTCAAAAAACATTATTTTTTCAATGAAATCCCAAATAATTTTTGAAAAATATCAATGGAAAAATAAACATTGACGATATATAAAACCCGTTTTACTCTATTTCCACAAAAGGAGATAACCATGTACGATCTCGAAAAATTCATGGCAGAAGTCGAAAGAAAGAACCCTGCTCAGCCGGAGTTTATCCAGGCTGCAAGAGAGGTGGTCGCATCAGTCATTGACACAGTCAACTCAAATCCAATGTATCTGAAGAATAAGATTCTCGATAGAATCATCGAGCCTGATAGAATCATCACATTCAAGGTTGAATGGGAGGATGACAATCACGAGCTTCAGGTGAACAGAGGATATCGTGTCCAGTACAATAACGCTCTCGGTCCATATAAGGGCGGCCTGAGATTCCACGCCAACGTAACTCTTGGCACCCTGAAGTTCCTGGGCTTCGAGCAGATCTTCAAGAACTCCCTCACCACTCTTCCTATGGGTGGCGG
>JAEDOD010000008.1 GCA_016302165.1 Sphaerochaetaceae bacterium
CAAGGAAGAGATGCATACCATAGTTCAGAGCCGAAAGAGTAGCCTTATCACCTTCTTCCTGTCCATATACATCATCCCACAATAAAAGTTATTGACCCGTAATGCCATGTATTTTATCCGACATTATTCTGCAAAATGCCATGAAGCATAAGGAATACTTCCATGTATGTCGCAGAAAAAAAGAAACAGATATCTCTAAAGGATTTTCCATATGGGAATGAATATTTCCCGTTTATGTCAGAAGAGCAAAAAAAATCCATACCCGAAGATATGGACCATGGAGAAGAGCGGACTTGAACCGCCTACCTTTTGAATGCCATTCAAACGCTCTAGCCAGATGAGCTACTTCCCCGATTAAAGGATTTTCCTTTCTTTTCTGCCAATATTGTCATAGAATTTTAATTGAGTTTCAAGGGGGGAATAGTGAAAAAGAGAAACTTAGGGAATGAAAATATTGTTCCCTTACCTGCCCATTCAAAGAACTACAAAGTGAACAGAATGCTTCACTACATCCTTGGAAACTGGGAGAAGACCATTGAGCTGGAAGACATAGCCGCCTGGGCAGGCTCCACTCCCCAATATGCTTCTGCCCTATTCTCCCGTGTCATGTGCATGACCATCTTCGAGTATCTCAATGCCCTAAGGATAAACAAAGCAGGAGATCTTCTTTCAGAAACTTCTCTCACCGTCTCAGAAATATCGGACCGATGCGGTTTCCAGAACACCTCCTACTTCATCCGCACCTTCCGCAATCACTCTGGAAGGACTCCAGGGGAATACAGAAGGCAGATAAGGTCAGTCGATTGTATAGATATCGATTGCATCAATGAAGCCTGAGTTGGTCATCTCGGTGATGATGTTAGGAACAGAGGCTGCACGGGAGCAGATGATGGACGCATTCAGCACCAGTTCCCCCTTGCTGTTATGGGTCAAGGCAATATTGCGGATAGTGATGTGGATCTTATCAAGAGCCTCCTTCACCTCTGTCAGGCTCATGCCATGACGGGTCATGTTCACCTCAATGCTTCCTGTGTTGGTGCTGAAGGAGTTATGTTCTTTCCTGTGGATCACAAGCTGGATGATCAGAATAAGTATGGTGGATATGATTCCAAGAAAATATAGCCCTGAGCCTATGGCCAGGCCTATTCCCACTGTGGCCCAGAGACCGGCGGCTGTGGTTACGCCTACCACGTTGTCACGTTTGACGAATATGACTCCGGCTCCCAGGAAACCTATGGCCTGTACCACACCTGCTGCAAGTCTGGAGGCATCCACCTGGACAGAAGAAAGATAGACCACATCAAGAAATCCATACTTTGAAATGATCATCATCAAGGCTGAAGCCATGGCTACCACCATGTGGGTTCTGAGGCCCGCGCTCTTCAGCCTCTTCTCCCTTTCCCAGCCGATGACCATTCCGCATATGACAGAAATCAGCAGTCTGATAAACAGTACAAGCTCACATTGTGCAGTAACAGTATACTCCGGCATAAATATCATCTCCATTAAATGATATCCATTTATTTTGGCAGAAGATTAAGTACTGTCAACGAAAGAAATAATTATGGTGCCATAAGTAGCGGAGACTAAAGCCCCGCCATTTCTGAAATTACTGTATATAAGCCATACATGGCCACAAAGCCATATACAATCTTCTGCATCTTTCTTGGGTCCACCTTATTTGCAGCATAGCTCCCCCCAATGGCTCCCAAGCTCGTTCCGGCCGCTATCATGGCCACAGGAAATAGATCTCCCCTCTCCAGGACTCCGCCGCCGATTCTTAAAAAGAGCCCCACTATTCCCTGAAGAAGGAAGAAGGCCTGGATGGTGGAGAGATATTCCTCGTTATCACTGAGGGAAGGACGGAGATAGAGGGCCACCGGAGGGCCTCCTATTCCTGTCAGCCCATTGGATACTCCTGTAATTATGCCGATGATAAAGCCCTTGCCTACAGTGGGCCTAATCTTTATGGAAGATGAAAGAAGGAAGAAAAGGGCGAGGCCTATGAAGAAAAGCCCAAGGATGATCTTCAGCACGCTCTGGTCCACAGAAAGGGATACGAAAGTGAAGAAGATTGTGGAGACCACCATGGGAGGAATAAGGGGCCACATCACCTTCCACCTGATTTTTCTCCATCTTCCCGCCACCACCAGAATTGTCAGGAGAAGGCAGGAAATCTGGTTGTAGGCCAAGGCCTTGGAGAAGGTGATGAAGAAAGGCAGGAAGGCCATAAGGACCATTGCATTTCCAAAGCCCATGGATGACTGGACAAAGGAGCTGAGAATGGATAGAAGCAGGAAGACCATACACTACTCCAGGAAAGATGCTACAAGAACCAGAAGAAGGCCCAAGACAAGGGAAGGAACTGTAGTCTTCCAGTCCTTGGTGTGAAGAACGGAAGGAATAAGCTCCCAGAATATGATGTAGAGCACCATGCCCAGGGCAAGAGACATCAATATTGCGAACAAGGAAGGAGAAAGGAAGGATGAAAGAAGCATCATCAGCACTCCTCCCAACAAAGTGGAGAGAGGAGCAGAGAGAAGAACCAGATTCCTCATGTTCCGCTTTTCGCTTTTCATTGTGGAATATATGAAGGCTCCCATGGGAATGTTGTGGAGAGCCACAGACAGAGCGAGCACCAGGCCACCCTTAAGGGACGCGGAAGCGACGCTGTAGACGGTCATGCCTTCCACTATGTTGTGGAGCATGATTGCCACAGCGCTCATTATTCCGATATGGGCCAGGTTACCTTCCTTGCTCTCCTCCTTGCCTTCATGTTCAGGAACGAATCTATCGAGAAACTTAAGGATCACTATTCCAAGAACCACAGCAATGGCGGCCCAGATATAGCTGGTGCCTTCAGCCTCCTCCAGGATTTCCGGCACCAGATCCAGGAAGGCTACTCCTATCATGGCTCCAAGGGAAAGGGCTGTAATGAACTTCTCGACTCTTTCCATTCCCTCGGAAAGCCTGGCAAAGAGCATTCCAAGAGCAAACATCAGTGAAAGACAAAATACTATAAATAGGGCCATGGTCAACTATTCTCCTTCTTTCTGCACTCTTTGCATAACCCGTCCAGGACAGTGGAGGGCTTGGCCTCAAAGCCCAGAAGATTCTCGACGATCCTCTCGATCTTCTCTGTAGCTTCCTTGTCCAGATGCTCAGTGCGACCACATCTGGTACATCTGATATGCATATGCTGAGGACACTTCTGCCTATCGGAGAACTGATACTGGGCCCTTCGTCCCAGGCTTCCTGTACGCCTTAGGCTTCCCTCCTCCTGCATCTCCCCCACCATTCTATAAAGCGTGCTCTTTCCTATATCAGGAAGAGACAGTGCCACCTCCTCCACTGTAAAGGAGGAGGAAGGGTTGTTCCTGAAAAATGTAAGAATCTCCTGACGCTGATGGGTGGTGTATTTCACAGAAATTGAGAATAATTCCCAAATTCACCTTTGGTCAAGGGCCAAAGAGCAAACAATACATGAAAACAACACCTGGAGTGGATTGGCAACTCTTTTCTACAGGTTTATCTTTTTCTCATGAACAATTACAGAAAACCTTTCTTCAGTGGAAGAAATGGAGCAGACGAGCTTTCCGTAACATTGGTGGTCATCTCGGTGATAGTTTTTCTCGCCGCTCCCATATTTGATGAAAAATATATCCAAGGAATATTCCTTCTCCTGGGAGGAATACTCTTTGTCCTTGGCCTACTCCGCTCCCTTTCCACGAACATAGGAAAGAGAAGACATGAAAACCAGGTCTTCCTGGACCTTTTCCGCTCAGAGACCAAGGAGGAGAAGGAAAGAAGGAAAAGGGAGGAAGAAGAGAAGAGGGAAAGGGAAAAGCTGAGAAAGGAGAGACGGAAGGAAGAGGAGAAGACCCATGCCTTCTTCCGCTGTCCCCAGTGCGGAAAGGAGCTTAGGGTTCCCAAGGGAAAGGGAAAGATCAAGATCCGCTGCCCCAACTGCTCCCATGAGTTCATAAGGAAGAGCTGATATGTTTGGATATGTAGTTCTATCCTCCTCTGCATCCAAGGAAGACAAGAGAAAATACAGACAGGCCTACTGCGGTCTATGCCACACTCTCAAGGCAAGATACGGAAAAGCAGGAATGACATCCCTTTCCTACGATATGACCTTCCTTTCCCTGCTGCTTTCAGACCTGGAGGATTCTCCCGTAACGAAAGGAAAGGAGAGATGCCCTGTGCATCCTTTTGTGGAGCATGAATTCTTCACTACTCCTGTAATGGAATATTGCAGCGACATGCAGATTCTCCTCTCCCACTATGCCCTTCTTGACTATAACGCAGACGAAAAGAAGGGAAAGGAAGATAAATTCAGCCCCTTCATGGAGAGAATAGTCTCCACCTATCCCCGACAGAGCGAAGCCTTGGCCAGGAGCCTCTCCGCCATATGGGAGAATGAGAAGAGGGGGGAGCTATGTCCTGAGAAGAACGCACTTCTCTTCGGAGAGGCCCTTGGTGAAATCTTCATCAAGGACAGCCTCAGCCATTTCGCTCCTGACCTGAGGAAGATGGGCTGCGGAATCGGAAGATTCGTCTATCTCATCGACGCCTGGGACGACAGAAGGAAGGATGAAAGGAAGGGAGCCTACAACCCTCTCGGAAAGGATATTGGGGAAAAGGAGATAAGGGAAATGCTTGTGGACGCAGCCTCCTGTGCCACTTCAGAGCTGGACCACATGCCTCTCGACGACTACGTATCCATATTTGAAGATATTCTCTATAGGGGAATTTGGAGCAGATTCAAGGCAGGGAAGGAAAGAAAATGAATGATCCATATGAAACACTGGGCTTAAGACAGGGTGCCAGCGAAGAAGAAGTGAAGAAGGCGTATAAGGCCCTTGCAAAGAAATACCACCCTGACGTAACGGGAAACGATCCAGCTGCTGCCAAGAAGATGCAGGAGATCAACTCTGCCTATGACGCCATCATCAACCATAAAGCTGACAGCTACAGTTCCTCCTTCCACTCATCCTACTCCTACGGGGGAGGATACAGGGAGAGCTACTCCCAGGAAGAGGAGTCCAATGAAATGAAGGCCGCAGCCTCCTACATTAACGCCCGTCATTTCAGCGAAGCCCTCCATGTACTCTCTACAGTGCCATATGAAAAGAGAAATGGCCGCTGGTACTATCTTTCTGCTGTGGCCAAAGCCTACAGCGGAGACACCAACGGCGCTTATTCAGACATTTCATCTGCCATAGGAAAGGAGCCGGGAAATCCTCAGTACCAGGCTTTCCTGGATAGGCTCAACGGCTCCAGAAACTTCTATCGCCAGAGACAGAACGACTACTACCAAGGCTCATCCGGAGGCTTCTTCAGCTGCTGTCTACCCCTACTGTTGATGAATATGTTCTGTCCAGGCTACTTCTGCATCTGCTGAAGCACTTCCACCACCACATTTCTCTGGGGAGAGAGAAGATTTGCAATATAGTCTGCGCTCTCCTCCAGTGTTACAGGAATCTTCTTCAGGAGAATATCCGTGTAAAGGGTGCAGATTCCTGAAATGCTGTAGTCCAGGATAACGGAAAGCTGGGGCCTGGCACTTTCGGAGATGCTGTCTCCCAGGTCACTGAGAATCTTTGCAATGGCCGAGTGCCTTGCATCGTCCAGAACCTCAGAAATCTTATCTGTACCCACAAGACGAGCAAAGCGCACAGGATCCATCAGGAAGAAATCTGATATCTGCTTCAGATATTCCCTTGGGTTCCAAAGTACATCGGAGTTGTTCCTGGAGCGGAAAGCGGAGGAGATCTCCTCCATGACAGAAGTGGAAATGCTCTTAAGAACATCAGAAGTATTATCATAATGGGCATAGAAGGTACCACGGTTGATATCTGCCCTGGTGACGATATCTGTAATGGTGATCTTGTCAAAGGGCTTCTCCAGCATAAGGGAGAGAAGGGCTTCCTTGATCATGACCTTGCTTCTTATGGAGCTTCTGTATTCAGCCTTCATCCTTTTGGGCTTTTCTTCCTTTTCAACCATGTACAACTCCTCCAGTAAATCCCAAAATAGAACATCCATTTCCTTTTAAATAGATTTCCAAAATTGCGATATAATTTGGAGTATATCCATTTTTGACCCCATTACAAGAGGAAGTATTGGAATTTGGCCTAGTGATTATTTCCCAAATACACTCCTAGGGCATAGTCAATGGCATTCTTTATGCCATCACTTTCCACACTAGTAGTCACATAGTCTGCAGCCTCCTTGGCGCACTCAGAAGCATTTCCCATGGCTATACCCAGGCCGCAGTACTCTATCATCTCCACATCGTTGGCTCCGTCCCCTACCCCTACTGCAGTCTTCATATCCTCCTTGAGATAGGCCATGAGATTCCTGATGCCGCTGCCCTTATCTGAAGAAGGAAGGCATATTTCGCACATTATGGCGTTGTCGATACCTAAAGTGTTGTCGATGACGTGGAAGGGCCCTTCCAGGTCCTTCCGGATCTTGTCTACCTCTCCCGAGGGAGAGACACATACTATCTTGCTTATTTCCGCTGTTACTGGCAGATGGTCAGTAATGACTAGGCCTGGAACATCTATTACATTACCGTTGGCCTTTATGAGAAGCTCCTTGAAATACTCAAAGGATTCGGCAGAGGCATAGGTTCCCTCATCGCACTGGATCAGGGAAAGAATTCCTTCTTTCTCGAAATAGGAGAGAAGGGTCTCCCTCTCCTCTTCTGTACATCTTCTTCTGTAGACTGTCTTCCCCTGGTAGATTACTGTACAGCCTCCCGCATATACTCCACCGTCAAAGGGAATGGGAGAGAGTCTGGGATCCATCTCCAAGGGACTTCGTCCTGTGGAGACAAAGATTCTGTGGCCCTTGGCCTTTGCATCAAGAATAGCCTTGAGGGCGCTTTCAGGAAGACCTTTTCCGAAAGGGAGCAAGGTGCCGTCTACATCAAAGAAGAAATTCAAACGTTCCATGGCCCGATTCTATTCCTTCGTCCCCCTTAATTACAACCTGATATCTATTGTCAACGGAAGAGAAGGATGGTACTATGACAGGGCCATAGAGAGTACGTGAGGGACAAGCCCTTTGATCGTACAGCAACCTGCAACTGTAAGGTGCTAAAGCTTGAGCGATGGCCTTTCCCCCATCGCTACGATGGGTTTTTCTTTTCACTCTTTCTGGCAAAGGAAAGATATGAAAAGCTACTTTACTTCAGAATCAGTTACAAAAGGCCACCCAGATAAGGTGGCAGACCAGATTTCAGACGCCATTCTTGACGCCCTCCTTCTTTCTGACCCCTACTCCCGTTCAGCTGTAGAGACCACTGTAGAGGAAGGAAGATGCCACATTATGGGAGAAGTGACCACAAAGGCAGATGTGGACTTTGAATCTGTGGCAAGAAGGACCATCCGTGACATCGGATACACTTCCCCGCTCCTAGGCTTCTCTGACCAAAGCGAAATCTCTGTATCCATACACGCCCAGTCTCCAGACATCGCCATGGGTGTGGACAGTCTGGGAGCAGGAGACCAGGGCATGATGTTCGGCTACGCAACAGACGAGACAGAGGAGCTTATGCCTCTCTCCCTTATGCTTTCCCGCTCGCTCTCTGACCGCCTCACCTACCTCAGGGAAAAGGGGGAATGCCCATGGATGAGGCCTGACGGAAAGAGCCAGATTACTCTTCTCTACGAAGACGGGAGAATAAAGGCCATCGATACTGTAGTGGTCTCTGTCCACCACAGAGAAGACATAGAGCTTCAGGACCTGAGACGGGAAGTGATGGAAAAAGTAATTCTTCCTGTACTTCCCTCCTCCCTTCTCTCGTCCCGCACCAGATACTTCATCAATCCCACAGGACGTTTTGTTCTCGGTGGCCCCGCAGCAGATACAGGCCTTACAGGACGAAAGATTATTGTAGACACCTATGGCGGCCACGCCCACCATGGCGGAGGAGCCTTCAGCGGCAAGGACAGCACCAAGGTGGACCGTAGCGCCAGCTATGCAGCAAGAAACATCGCTTCCACAATAGTCTCGGCACACGCAGCCAAAAAAGCTGAAGTACAGCTGGCATATGCAATCGGAGTAAAGGAGCCCGTATCCATCCATGTGGATACCTTCGGCACATCCTCCCTTGATGAAGAAGTGATAGTAAGGTGGATCCGAGACAACTGGGACCTGTCTCCATCCGGCATCATCTCCCTTTTCTCCCTTCGTCGTCCCATCTTCTACCAGACAGCTTCCTCAGGCCACTTTGGCCACAAGGAGTTCCCTTGGGAGAAGGTGGATGAAGAGAAGAAGGAGAGGCTTCAGAAACTTTTCTAGAAATTCTATTTCACTAGGACATAAACTGACCTATCTTCTAGAGTAGACTATTTCCACAAAAGGAGAAGGAAATATGACTTATTCGGAAGTAAGGGAAATGTATTCACTCTATGCCGAGAGAGCTGTAGAGAGAAGAGAAAAGAACAGAAGAAACCTGAAGGAGGCCCTTCGCCTCACTCTATGCTACCTGTTGCCCTGGATGCTCAGCGTAGCCACACTTCTCGTAAAATGGGACTATCCGAGAATTTACGTTGGGGTTATCTCCGCTATGCTTCTTTTCTCTTCCTTCGCTCTCTACAGAAGCTCTGAAAAGGCGGAACCCTTTCTGAAGGCGGTCTATATCTCCTTCTCCTATCTCGTTACACTTTCCATCCTCCTTACTTATACACTAGTGTAACACTTGGGCCTTCGGGCCCATTTCTAATGCCAAAGAGAGAGCTTTGTTCTATACTGTGGCCATGAACGGACTCATTGAAAGATACAAGTCCTTCCTTGACGAAGGAAAGACAGAAAGGGAATGCGTCAGAAGGACCATTGCCCTGGCGGAAGCAAATGGATACAGAAGACTTGAGAGCGTAGAGAGCCTCAAGTGCGGAGACAAGGTCTATGTAGAGGACTATGAAAAGGCAATCGCCCTTTTCCATATAGGCTCTGAGCCTATGGAGAAGGGAATGAACATACTTGGAGCCCATATCGATTCTCCTCGTCTGGACATCAAGATGAATCCTCTCTATGAAAGCGAGGGCCTGGTGTATCTGGATACCCACTACTATGGAGGAATCAAGAAATATCAGTGGGTTGCAATGCCTCTTGCAATCCATGGAGTTGTGGTGAAGACCACAGGAGAGAAGATAAATGTAGTATTGGGAGAGGAAGATGATGAATTCACCTTCACTATCTCTGATATCCTTCCACACATTGCCCAGGAACAGATGAAGAAAAGCGCAGGGGAATTCATTCCTGGAGAAGACTTGGATCTGGTTGTAGGCCTGGGAGAAAAGGACGAGGAAGGAAAGAGCAAGGCAAAGGAAGCAATCCTTTCAATCCTCAAGGAAAAGTATGGCATCGAGGAGAAGGATTTCCTCTCTTCCGAGCTGGAAGTGGTTCCAGCAGGAAAGGCAAAGTATCTCGGCCTCGACTCCTCCATGGTCCTTGGCTATGGACAGGACGACAGAATCTGCGCCTTCACTTCCCTGGAAGCTCTTCTGGAAGGAAAGACAGAGAAGAGGACCAGTGTATGCATCCTTGTAGACAAGGAGGAGATAGGAAGCACAGGAGCCACAGGAATGGACTCCAGGTTCTTCGAGAATGCCACAGCTGAAGTTCTTGCAGCCATGGGCCTCACCTCATCCCTCTCCCTGAGACGTACCTTGAAGAACTCAATGATGCTCTCTTCTGATGTAAACAGCGCCTATGACCCACTGAACACTTCCCTCTATGACAAGAAGAACTCCTCCTACCTTTCCGGCGGTGTAGTCTTCAACAAGTACACAGGAAGCAGGGGAAAGAGCGGAGCATCTGACGCCAACCCGGAGTTCATCGGAAAAATCAGAGGTGTGATGGACAAGAATGGCGTCAAGTACCAGATGGCAGAGCTGGCAAAGGTTGACGTAGGCGGCGGCGGAACCATCGCCAAGTTCTCAGCCTACTATGGCATGAGCGTCATCGACTGCGGAGTATCAATACTAAGTATGCACGCTCCTTGGGAAATCTCCTCTGTAAAGGATATCGAGGAAGCAAAGAATGCCTACAAGGCCTTCCTTACCTTAGAGTAATTTAGCCTAGGACAAATAGAAAGGGGCTTCCACACATGGCATTGTAGAGCATGATGTGGACGCCCCTTCTCCTTTTGTCAAATATAGGCGTATTATATGCTTATTCAATTGTATTATAAGTAAATACTAAAGCAGACAACACACCAGCCCATTAGAGTCTAAATCCAGAGCAGTCTGTGGATGGCACCCCAGATTATTCTTCTTCCTTCCGATTGGACAAGGCTTTTCCGGCCATCAGGAATCTGTCTTTTGCCCTTCAGTCCTTGTTTTCAGGGCAAAGAGACCATCTATTGTGACAGGCTTTACGTTATTTGCTGACCTGGCATTGAGATTTATGGCTGGATATAGCTTCAAGATAAAGCAAGGCGGATGCCTTGTAATCTGCATCCGCCCTCTTTATTGCCGCCACTGGAAATACATTTCAAATAGCGGCCACATATTATGTATAAATACTTTCAAAGAAATGCTTTACACGTAATATAGCATATCGCTGTAGGTCGGGAATGGCCAATAGTCCTTAGCTACGATAAGCTCCAGGTTATCTGCAAAGCGTCTGATATCATCCATCCTTGGAATAACTTCCTCCCTGTAGTAGTGGGACTGGAGGGATCCGGAGAGTTTATCAGCTTCTCCCAGCACCTCTGAAAGCACATTGGTTGCACCATAGAGCTCATTGGTAAGGCTAACCACCTTCCTAAGAATATCTTCGTCAGCGGAAGGTCCTACCATGGAGATGGCGCTTCTGATGCTGTTGATTCCGCTGGCTAAGTCGGAAGCATATCTAGAAGCGGCAGGAATGATTCTCTTTACAGCCATATCCAAGGTAGTGAGGGCTTCGATGTGGACTGTCTTGGAATACTCCTCATGGTGGATCTCACACCTTGATACAATCTCCTTCTCAGTATAGATTCCAAAGTCTCCGAAAAGCTTGATGTTCTTTGGAGCGCAATACTGGTCGAAGGCTTCAGGAGATGACTGGAGATTCAAGAGGCCTCTTTCCTCTGCCTCCTCCCTCCACTCTGGAGCATAGGCGTTTCCGTTGAACACAATCCTCTTATGCTCAAGATAGGTCCTTCCCACCAGTTCCGTTACAGCCTTGTCGAAATCAGGAGCATCCTTCAATTCTTCATAGAAAGACTTCAGTGCAGAAGCCACAGATGTATTCAGGGCCACATTTGGTCCAGCCATGGAGAAGGAGGAGCCAGGCATTCTGAATTCGAACTTGTTTCCTGTGAAGGCCATAGGTGAAGTTCTGTTACGGTCTGTGGTGTCTTTTGGAATATCTGGCAGTACATGTACTCCAAGGGTCATCCTACCCTTCTTCTTTCCGTCTATCCTCTTTCCGCTGGAGATTGCTTCAAGGATTTCTGTCAGTTCATCTCCCAGGAACATGGACACTATGGCAGGAGGAGCTTCGTTGGCTCCAAGCCTATGGTCATTTCCTGCACTGGCCACAGAGATTCTCAACAGGTCCTGATACTCATCCACAGCCTTGATTACAGCCACAAGGAAAAGAAGGAACTGGGCGTTGTCCTTAGGATTATCTCCCGGTTCAAGAAGGTTGATTCCGCTATCTGTGGAAATGGACCAGTTGTTGTGCTTTCCGCTGCCGTTTACACCTTCGAAGGGCTTCTCGTGCAAGAGGCAAGCAAAACCATGGCGGGATGCCACCTTCTTCATAAGCTCCATTGTAATCTGGTTGTGGTCAACAGCCACGTTTGCTACAGAGAACACAGGAGCCAGCTCATGCTGACAGGGAGCAACCTCGTTATGGCTGGTCTTGGCAGGAATTCCAAGCTTCCAGAGTTCCGTGTCCAGGTCAGCCATATATTCTGCGACCCTGGTCCTCAAAGCTCCGAAGTAGTGGTCATCCTTCTCTTGGCCCTTAGGGCTTCTTGCTCCGAAAAGGGTGCGTCCTGTAAGCCTCAGGTCCTTTCTCTTTCTGTAGTCCTCTTCATCTATAAGGAAATATTCCTGCTCAGCACCGACTGTGGTGATGACTCTCTTCACGTCGTTCTTTCCGAAAAGGGAGAGGATCTTTACAGCTTCATCGCTGATGGCCTCCATACTTCTCAGTAGAGGAGTCTTCTTATCCAGGACTTCTCCTGAATATGAGCAGTAGGCTGTAGGGATGCAGAGAGTGTCTTCCTTGATGAAGGCGTAGCTTGTAGGGTCCCATGCTGTATATCCTCTGGCTTCAAAGGTGGCTCTCAGGCCTCCTGAAGGGAAGGATGAAGCGTCAGGCTCTCCCTTTATAAGCTCCTTTCCGCTGAATTCGAGGATGACCTTTCCTCCATCCATTGGAGAAATGAAGGCATCATGCTTCTCTGCTGTCATGCCAGTAAGAGGCTGGAACCAATGGGTAAAGTGGGTGGCACCCTTCTCTACAGCCCAGTTCTTCATGGCATTTGCTACGCTGTTGGCCACATTAAGGTCCAGGTCCTTACCTTCAGCAATAGTCTTCTTCAATGCCTTGTAGACATCCTTGGGAAGTCTTTCCCTCATGGTCTCGTCGTTGAAGACCATGGATCCGAAATAATCAGCAACAGTTTCCATTCTACTGCCTCCCGTTGGAGTATGGAAATCTCATATTACAGATGAGAGGGAATTGTCAACAGAGGAAAGGAAATAAAAGGAGAAGGGAGAAAAAAGGAAAGGAAAATTATCTGAAAACTGTTTCCTCCTTTATTGACATTCACCCCAAGTTTTTTTCATCATCTATCCATATTTTTTTTGGAATCGGTTATGAAAGGAACGCTGGGAAGGATGTTGAAGTTGTCCAGAAAAGAGCAGTTCTGCTCTTTTGAGGGGACTTTCACCCTCAGCGTCCCGGTCTAAGGAGGCACCATCGGCTGGTGTCTCATTTTTTTTGGAGGTAAAAGTGGCTAAACACATCTTCGTCACAGGTGGAGTGGTGTCAGGACTAGGCAAGGGAATCACAGCTGCCAGTCTTGGAAGACTATTGAAGGCAAGGGGATTCAAGGTTGCGTCCCAGAAGCTGGACCCATACATGAATGTAGACCCGGGAACCATGTCTCCTCTGCAGCATGGAGAGGTGTTCGTCACAGATGACGGAGCAGAGACGGACCTGGACCTGGGCCACTACGAAAGATTCATCGACGAGGACCTGTCTAGATTCTCCAACCTTACCAGCGGAAAGGTATATTGGAATGTACTGGAAAAGGAGAGAAACGGAGAGTACCTTGGCCGCACTGTCCAGATAATCCCCCACGTGACTGATGAAATAAAATCCTTCATATACTCCTGCGGCGAGACCAGCGGTGCAGATATCGTGATTACAGAAATCGGCGGAACCACGGGAGATATCGAATCCCAGCCTTTTCTTGAGGCCATCAGGCAGATCGGCCACGAAGTGGGCCCTCAGAACTGCCTATACATCCACGTGGTCCTGGTTCCATACCTCTACGCTTCAGGAGAGCATAAATCCAAGCCTGCCCAGCACTCCGTGAAGGAGCTGATGAATACAGGTATCTTCCCAGACATCATAGTCATGAGAAGCGACGAGCCCATCGAGGAGTCCATAAAGGAGAAGATCTCCCTGTTCTGTAACGTGAAGAGGGAGTGTGTCATAGAAAACAAGACAGTACCTGTACTTTACGAAGCCCCGCTTATGCTCCACAAGGAAGGACTGGATGAGGTTGCAGTAAAGCTTCTCTCCCTTCCAGAGAGGCCCATTGACCTTACGGAATGGAAAGAAATGGTGGACCGTATCCACAACGCGGAAAGAAGCGTCACCATTGCTGTAGTCGGAAAATACATGGAGCTTCACGACGCATATCTATCTGTAATGGAAGCCCTGAAGCACGCTTCCTGGAACCTGGGAGCCAAGTGCAACATCAAGTGGGTAGACAGCGAAACTGTGGACGAGAAAAGCGCAGAGGAAATCTTTCAGGACGTTGACGGCATCCTTGTCCCGGGAGGCTTTGGTTATAGAGGAGTTGAAGGAAAGATCACTACTGTAAAATGGGCCAGGGAGCACAATATCCCATTCTTGGGAATCTGTCTTGGAATGCAGGTCGCTGTCATCGAATTTGCAAGAAATGTGCTGGGCCTGAAGGAAGCCAACTCCTCTGAGTTCCTTCCTGAAGGAAAGGACAGCGTCATAGATATCATGCCTGACCAGAGAGGAGTGAAGAAGGGCGGAACCATGAGACTGGGAGCATATCCTTGCGTAACAAAGGAGGATTCCCTTCTCCGTAAGCTCTATGGAGAAGAGCTTATCAGCGAGCGCCATAGACATAGATATGAATTCAATAATGACTACAGGGAGCTTTTCTCCCGTTCCGGCATGGTCCTTTCAGGCACCAGCCCCGACGGAAAGCTAGTGGAGGCCGTGGAGATTCCTTCCCATCCCTTCTTCATTGCCGTACAGTTCCATCCTGAGTTCAAGTCTAGGCCCCAGAGACCTCATCCATGCTTCTCAGGTCTCATAAAGGCCAGCCTGGAGAGAAAGTAGCTACTTCACTTCCTTCAGCACTATCTTATCTTCTCCCACCATAAGGGAGAGGGTGCGCCCTGTGCCCAGGCTGGACTCTGTGTATCTGAGATATATAGGTCTGGAACCTAGAAAGGAAACCATTCTTCCCTCCCTTAGAAAGAAGGAGAGAAACCACTCATCCCCCTCAGAGCCGCAAAGAATAAGCTCTACGGAGGATGATGTGGAAAATGTGGTGACAGTGCCGTCAAAGGTAGGAAAATAGACCTGCAGTTTTTCTATGTGGTCATTTTGGGAGGCTTTCCACCGTCTTCCATCAACCATGGAAGAGTATTTCTGCCAATCTGTCTCCTTCTCTGAAGCCATAGTCACCTTAAGAAAGGCTAGAGTGACAGCCAGAACAACAAGAACCAGGGAAAAGACCCAAAGGAGTGAAAGAGAGGTCTTCTCCCTTCTACCGAGATTCTGCCAGGAGGAGAATATTCTGGTCTTATTCTCCAGATATTCGTTCCTCGCCTTAAGATCCTCGATTTCCTTGTCCTTGTTTCTCCGTACTGCCATGATGAAATAATCCTCCATTTCTGGAGGCTTGGGGAGGTGTATAAATTGCCACTTTTATGGCTGGGGGACTGTATCAGCTCCAAGGAGAAGACCTAGGGATTCCTTTACGGACCGTCTTCCATTCTTCATACTATAGCCGTTTGCAGAGTAGTAGCAGTACCAGGTGTTCTCCCCTTCCTTGAATCTTACGTCAACGCTGGTGATGTATCTTCCGGCCCACCCTTCCTCCGGACTCTCCTGTATTACCTTCTCATCCTTCCAGGAAATGCCGTCCTGGGAAGTAAGAAGCAGCACAGCGGAGGAAGACTTGTTCTTCTTCCTGTCGTAGTAGTAAGCGCATTCGAAGGCTGCAAGGCCATCAGAGCAGGGAACGATGCGGACTGAGCCCACAGCAAGATTCCGCCATCTGGAGTCTGGCTCTATTTCAAGGATAGGCTCAGGATTGACCCTCCACTCCTTATCCAGGAAATCAGACTCTGCATACATAAGACGGGCTGTGGTCTTCTGCCTTGTATCATACATCCTTGTCTCACCAGCTCCGAAGTAGAGTCTGTACCTTCCCTTCCAGTCCACAATCTGGGGTCTGGATATCCTGACCTTTCCTTCCTTGTATTGGGCCCTAGTAATCTTCGTGGAGTCCAACACCAGCTTAGGCTTGGACCAGAGAATAAGGTCATTTGAGGTGGTGACCATGAATCTGGAGGCGGAAAGACTATCGTCACTGTTCTTTCTCAGGCTCATGCGGTCATGGATTTCATAGAAGAGCCAATAGGTTCCTCCTTCACGGAAGATGAATGGGGAATGGGCACGGCAGAACATAAGCCTGCCTCTCTTCCATTCCAGGCCGGAAGTGGAGGTGAAGTGCTCCAGACCTATCCAGGTATGGGCGAACATGTGCCAGAGCCCGTCAGGAGATTCCTCAGGAAGAAGGTATGCAGGATCACAGAGCTTCAATGCACCTCTGGTGGCGATTGGCTCGTCATTGAATGCATACCAATAGGCTTCCCTGATTCTCGATAGAGGCTGGAATCTCATGGCCTAGCGTCTCCTTGTGAATTCCTCTTCCAGATTCCACTTCTTCAATGCCCACTTCATTACCTTATTATATATGACGAAGGACAGCACGAAGGATAGCACCATGGAGGCAAGGGAAGCATAGAGAACCACTGTTCCGGAAAGGGAGAGGGCATTGCAGACAAGTGTAGATATTACAACAAGTGCAATGAATATTCCGATTACAAGAACAAGATTGAAGAGTGTAGCAAGAAGCATGAACACCCATTTGTTAATCTTTTTTTCACCCATTCTTTCATTCTACTCCTTTACTTCTTCCCTTTCCATACTCTTCAATGACAATGGAGATGAGAAGCAGTATCACGGAAACCACCACTGCCGCGTCCCCCACATTCCAGGTAGGAAACCTTTCCATTCCGAAGAGGCCATAGAACTTGACGCTGATCCAGTCCACCACCCTTAGCTCCCGGAAGACTCTGTCTATCAGGTTTCCCACTCCTCCTCCGATGATTCCTCCCAGGCACCATCTTTGAAGAGCTGTAATCTCCTTATCCATCTTCCTGGACACCACCAGGTATCCCAAGGCCACCATCAGAAGGAGAGGGAGGCCGATGAAGAAGATGTATTTCACAGCAATGGGGAGGCTGTCTCCCATGGAGAAGGCTATGGCTGTATTACGCACGTGGACAATCCAGAGAAAATCCGAAAAGAAGGAATAACCTATGGTATTCTCAGGAATTGTCTTGACTATCCATGCCTTGGTCACCTGGTCCAGGACAATAATGGCAAGAGAGAGAAGGAAGGGAAGGAAACGGGATATTCTTCTTTCTCTCATAGTCCTGTATCTCCTTCAATGAAGACTGTGTCTATACCTAAATGGTTTGTATATTCCTTAAGGGCAGAGACACCGAAGACTTCGCTTCTGTAGTGGCCTCCTGCAAGGACGCTTAGTCCTGACTCCACAGCGCTCCAATATACGTCATGCTTGATTTCTCCTGTAATGAAAAGGTCCACTCCAGCCTTGATAGCGTCCTCCACATCACTGCTTCCGGCGCCTGAAACGATGGCAACACTTCTGAAGCTTTTCTTTCCTACGTCAATCATCCGTAGTCCAGGCCCAGTAAAGCCGAGGGCTGTTGCAATCTCATCAGCATCCATTTCTTTCGGAAGCATTCCCTTGACGCCGATGGTCTTTCCTTTCCATTCCCCGAAGCCTTCCTTTTCCTCCAGGGAAAGAATGGAGGCGATCATTGCGTTATTTCCATATAGAGGATGGGCATCAAGAGGAATATGGGCTGCGTAAAGCATCAGGCCGCCTTCAATAGCTTCCTTCACCCTTCTGTAGTGGTCTCCGTCAATGGCAATGGGGTGGCCCCAGAAAAGGCCGTGGTGTACTACAAGGATATCTGCCTTCTCCTTGACGGCCTCCCTGATTGAATGGAGGGAAGCGTCCACAGCAAAAGCCACCTTCTTCAGTTCTCTGTCCTCAGCCCCTATCTGGACCCCATTGAGGCTGATGTCTGGAAAGGATGATATGTCGAGAAGGGAAGAAAGATGTGTGGAATACTCATATAGTGTCATGAGAGGATTATAAGGTATTTGACCAAATACAGTCCACTTCCTATTATTTTCCCGTGTCACTTGAAATTGAGAAAAAAGATATAGAACTTGGATTTGATGATTATTCCTTCTCTTCTGTCTCTCCGTCCTATCAGATAATCGGGCAGGAGAAGGCCATGGGAATGCTTCGCCTGGGGCTATCAATGTCCAGGCCAGGATACAACATCTTCATTTCCGGAGATGAAGGATCGGGAAGGCTTACAGCCCTGAAGGAGGAGGTTGCCAGAATCGAAGGCGACATCTCCCACCTTTCAGATGCCTTCTACGCCCATAACTTCAGCCACCCGGAGTGTCCGGTGTGCATAACTGTGGAAAAGGGAAAGGCAAGGGAATTCCAGAAGGACCTGGATAATCTGAAACAGGACAGGACGCTGCTGGACTCTCTGAAGAAAAAGTGGAAGGAGCCTAGACTACAGAAATTCCTTGATGCCCTCACTGAACATGGAGACGACCCGGCGAATTGGAAAATCAACATAATCCTGGACCGCTCCCGTTCCACTAGGCGCCCCCTGGTAATAGAATCCCATCCTTCCAGGGAAAGCCTTTTCGGCTATGTGGAGAAGGGCCTTCCGCCCCACCTTTCCATCCGTAGCGGAAGCTATCAGATAGCCTCCGGAGGCTTTCTGGTGCTGGACGCAGGAGAGATAGTGGGAAACGAAGAGCTATGGACCACTCTCAAGCGTTACCTGGAAATGACGGAAAGAAGCCTCTTCAGTACAGCTGTCCAGGGAGAGATGATGTCTTCAATAAGGGCTTACCCAATTCCTATACTGACCAAAGTAATACTTATAGGAACAGAAGATATCTATGATAAGCTCTCTGACGAGGATGACAACTTCCTGCGCTTCTTTAAGCTTTCTCCCCAGTTCGACTACTCCATGGAGAGAAACGAAAAGAACATCAATGGAACTGTAAGCTACCTTAAGAAAAGCGGAGAGAAGCTCCTCAGTCAGAGTGACAGCGCATACAGGGAGATTCTCAGATACTCATCCTTCCTTGCTGAAGATAGACAGAGGCTCACCACCCAGCTCTCTCTTCTGGGAGACCTTCTGGAAGAAGCTGACGTGGAGGCCAGGGAGAAGGGAAAGAAGGAAATCGACGGAGAGAGCGTCCGCCGGGCCCTGGAGAAGAGGGACTGGTTCAGCTCCATGACAGAGGAGCACATCAACAGTGAAATCAAGGATGGAACCATGGTGATGTCCCTGGAGGGAGAGAAGATTGGAGTCGTCAATGGCCTTGCAGTCATGGACAGAGGCCTTACAGCCTTCGGTACTCCCTGCGTCATCAGCGCAACTGTGGCTCCCGGAACGGAAGGCATCATCAATATCGAGCATGAGGCAGGACTCAGCGGCAACATCCACGACAAAGGTCTTCTGATCCTGGAAGGCTACCTCAGACACCGCTATGCCCAGTCCTTCCCCCTGTCCCTGTACGCAGGAATCTGCTTCGAGCAGAACTATGGCAGCATCGATGGAGACAGCGCCTCCTCTGCAGAGCTCTATGCCCTCCTTTCAGCCATAGGCTGTTTTCCTGTCAGGCAGGACATTGCTGTTACAGGAAGCGTTAACCAGATGGGAGAGCTGCAGCCGGTGGGAGGAATCAACGAAAAGATCCAGGGCTTCTACAACGCATGCAGAACCTGTGGCCTTACAGGAACCCAGGGAGTGATAATTCCTTATCAGAACAAGTCTTCCCTAATCCTCCCCTACTCTGTGGAGAAGGCTGTGGAGGAGAAAAGATTCCATATCTGGGCCATTTCCAGCATAGACGAGGGCCTTTCCATCCTCTCAGGTCTGGAAAGCGGAGAAAGGGACAGAAAGGGCAACTACAGAAATGGAACCTTCAATAGGCTCATCGAGGACCAGCTGAGAGATCTCTGGAGAAGCAGCCAGAGTCAGCGCTGACTACAATAGGGCCAATATTCCTACCGTCAGTATCAGGAGGGGAAGCACCACGCCAAGGTAGATTTTCAGAGCCTTGGTGTTCTTTATCTTTATGCCCCGCCCTGTATTTATCTCTTCCATTGCTCCCTTGAGTCCCCAGGAGCAGGAATAGACGGAAAAGAGCACTATCAATATGGAGCCTAGGGGAAGAATTATGTTGGACACCAGGAAATCCAGGGAATCAAGAATCCCTTTTCCTCCTAGCATTGTGGTTCCCTTAAGGATATTGTTCTCCAATGCGCAGGGCAGGGAAAGAAGGAGAAGCAGCACACAGTTCACACCGACGCTTTTCTTCCTTTCCCAGCCAAAGTTATCCATAAAGGACGCCACAATATTCTCAAACACAGCAATTACAGTGCTTAGGGACGCAAAGGACATGAAGGCGAAGAACAGCGTACCCCAAACCCTTCCTCCCTTCATGTTGATGAACACGTTGGGCAGAGTGATGAAGATAAGGGATGGACCGCTGTCGGGCGCAATGCTGTAGCTGAAGCAGGAAGGAAAGATGATGAGGCCTGAGACTATGGCCACAAAGGTATCCAGAAGAGCAATGCGAAGGCTTTCTGAAACGAGAGTATTCTCTTTCGACATGTAGGTGCCAAAGATCTCCATGGCACAAATTCCCAAAGAAAGTGTGAAGAAGGCCTGGTTCATGGCTGCCACCACCACACTCATCATTCCCTTATCCCTGATTCTATCCAGGGAAGGAAGAAGATAGAACTCCAGGCCTTCCATGGCTCCTGGAAGGGAGAAGGAATGGATTGCCAGGACCACTATCAGTGCCAATAGGCCCGTCATCATCACTTTTGTAATCCTCTCCACTCCATTTTTAAGTCCCAAAGAGCACACTCCGATTCCAATGAGGACAGATATGACCATAAAGACCACGCTTTCAAGAGGAGAGGAAAGCATGGATGAAAAGGCAGCGCTGACTTCACTCTGAGTGGCGGAGGAAGAGAAGGCGCCAGTAAGGAACTTCCAGAAATAGGAGAGCATCCAGCCGCAGACGGAAGTGTAGAACATCATGAGGATGTAGCAGCCTACTATGGCCATATAACCTATCCAGTGCCACTTCTCACCTTTTCTCTCCAGAGCCATAAAACCCCTGGCTCCGCTTTTCCGGCTACTTCTTCCTACAGCCAGCTCCATGGCCATTACAGGAATTCCCATGATGGCAAGGAACAATAGGTAGAGAAGAACAAAGAGGCCGCCCCCGTTTTCCCCCACCAGCCATGGAAACTTCCATACGTTTCCGATTCCGATTGCACAGCCTGCACTTACAAGTATAAAGCCCAATCTACTTCTGAAGTTCTCCCTTTCCAACACGTCTCTCCTTTTCAATCCAATGTTCCAAGAGTATTGCTGTAGCAGAAGCTACATTTATGGAGCCTTTAGCCCCATATTGGGCGATAGACACCCTTCCCAATGACCTTTCAGCCCGCTCCAGAGCTTCTCTTGAGACTCCGCTCTCCTCGCTGCCTATTATGCAGATTCCCGTCTTGGGGAAAGAAAAGTCCCATAGGTCTTCACCTCCCGTCTCCAAGGCAAAGACCGGAATGTCCTCAGGGATTGAAGAGATGTCACACCAGGCCCAGTCGACTCCCTCCACAGCGCCTCTACTGGTACGAAGGGATCGGGGATGCATAGGATCTGCGTTTCCGGGAGAAACAAGGATCCTCTTCACTCCGAAGCTTTCAGCGGAGCGGAACACAGAGCCCACATTATAGGGAGAGCGCAAATGGTCAAGAAAAAGGTAGTGTTCCCATACTTCCCTCTTTCCCCAGTCAGTGTCTCCGCTTTCGGTTCTTCTATCCCAATCTGCAGGAGCCTCCCCCAGAATATAGAGGGTCCTGTAATATATATCCTCCCAGCCTTCCCTTCCATTATTGAAGAAAAGGAGAATGTCTTTTCTGTCCTTCTCCTCCAGCAGATCTTCTGAAAGAAGAAGGGACAGGCATGAGGAAAGATAGTCAGAGCCATACTGGACTCCGGAATAAGCTTCATGGAAGATTCCTCCAAGCTTCCTCACCCTCACCCTTGGCTTTAGGGATTTAATCTTCTTTATCGTCAGCATCTTCCCTTCCGCCGCCTGGTACCACAATGATAGCAAATTCGCCCTTTATGGCGTCTCTTGCCCTGAAGTTCTCCACCATTTCCTCTGGAGAGAGGGCAATGATCTCTTCATGGGCCTTGGTAAGCTCCCGTCCCACCACTACTCTTTCAACCTTGCCGGAAGATGCTATCTCCTCCAGTGTCTTCAACACCCTGAAGGGAGACTCGTAGATGATGAAGGCGTCTCCTCTCGCCACAAGCTCCTCCAGCCTTTTCTGCCTTCTCCCCTTCTTTGGAGACAAAAAGCCTTCAAAGAGAAAGCTCTTTCCAATTCTCCCTGCCGCAGAGACCAACGTCACAGCAGCGCTGGCTCCAGGAATAGGCACCACAGGGTGGTCGCTTTCCCTTCTCACTCTCTCCACCAGCCTTGCTCCAGGATCCGAGACTCCAGGAGTTCCTGCGTCTGAGCAGTAGGCCACGTTAAGGTTCTGGTCAAGAAGGGAGATTATTCCCTTGGCGCTTTCCTCTTCGTTGTAGGAATGGCAGGCAATAAGCCTTTTCTTTATGTCGTAACGGGAAAGGAGAAGGGAAGTATGACGGGTGTCTTCGCAGGCGATCACGTCAACTTCCTTCAATATCCTTAGAGCTCTGACCGTTATATCTTCAAGGTTTCCGATGGGGGTTCCCACCATATATAAAGTTCCCATGGCTCAATACTAAACTATTTTTCACTCCTTGGCTTCAAGTGCTCACGATATTTGCGGTATAGGCCACGGAAACTGTCGTAGCTGATGGACATTTCCTCTGCAGCCTTCCTCTGGTTGCCTTCGCTTTTCTCAAGGGCCCTCCTGAGAAAGGAGATGTCCAGATCCTCATGGGCCTTTTCCAGGTCCGGAAGAGAGTAGGAGGAGAAGGGATCTGTAAAGGCAGGTGCCTCCTCCTTCCTTTCCTCCTTGTATGGATTATGGAAGGGGTCTGTGTCTACATCCTCTATCAATCCACCCTTTGCCCTGTAGACAGCCCTTTCAACCACATTCTTCAGCTCTCTTACATTTCCAGGCCAGGAGTATTCAAGAAGCTTCTTCTCCACTTCCTCTGTAAATACAGGAATATCATCCACACCCAGCTCCGTGGCCATACGTACGGCAAAGCTGTGGGCAAGAAGAAGAATATCTTCACCTCTATATCTTAAGGGTGGCACAAAGAGCACATCGAAGCTCAGTCTATCCAGAAGGTCTTCCTTGAACTTTCCCTCCCGGCACAGCTCTCCAAGGTCTGCATTGGTGGCACCTACTATGCGGACATTGGCCACCTTGGTGTCTGAAGAGCCCAGGCGCTCATAGGTGCCATATTCAACTACTCTCAAAAGCTTTTCTTGTACAGACATGGGGACCAAGCCTATTTCATCCAGAAAGAGGGTTCCCCCTTCAGCTTCCTCAAACCTTCCCTTCCTGGTCGCTACAGCTCCTGTGAAGGCGCCTTTCTCCACGCCGAACAGTTCGGATTCGATAAGGCTCTGGGGAAGGGAAGCGCAGTTGACAGCAACCAGGGGGCCGTCCCAACGTCCTGACATATAGTGGATACGGCGGGCGGCAACTTCCTTTCCAGTCCCCCTCTCCCCTACGATAAGCACGGGCCTATCAATCTTGGCCACGTCAGCCAATTTATCCTGGAACTTCAGGTACTCTTCGCTTTCTCCGATGCTCTGTACCGGAGGTATTCTGTAGTTGTTCATGGGCGAATGTTACCATAATTGGTCAAAAATACCAGTGTTAATTATAAAATCTAAACACATGTTTTTATATTGAATACATCTATTTACTTGTGCTAAAGTATTTTGCAGAAAATTGGCACGATGTTTTCATTTAGATTGTCACAAGGAGAAAAATAAAAATGAGTATTTTTACCAGATTTAAAGACATCGTAAATTCAAACATCAATTCCCTTCTGGATAAGGCAGAGGATCCGGAGAAGATGCTTCGCCTTATGATCGGTGAAATGGAAGACACTGTCATCGACCTTAAGACCACCACAGCAGCAAGAATGGCTGAGGCCATCAGGGTGGAGAAGAAGATGGAAGAGGCCAAGGCTACCGTCGAGAGATGGCAGCAGAGAGCTGAGCTTGCCATCGAGAAGGGCAAGGACGATATGGCCAGGGAAGCCCTTATTGAGAAGAAGCATGCTTCTGAAGCCTACGACAGGATCAGAGCAAACCTGGACAGCCTGAGAAAAGCCATCGAAGAGAGCAAAGAGGAGATCTCAACTCTCGACGACAAGATCAAGGCAGCCAAGGATAAGCTCCAGACTCTCCAGAGGGAACAGGCAAGAGCCCAGGAAAGAAGAGACTCCTCCGTAAACCTTAACGCCCGCTTCGAAGAGATGGAGAACAGGATCAACAGAATGAACGCCTACACCAACCTCTCTGCAGAAAAGGGAGAGAAGAGCGCTGAAGAGAAGTTCAGTGAAATGGAGAAGAACGAAGAGATCGAAATGGAGATCGAAAGAATAAAGAAAGAAAAGGGAATTGAGAAATGACCGCAGTACTGATTTTGGCAACAATCTTCACCTTCATCATCGCCGTCACATACATCAGTGAAAAGGAGAAGACCAAGAGGCAGAAGATGAAGATCAATGCCACTCTCCGCAGTGAGGAGATGGCCAGGGGCTACCGCCCTGGAACCTACTCCTCAATGGAGGACATAGATGAGGACAGCCCTTCCCAGAACAGTGGAGAAAGAAGAATGACCAGGGAAGAGCTGGAGAAAGGAATGGCAGACCTTGATGAGAGACTTAAGAATCTGGACTCCATCATGAAAAACAAGAAAAACTGACGAAACAAGGATTTAGGGATAAAGAAAATGGCAATCAGGACAAAAAGGTGGACAAGGTCCCCAAGGGGACAGGTATTGGGAGTGGCAACAGGACTGGCAGAATGGAGGGGCTTCCCTCCTGACATCACCAGACTTGTGGTGTTCCTCCTATTCATCTTCACAGCATTCTTCCCTGCACTTCTGGTATATCTGGCAATTGCCATCATACTTCCAGAGCAGACAAAGGCAGATATCATTGACGATAGCGACACTTCCTATTCCTCAGATTATGCATACACAGGAAGGAGAGGAAGGAGCTTCCGCTCCTCTGGCGCAGAGGATGCCTCCTTCAGGGAGAAGTCTGACGCAGACCTGGAAAAGGAATATGAAGAACTGAAGAGAAAGGTGGAGAAAATGGAGAACGACGTCTTCGACAAGGAAAAGGAATGGGACGCTCGCTTCAAGGACGAAACCAAGTAATCTGAATCTGTAACGGAGCTATATATGAAGAGAACAATGTTCTCGCTTACTCTGCTCCTCATCCTGTCGGTGGCCTTATCCGGCTGCTCGATAGTGGGGAGCAGAATCTCTCATGCCCTGGGAGACGAGGAAAACTACATCATGAACGAAGAAATCATTACTGAAAAGGTGGAAAGCATAGACATAGACTGGAGAGTGGGAAAGGTCTCCATAACACCTTGGGACGGGGAAGACATAGTCGTAAAGGAGAAAAGCGACACCACCCTTACATCCAGGACAAAGATGAGGGTCAGGAACCAGGACGGGAACCTTACGATCGAAGATACAGCAAAAGGGGTGTGGCTTCTTCCTCTTCTATTCAAGAAGGACCTGGAAGTGATGGTCCCCAGAGAAACTGACCTGAGAATAGTGGACGTGAAGGCAACCTCCTCTTCTGTCTACATCTCAGAGCTTTCTGTAATGGACGTGAACATAGAGTCTACTTCGGGAGACATAGTGCTGGACGAAATGAAGGTGGTAGGAAACACAAGCCTAAAAAGCGCATCAGGAAAGATTGATGCCGACATGAAGGCAGGAGTAAGCTTCAAGGCCGAGACAGCCTCAGGTTCCATCAAAACCAACATAAGCGAATCTCTCACAACACTAGATGCAAAAAGCGCTTCCGGAAGCCTCAATATCGCTGTCAAGGACACAGAAAGGATCAACACACTCTCCGCCTCCGGCAAGGTTGAGCTTACTGTAGAGGGAAAGTGCAGCTCAATAGATGCCGTCTCATCCTCCGGCGGGGTGAAGCTGAACCTGGGAGAAGCCACCACAGGCTTCCTGATGACAGCCTCCTCCACTTCAGGCCGTGTCCAGTGCGACTTCCCCTCCTCCGTAATCGGAGACCAATACACCTGGGGTGACGGCTCCACGAAGATCAGGCTCCGTTCCACTTCAGGAAGAGTGCATGCAGCAAGGGCTTGATGCCATCCTATATTTTCTCCTCCATGGCTGACCACGCCTGGAGGAGTTTTCTTTCCACAGGCAATTGGGTCCGGCGCTTATAGCCATAACAGGCGATGAGTGATAATATTTCCTTACTCCAAGGAGATACTTTTATGGAAGAAGCTTTCATGCAGAGGACAGTCACCTGCGGAGCCCTCAGGGCAAGTGACGAAGGAAAGACTGTCATCCTCAACGGATGGGTCCACAGCGACAGAAACCATGGCGCCATCCATTTCATCAACCTCCGCGACAGATATGGCCAGACCCAGGTGGTCGTAGATGACGACGCATCACCTGAACTCCAGAAGAAGGCCCAGGAACTTAAGCTTGAGTACTGCATTGCGGTAAAGGGAAAAGTAAGAAGAAGACCTGACTCCATGATCAATGGCGACATGGCTACAGGTGAAATAGAGATCAAGGCAGAAGATATCCAGATTCTCAGCCAGTGTGCCACCCTGCCCTTCATGATTGAAGACGAGAACAATGCCAGGGAGGACCTGAGATTGAAGTACAGGTTCCTGGACCTGAGATGCAAGGGCATGCAGGACAGGATCAGACTTCGCCATGAAGTTGTAAGGTCCATAAGGGAATACTTCTACAAGACAGATTTCTATGAAATCGAGACACCTACCCTTATCAGAAGCACTCCCGAGGGTGCAAGAGACTTCCTGGTTCCATCAAGAATCTATCCTGGAAAGTTCTTTGCCCTTCCACAGTCACCTCAGCTTTATAAGCAGATCCTTATGGTCTCCGGCTTCGACAAATATTTCCAGATTGCAAGATGCTACCGTGACGAGGACCCAAGAGGAGACAGACAGCTGGAGTTCACTCAGCTGGACGTTGAGATGAGCTTTGTAAAGAGAGACGATGTACTGGCTCTGATGGAGGACCTTTTCGGTTATGTCTTCAAGGATGTGATGGATATCGAGCTTCCTCATACATTCAGAAGGCTTACATACCATGAAGCCATGAATACCTATGGCTGTGACAAGCCGGATTTAAGGTATGGCCTTGAGATCCATGATGCAGCACCTTTTGCAAAGGTCTCCACCTTCGGTCTCTTCCAGGACACTCTCAACAATAATGGATTCATCAAGTATCTGGTCGCTCCAAAGACAGAAGGCAAGGACTTCACCAGAAAGTACATCACAGAGCTGGAGGATGCAGCCAAGATCTACGGAGCAAAGGGTCTCTGCTGGATGAAGGTGGACGGAGAGACACTTAATGGCGGTGTCTCAAAGTATTTTGCCGGAAACGAGAAGGTGGTATTGGAGGAAACAGGAGCCAAGAGCGGCGACATGATCCTTATGGTCGCCCTGGACAACTGGAAGAAGTGCTGCAACAGTATGGATGCAATCCGCCGTAAGCTGGCTTCTGACCTTAATCTCATCCAGCCAGGCTTCGCCTTCTGCTGGATCATCGACTTCCCTCTCTTCGAATACAACGAGGACGAAGGACACTGGGAAGCTGCACACCACATGTTCAGCATGCCTCAGGTAGAATATCTGGATACCCTTGAGTCAGATCCAGGCTCAGTGAAGGGAGACCTGTATGACCTGGTCCTCAACGGCTACGAGCTTGCTTCCGGTTCCATAAGAATCCACGACATCGAGCTTCAGAAGAGAATCTTCAGAATCTGCAACATCCCAGACGATGTGGCACAGCAGAAGTTCGGATTCCTTCTTGATGCCTTCAAGTTCTCCCCACCTCCACACGGAGGAATCGCTCCTGGAGTGGACAGACTGTGCATGATCCTTGCAGGTCAGAGCTCCATCAAGGAGGTCATAGCCTTCCCCAAGGGAACCGCAGCCTCCTCACCAATGGACAACTCTCCTAACTGGGTTGAAGACAAGCAGCTTGAGGAGCTTGGACTTCTTATCGACGAGAAGAAGAGAACAACAAAGTAACATCTCTCCGGAGCCACGCTCCGGAGTTTTTTGTTTACAGCAGCCACCCCAAAACTTGATACAGACTTTCTCTTCATAGTGGGAATATATGGCCGTCAGTGTGGATAGTTGACCTTTCCCACTAGCCAAAAGAAAAGACAGAAGCCATAATTTCCATATGATCAGAACAGCAACAGGACACTTTACGGAAAAGGAGAGATTCTTCATCACTCCTGATGGAACAAAGCATGAATACAAGGATGGCTCAGGCCCCTACGAATATCTGATGGGAGCTCTGGCAGGCTGCTTCTACTCCACTCTGGCCTCCATGGAGAGAAAAGGGGAATGGAAGGAAGTTTCCATTACAGCCAATGGAATTAAGCGTACTGTAGTGCCTACCACCCTTGAGCACACTTCCCTTGAAATAGTAGGAAAGGGCATAAGTGACAAGGATGAATTTGAAATGCTGGTGAAGAAGACAGCAGAGGAATGCTCTGTCTTCCAGACCATTTCAAAGGTCAGCGCCATGGATGTGGTGGTAAGATTCGAGGACGACGAAGAGTAAGATGTCTGGAGCACTGGAAAAGATTGAAATCTTCTCTGCCTTCCGTAAGGCCATGCTGGACTACTTCTCCACCTATGGAGAAGAGGAGAAGCATAGACGGAAATCCACAGTAAGCCATAGGATTGCCGTCAATCTTTCCCGTCACTTCTCTCCCTCCTGCAAAATAGATATAGATATCAATTCCACAGATATTCTGGTGGAGGAGGATGGCTCCGTACTTCTTGCCGTCTTCTGGTCCTCCACTTATCTGACGCAAAGCGAAAAAGACAAGGCCCAGCATTTCCATATAGAGAAAAAGCCGGTACTGACCCTGGCCTTCTCCATGCTGGAGGATAAGGACTACATCCTGGTCTACAGATTCGAGAAGGAATACCTGGAATATCTCCACATCAACAAGGAGGATTTCAGCGAAAATCTTCTGAAGCGCTGCCTGATAGAAGACAAGAAGGACTCCGACCAGCTTCTACTGGACATAAGGAAGAAAAGGACCAGAAAGACAAGGAAGGAAAGCTAGATTCTGCTCTTCTTTCCTTTTACAGGATCCAGGACCCTGGCCTTTCCCACCACCTTCTCCACAGCCCTTTTGTGGGCATCCTCAGCTCCGTTCCAAGGTTTATCCTTATTCTCGCTCTTATACTTCTGAGTCATCCACCAGTCATCCTTCCTTACTCTCTCCAGATTCCTTTCCAGAAGAGAGAAAAGATCCTGAAGGAAAGAAAGGAGTGAAGGACCTGAGAGAGGCTCTCCCCTGTTCTCTGACAGCAGGGCTGTGTGGTGCATACATAGCCCCTTTGAGGAATTGAAGAAGGAACGGAAGGCGCTGTCCTCATTCCAGAGGGATGCTATGGTATAGAGATAACGGTCCTCCCTGTCCTTCATACGGGAGCAGATGAGGCACCCCTTCTCCCTTTCTGACAAGGCAGAACGGAAGCCTTCTGCAGCCTTAAGGGCCTTTCTTGCATTTCCAGCCTTCTTTATGGAAGTGAAGTAAGGAGAAAAGATTTCCTGGTCCTTTCCGTAGTATGTATCCATAAGAAGGGCAAGGCTCTGAGGCTTTCCCTCCTTGGAAAGAAGAATGAAGTGATAAGGGCAGAATCCATTTTCGTTGGTCTCCACCCTAACTTCAGGTGTCATGATGGCTGAGGAAAGGTAGTAGGATAAGGCATCCTTCTCAGCCTTTTCCATAAGTGTGCAAACTGGGCACTCGTCAGAGGCCCTGAATGCATCCCACACTGGAATTGTCTCAAGAACTATCTTCACGCCAGAAGATCCATTGCAGCCTTTGCTACTCTTTCGCCTGTGAAGCCGAAAGCATCCTTCAGGTAGGCAAGATTTCCAACTTCACCAAACCTTTCCCCTACGTTCACAAAGCCCATCTTCACAGGATTTGTGGTGACAAGATATCCGGCAACCATTTCGCCGACTCCTCCGGCATATCTGCCGTTTTCGCATACCAGCACCCTGCCGCAGCGCTTGGCGATTCTATCCAGAAGCTCTGTATCCAATGGTCTTACAGTGTGGAGGTCCACAACTGTTGCATCGATTCCCTTTTCCTTAAGGATGGAAGCGGCTTCCATGGCTGCGTCCACCATTACAATTCCTGTGGCAACTATTGCCACGTCCTTGCCTTGAAGCAGCTCGATGCCCTTACCAAGCTTTATTTCATCCTCCAGGGAGTAGCGGAAGTTGATTCCCTTTCTTGGAGTTCTGATATATGCGTTCTTTCCAGACTTGTAGACCTGCCAGGTAAGGTCATAGAGAGACTGGGCGTCGCTAGGCTCAATAATGACGAAATCTGGGATCTGCCTCATAAGTGCAATATCCTCGAAGGGCATATGGGTTCCACCGTTGTACTGGGCTGTAATTCCAGGGTCGGATCCTATGCAGATGGCTCTCTGATGGGTGTAGCCAAGGGAAATGAAGAGCTGGTCATAGTCACGGCGTGACATGAAGCAGCCGAAGGAATGGATAAAGGGCACAAGGCCTACGCTGGATAGACCTGCAGCCACTCCCACCATGTTGGCTTCAGCGATGCCTGCATTGAAGAATCTGTCAGGAAACTCCTTCTGGAAGGAAGTGGAGCCGATGCAGGAGGAAAGGTCTGAATCTACAAACACCACCCTGTCGTCTGTCTTGGCGATATCGATGGCTGCACCGATCACTGCTTCCTTGTAATGACTGAAATCATGTGCATCTCTCTTCATTTTATCTGCCCTCCCTTTCCTTCAGTGCGCTAATGGCCTTCTCTGCGTCTTCCTTCTTAATAGGCATGGAGTGGTTAGCCTTGATTCCTTCTCCTGGAATATAGCCATAGCTCTTCTTGGTCTTCATGACGATCATGTGAGGCTTACCCTTGATTCCCTTGGCCCTTTCAATGGCATTCTTCAATGCTTCCACGTCATGGCCGTCCACTACTTCAGTATCCCAGCCGAAGCTTGTCCAGCGGGATGCTACAGCCTCAGCCTCCTCAGGAATGATATCTTTTGTATAACCATCAAGCTGCTGGCCGTTCAGGTCCTCGAAGGCGATAAGTCTATCCAGCTTCTGGGCTCCTGCAAACTCTGCAGCTTCCCAGATCTGTCCTTCCTGGCTCTCTCCGTCTCCTATAATGGAGAAGGTCCAGGCGTCAACTCCCTTCACCCTGTTGCCACAGGCGATGCCTGCTGCTGCAGAGAAGCCCTGGCCCAGGGAGCCGGCTGTAAAGTCAACTCCAGGAGTCTTGAGCATATCGCAGTGGGATGGAAGACTTGTTCCTCCCTGATTCAAGGTTGAAAGCATTTCCTTGGGAAAATATCCTTTTAGGGCCAGAGAAGCGTAGACAGCAGGACCTGCGTGTCCCTTGGAGACCACCAGACGGTCCCTGTCCTCCTTTCCAGGATTCTTTGGATCCACATTCATTACATCAAAGTACAGAAGGGCCAGAAGATCTGAAATGCTCATGGCACCACCGATATGACCGGATCCGAAGGAGGCGATCTCATTTATGGTCAGGCATCTGATCTCAAAGGCCTTTTCCTTTATTTCATCAATTCTTTTCTTATCCATAAAAACTCCTATCGCATTTCTGCAATTCTATTTCTTTCCTTTTCATCTATGCCCTTGGTTCTGATGAGGCGGGAAAGCACAGTAAGGTGTGCAGCCTGTTCCATGCATTCCAGCCTGTCGAAAGCATTGATAGTGCTCTTTCCCACACTTAAGGCTCCATGGTTCTCCAATAGAAGGGCATTATATCCATCCTTGGCGTAGTCGGAGACCCTTTCAGCCAATTCCCTGGTGCCCATAAGGGCATAAGGCACCTTCTTCACCTTATCCAGGAGATACCAGCTTTCAGCAATGAGGGAGGTGTCTATCTCCTCATCTGACGCTGAAAACAGACAGCAGTACACAGGATGGGAGTGGACTACGCTCACGGCATCCTCTCTCTTTACATATATTAGTCTATGCATCTCTGTCTCTATGGAGAGCTTCTTTTCAGGAGTGAGGTTTTTTCCTGTGGCTATATCCACTTCAGCTATGTCTTCACTTTTCAGGCTGGACTTGTCTTTTCCGGAGGGAGTGATGAGCATCACATCTCCCACTCGGAGACTGATGTTTCCACCGGTCGTGGTAGTAAGCCCCTTGGCGTAGCATCTGGCCATGGCCTCTGCAACCATTGCCTTCTCGTTCAAATATTCCATAACTCTGGATTCTATCACACACCATAGGCCTCTGGAATGGATTTCTT
>JAEDOD010000009.1 GCA_016302165.1 Sphaerochaetaceae bacterium
TGGCTTTATTTGAAGGTTATGAAAGACGTATCGACAAGATCAACGGTGTCCTCAACGGATACGGAATCTCTTCCATCGAAGAAGCAAAGGCTCTCTGCGACGAGAAGGGTGTAGACGTATATTCAATCGTCAAGTCCATCCAGCCAATCTGCTTCGAGAATGCATGCTGGGCTTACATCACAGGTGCAGCAATCGCCATCAAGAAGGGACAGAAGTCAGCCTATGACGTTGCAAAGTCTCTTGGTGAAGGCCTCCAGGCTTTCTGTATTCCTGGTTCCGTAGCAGACGACAGAAAGGTTGGCCTTGGACATGGAAACCTTGCTGCAATGCTTCTCTCCGATGAGACAAAGTGCTTCGCATTCCTTGCTGGCCACGAGTCCTTCGCAGCTGCTGAAGGCGCCATCGGTATTGCAAAGAATGCCAACAAGGCTAGAAAGGAGCCTCTCAGAGTCATCCTCAACGGTCTTGGAAAGGATGCAGCAAAGATCATCAGCAGAATCAACGGCTTCACATATGTGGAGACAAAGTTCGACTACTTCACAGGTAAGCTGGAAGTTCTCTCCAAGACTCCATACTCCACAGGAGAGAGAGCTGCTGTAAACTGCTATGGTGCAGATGATGTCAGAGAAGGTGTTGCTGTCATGCACCACGAAGGCGTTGACGTATCCATCACAGGTAACTCAACCAACCCGACAAGATTCCAGCACCCAGTTGCAGGTACATACAAGAAGGAATGCACAGAAATCGGCAAGAAGTACTTCTCTGTAGCAAGCGGTGGCGGTACAGGTAGAACACTCCATCCAGATAACATGGCAGCAGGTCCTGCTTCCTACGGTATGACAGATACAATGGGAAGAATGCACTCTGATGCTCAGTTCGCTGGTTCCTCTTCTGTTCCTGCACACGTTGAGATGATGGGACTCATCGGCATGGGAAACAACCCAATGGTCGGTGCTTCCGTCGCAGTTGCAGTTGCTGTATCAGAGGCAATGAACAAGTAAGGGAAGGGAATTATCCTTTCATGAAGGCGTATCCTCAGGGGTGCGCCTTTTAACTTTTTCCATGGTTCTTCCACTTTTCTTCTTCCCGAAAAGTGTCTGATTTTGGCTATACTTCCATACGATAATGGAAAAGAACAAAAAGTGGATTGAATATGAAATATATATCCAAGACTCTTTCGTTGACGGCAAAAAGTACGAAAACTAAAATGAGAATAGGGCATGGTGCCCTATTTAAAGGAGACTATTAATGAAGACTATTATTGAAGCAGTTGAAAAGAAGCAGCGCCCGATCAAGGCAGTTCAGTTTGGAGAAGGTAACTTCCTGAGGGCATTCATCGATTATCAGATTGATGTGATGAATGAGAAGGCAGGATTCAATGGCGATGTAATGATGGTACAGCCTCTTGAGAGAGGTATGGGTGATATGATCAACGCTCAGAATGGTCTTTATACAACTGTTCTCAGAGGTATCGAGGATGGCAAGGAAGTTGAGGAGCTGAGACCTATTACATCTGTACGTGGATGTCTGAATCCATATACACAGTACGATGAATATATCGCTCTTGCAGATAATCCTGACCTGAGATTCATCTTCTCCAACACAACAGAAGCAGGTATTGCCTATGATCCATCTGTAAAGAAGGATGACAAGCCTCAGAATTCCTTCCCTGGAAAGATTACAGCTTTCCTCTACAGGCGTTATGTAACCTTCGGTGGAGACAGGTCCAAGGGCCTTGTGTTCATTCCTTGTGAGCTTATCGACAAGAATGGAATCATGCTCCATAAGTATGTTCTCCAGCATGCTGCAGACTGGCAGCTTGAGGAAGACTTCACAAAGTGGATCGACGAATCCTGTGACTTCTGCTGCTCTCTTGTAGACAGAATCGTTCCCGGATATCCAAGAGCTGAAGCTGCAGGAATCTGCGAGAGACTTGGCTATCAGGACAACCTTCTGGACAGCGCAGAGAAGTTCCTCTTCTGGGCAATCGAATATCAGAAGAAGAGCTACGAGGATGAGCTTCCTACAGGCAAGGCTGGACTTAACGTTGTCTGGACACCAGATATGACCTTCTACAGAACAAGAAAGGTGAGAATCCTTAACGGCACCCATACAATGAGCGTCCTGGCAGCTTACCAGACAGGCCTCAATACAGTTGAGGAATGCATGAAGAGTGACCTGGTCTCCAAGTTCATGCATGAAGGTCTCTTCAATGAAATCATCCCAAGCATGGATGGAGATAAGGATCTTCTGACTTCCTATGCAGGTGATGTCCTCAACAGATTCCGCAACCCCTACATTGTCCACCTTCTTCTCTCCATTTCCCTGAACTCCACATCAAAGTTCAAGACAAGAGATCTTCCATCTCTCCTTGGCTACGTGGAGAAGAATGGAAAACTTCCAAAGGTTCTTGTATTCTCCCTGGCATCCCTCATCTCCTTCTACGAAGGAAAGAGAATCGAGAACGGCGCCCTTATCGGCAACAGAAATGGTGAAGAGTACAAGATCATGGATTCCCCAGAGGTTCTTGAGAAGTTCGCTTCCCTCTATTCCAGGGAATACTGCTGCAATGGAAAGAAGGCTGCTACTGTAGCATCCGAAATCCTTGGCATGGAAAGCTGGTGGGGAATGGACCTCAGAACAGTTGAGGGACTTGAGGAAATGGTCAAGGATGACCTTGAAGCAATCTGGACCAAGGGCATGACAGAAGCCATGAAGGCACTCCTGGAGAAATAATGGCACAGAAACTTATCAGAATCACAGATCGTGACAATGTGGCAGTGGCTCTCGAGTCCTTGCCACAGGGTAGCGTCCTGGAAATTGACGGAATCACCCTTACTACAGGATCCAACATTCCTGCTGGACACAAGGTGGCCCTTTTCGACATCAAGGAAGGGGAGAGTGTGGTGAAGTATGGATATCCTATCGGATATGCCAAGTGTGAAATCCGAAAGGGTGACTGGGTCCACACCATCAATGTACATACAGCTCTCAAGGAAGAGGCTGAGTATACCTATGATGCAGCCTATGCCAAGGATTGTGTGGCTGAGATGGATGCAAAGAAGAAGAGCTATGCTTCCTCCGGTATTCCTACCATCAAGGCATATGAAAGGAAGAATGGAGATATCGGAATCAGGAATTCCATCTGGATTGTTCCTACTGTAGGTTGTGTAAACCAGATTTCAAAGACTCTTGAAGCCTGGGGTAACGAGAATCTCGGCATTGAGGACGGTGTCCACGCCTGGGTCCATCCCTTCGGCTGCTCTCAGCTTGGAGATGACCATGAGAACACAAGAAAGATCCTTGCGGGCCTGGTAAAGCATCCAAATGCCGGCGGTGTACTGGTCATCGGTCTTGGTTGTGAGAACAATACCATGGAATCCTTCAAGGCTATGCTCGGTGAAGTGGATGAAGAGAGAATCAAGTTCATGGTCTGTCAGGAAGAGACTGATGAAATCGAAAGCGGAAAGAAGATCCTCTCTCAGCTTGCTGAGGTCGTGAAGAAGGACCAGCGCACAGCCCTTCCAATGTCCAGGCTTATTGTGGGCATGAAGTGCGGCGGATCCGACGGTTTCTCCGGCATTACAGCAAACCCATTGGTAGGAAGATTTACCAATGAGCTTGTGGCCATGGGCGGAACAGCAATACTTACAGAGGTTCCTGAAATGTTCGGTGCTGAGCAGGTATTGATGAACAGAGCTGAAAATGAGGCTGTATTTGAGGACGTGGTCTCAATGATCAACGGCTTCAAGCACTACTTCACTTCCCATGGACAGGTAGTCTATGAAAATCCAAGCCCAGGTAACAAGATGGGTGGAATCACTACTCTTGAAGATAAGAGCCTTGGCTGTGTGCAGAAGGGAGGAAGAGCTCCTGTCTCTGGTGTGCTGAAATATGGAGAGAAGGCCACAAGAAAGGGCATGAACCTTTTGACAGGTCCTGGTAACGACATTGTTTCCACCACTGTCCAGAGTGCATCTGGCGCTCATATGATTCTCTTTACCACAGGTAGAGGAACTCCACTTGGAGCTCCAGTTCCTACAGTGAAGATTGCAACCAATCCTCAGCTGGCAGAGAAGAAGGCCAATTGGATTGACTTCAATGCAGGTCGTCTCCTTTCTGAAGATAGCGAAACTGTACTTGATGACTTCATCTCCCTTATCCAGGCCATAGCCAGCGGTACCATCAAGACGAAAAACGAAATCAATGGATATAGCGAAATATCCATCCTTAAGGACGGCGTAGTCCTTTGATAAGGAAAACACTATAATTGGCTGGCGCCTTCTGGTGTCAGCCAATTGCTATGCATAGAGGTAAATAGATATGGAAAAGAAAAGTGTTCTTTCCAGACCTTTGGTAATGATTATCCTTGCTTTTTTCTGCCAGGGGCTATGGGGCATTGTCTTTCCTGTAATAAAGAAGGGATATGAGCTTTTCTCCATTTCTGGCCCAGGTTCCACCCTTCTTTTTGCTGCCATTAGATTCATGGTGGCCGGGGTCCTTCTCCTTGCTGTAGACACAGTGGTTGAAAAGCGCTTTCCTGTGCTGAAGAGGAAGGAATATGGCTCCGTGCTGTTCCTTGGCTCCATCCAGACAGGTCTGGCCTATGCTCTCCAGTATATAGCCATGATCCGGGCAGCCTCCATCAACTGCTCCATCCTTAATGGAACAGGTGTAATATTCTCCACTATCTTCGCCCATCTTCTATTTCCGGACGACAGATTGACACTGAAGAAGGCTGTGGGAGCCATAGTCGGCTTCATGGGAGTGCTGGTATGCTTCTTATGGGGAGGAAAAGGAGAAAGCTTCACCTTCTTCGGAGAAGGCTTGGAATTGATCAGCATAATCACCTTTGTCTTCGGTTCCAATATTTCCCGCTTAATCACCAAGGATATCAAACCTGTAGTTGCGTCCGGATATAACCTTCTCATAGGAGGCTTTGAGCTATTCGTTCTTGGCCTTATTCTTGGCGGCAGAATTGGCTGGGGCGGCTTTTATGGCCTCCTTTGCCTAGTGTTCCTGTCCCTTACATCCTCCCTCTGTCTCTATCTCTGGACAGCCCTCATCAAAGAGAATACTGTTTCCAGGATTGCTGTATTCCAGTGCGTCAACCCGATTACAGGAGCAATAGCTGCTTCCCTCCTTCTTGGAGAGAATGTTTTCCAGCCAAAATACATGGTTTCAGTGGTGCTGGTCACATTAGGCATAGTGATCATCACTTCCAGGCCTAAGTCAACTCTCTGAGTGGCTCTCCCAGAAAGCTACAGCCTCCTCAATCCATCCTTCTGCCACTGTGCCAGAAGCTAGGCCCACTCCGTGCCCGATACCGGGGTATATTGTGGTGCGGCACTCCACACTATTTTCCATAAGGCTTTTCTGAAGCATGAGAGTATTTTCCTTGTCTACTACGTCGTCACTGTCTCCACACCAGAGAAAGGTGGGAGGGTAGGAGGGTGTCACAAGCTTTTCGATGCTGGTCTTCCGAATCATGTCATCGCTTGGGCTCTTCCCCAGAAGATTCTCCCTTGTGAGAGGATGACCAAGTTCTCCCATTGTGACTACAGGGTAGGACAGGACCAATGTGGAAGGAGAGGGAAGGCCATACTTTTTCGCTCCGATCTCTTCTGTGCCGAAGGAAGCTGCAAGATGCCCTCCTGCAGAAAAGCCCCAGAGAGAGTAGGAGGGTAGAATGTTGTATTGGTCAGCCTTTTCCAGTATTTCCTTCACTCCTCTTCCCAGGTCATCCATAGGGGAAGGGAAGAGGGCCTTATCTTTACATCTATAATATATGACGAAGGCTGAGTAACCCAAAGCGTTCAGGCGCTCTGCAATAGGTCGCCCCTCTACAAAGGAGCACACCCTTTCATAGGCTCCTCCTGGAACGATTATTGCAGCCTTATGCTTTCTCCCGTCCTTTAATAGGTATTTCCTGATTCCAAATCTATTGGGCCTGACATTTGAATAGAACTCTTCAATCTTTTCCCTGATACCCATGGTCTCTCCGTCTTCTCCATTCTAGGCTTTCTTTTCCCATATTGCCACAAAAAGAAAGGAGCCCCCCGAAGGGCGCTCCAGGAACAGGCAGTTAGAGAGTGAGAGCCATGACAGCCTTGATGGTGTGCATACGGTTCTCTGCTTCTTCGAAGACCAGGGACTGGGGACTTCTGAAGACTTTGTCTGTGACCTCCATTTCCTTCAGTCCATATTTTTTGTAGATATCCAGGCCGATTTCTGTCTCCAGATCATGGAAGGATGGAAGACAGTGGAGGAAGATGGTGTCTTCTCCTCCGTTTTCCATAAGGGTGGAGTTGACCTGATATGGAAGAAGGTCTTCGATTCTTTCCTTCCATACTTCCTCCTTCTCTCCCATGGATACCCATACATCTGTGTATATTACGTCCACACCCTTAGTGGCCTTCATCACATCGGTCTCAAGAGTGATCGATCCTCCATTCTCTTCAGCAATCTTCTTGCACTTCTCCACCATAGAGAGTGGAGGGAAATATTTCTCTGGAGCACAGGCGATGTAGTCAAGGCCCATCTTTGCGCATCCTATCATCATGGATACTCCCATGTTGAATCTGGCGTCTCCCATGAAGCAGAGCTTGATGCCCTTAAGCTTTCCGAAGTGCTCCTTGATGGTAAGGAGGGTTGCAAGAATCTGGGTTGGATGGAACTGGTCTGTAAGTCCATTCCATACTGGAACTCCGCTTTCCTTTGCCAGCTCCTCAACCCTTTCCTGTCCGAAGCCTCTATACTCAATGCCGTCGAACATTCTTCCAAGAACCTTGGCTGTATCACGGATGGATTCCTTCTTTCCAATCTGTGAACCCTTTGAATCCAGATAGACTGGATGCATGCCCAGGTCAGCAGCCGCTACTTCGAAGGCGCATCTGGTTCTGGTGCTGGTCTTCTCGAAAATAAGGGCTACATTCTTTCCCTCGTGAATTCTATGGCTTTTTCCTTCCTTCTTCAGCTTCTTGAATTCTGCTGCGCTGTCAAGCATGTATGCAATTTCTTCCGGTGAAAAGTCCAGAAGGGTAAGAAAGCTTTTTCCCTTGAGATCAATGCTGCCCATTATTCTTCTCCTCAACTAAATTCATTATGTATGAAATCTGCTTCTCCACGCTTTCCTTTGATGTGGAGCCTTCGCTTATTCTCTTCTCTATGCATGTGGATAGGGAAATCTCACTGTAGATGTCATCTTCGAAAAGTGGAGAATACTCCTTATACTTCTCCAAGGGCACTTCAGAGAGAACCTTATCATTCTCTTCACACCATGAAACAAGTTCACCTGTGAGTCTGTATGCTGTGCGGAAAGGCACTCCCTTCTTTGTCAGATAGTCTGCGCAGTCGGTGGCATTGATGAAGCCCTTCTCTGCAGCCTTCTCCATATTCTTTCCCAGCACTGTCATTTCCCTGACCATCTCTTCCATGACAATAAGGGATGCTTCCACTGTATCCAGGCTGTCGAAAAGAGGTTCCTTGTCTTCCTGCATATCCTTGTCGTAGGCCAGGGGAAGACCTTTCATGGTAACCAGGAGGGAGACCATGTCGCCGTATACTCTTCCTGTCTTTCCTCTTATAAGCTCCGCAATGTCAGGGTTTCTCTTCTGTGGCATTATGGAGGATCCTGTAGTAAAGCCGTCGGAAAGGCGGATGAAGCGATATTCCCAGCTTGACCATAGGACTATCTCTTCACTGAGCCGGGATAGATGCATGGCCAATATGCTCATGGCGCTCATGGCTTCCAGGGCAAAGTCTCTATCTGAGACTCCGTCGATGCTATTCTTAGAGGGGCCTGAAAAGCCCAATTCCTCTGCTGTAGCCTTTCTGTCTATGGGGTAGGTGGTTCCAGAAAGGGCTGCAGAGCCTAAGGGACAGATATTGAGGCGCTTTTTGGTGTCTTCAATTCTTCCTGCGTCCCTCTCCAGCATAAATGCGTAGGAGAGAAGGTGATGGGAAAAGAGCACAGGCTGGGCACGCTGAAGATGAGTGTAGCCAGGCATGACAGCATCTTCATATTCCTCGGCCTTATGCGCAATGGTCTTCATCAGGGAAAGGGTCAGAGTATGGATTCCGTCAAGCTTCTTTCTTGTATAGAGCCTGGTGTCTAGAGCCACCTGGTCATTTCTGCTCCGGGCTGTGTGGAGCATCTTTCCATCTTCTCCGATCCTTTTTATCAGTTCAGCCTCCACAAAGGAGTGGATGTCTTCAGCCTCTTCGCTGATAGCCAGCTTTCCTTCCTCCGTGTCCTTCAATATAGACTTCAGGCCTTCGATTATGTTTTCAGCCTTCTCCTGGGGAATGATGGAGCATTTTCCAAGCATTCTGGCATGGGCTATGCTTCCTGTGATGTCTTCCCTATACATTTTCTTGTCGAAGAAAATGGAGGCATTGAAGCTTTCTGCAGCTCTAGAGACTTTACCTGATAGATGGCCCTGCCAGATCTTTTCCATATTGCTTTCCTTACTGATTATCCTTTTCCACCATGGCCTGGACCTTTACAGGGAGACCGAAGAGGGTGATGAAGCCTGCGCTGTCCTTCTGGTTGTAGTCGCTTTCTCCGAAGGTTGCAATCTTCTCGGAGTAAAGTGACCAGCTGCTCCAGAGTCCAGCCTTGATGATGTTGCCCTTGTACAGCTTAAGCTTGACCTTTCCTGTCACATGCTCCTCTGTCTTCTCGACAAAGGCTGAGAGAGCTTCCCTGAGAGGAGAGAACCACATTCCGTTGTACACAACTTCTGCAAAGGTGATGGAAAGCTTCTGCTTCTCATGGAGAGTGTACTTGTCCAGGGTGGCAGACTGAAGGTATTCATGGGCCTTGTAGAGGATTGTTCCTCCCGGAGTCTCATATACCCCTCTGCACTTCATGCCCACAAGTCTATTCTCTACGATATCGATGATTCCGATGCCGTTCTTTCCACCCTTCTCGTTAAGGGCAAGGAGAATGTCTGTAGGCTTCATCTTCTTTCCGTCCAGGGCCACAGGTACGCCCTTCTCGAAATCCAGTGTGATGTATTCCGGCTTATCTGGAGCATCAATGGGGCTTACTCCCATTTCCAGAAATCCTTTCTTCTCATACTGAGGCTCGTTTCCTGTATCCTCCAGGTCAAGGCCTTCATGGGAAAGGTGCCAGATGTTCTTATCCTTGGAGTAGTTGGTCTCCTTGTTAATCTTAAGAGGAACATTGTGCTTCTCTGCGTATTCGATCTCTTCCTCTCTGCTCTTGATGTCCCAGATTCTCCATGGGGCGATGACAGGCATATCTGGAGCGAAATGCTTGATGGCAAGCTCGAATCTTACCTGGTCGTTTCCCTTTCCTGTGCATCCGTGGACAATTGCATCTGCTCCTTCCTTGATTGCGATTTCACAGAGACCCTTTGCAATGCAAGGGCGGGCTGTGCTGGTTCCAAGAAGGTATTCTTCATATATTGCTCCTGCCTGCATGGTTGGAATGACATAGTTCTCCACGTAGTCATCCACCAGGTCCAGGGCATAGAACTTGGATGCACCGGTCTTTATGGCCTTCTCCTCCAGACCTTCCAGCTCATCTGCCTGTCCTACATTACCTGCAACAGCAATGATTTCAGGATTGTCATAGTTCTCCTTGAGCCATGGAATGATGATGGATGTATCGAGACCGCCTGAGTATGCCAGGACTACTTTATTGATTTTCTTTGCCATAATAGACCCCTTTGTTGTGTATAACGTTGACGCGTATTTTTATACAACTAACAAAGGGGTTAATCAATAGGTTTTTAAATATTTATGCAAAATCTTTGAATATTTATTATTTACCTTCCAAAGCCATAAGCTTCTCGATTCTTCTCATGTGCCTTTCGTCTCCAGAGAATGGTACAGTAAGGAAGGCGTCCACCATCTTCAGTACATCATCCTTGTATTCCACTCTTCCTCCAAGGGCCATGAAGTTGGCGTCATTGTGCTCCCTTGTCTTCTCTGTGGCATAGATATCCTGGGGCAGGGCACAGCGTATTCCCTTCATCTTGTTGGCTGCAAGGGAAATGCCGATTCCTGTTCCGCACATAAGTATTCCTCTGTCGTATCCGCCTTTTCTGTATTCCTCTACAGCTTCCCTTGCCTTATCAGGGTAATCTACGCTTTTCTCTTCTCCCACTCCAAGATATGTGTATTCCACACCTATCTCATCTAGATGGGCCAGTACCTTCTTTGCCAGATCCACGGCTCCATGGTCGTTTGCTACCACTACTCTCATTCTTGTCCTCCTCCTTTATCTATTGTTTCCAAGTATCTCTATATGGCACATTTCCATGGCCTTCAGTGCATTACAGTGGCTTTCCCTTGTGACTCCTGCAGAGGCTTCGCTATCCACAGCAATATGGGCATTGGGAAGGAAGGCCTTGGCTAGAAGGGCGTTGGAGATTACGCAGATATCTGTGCATAGACCAAGGAGAACCACGTTCCTCACTCCTTCCTTCTCATCAATCTCCTTCAGTCTTCTTCCCAGCTCCACTGAGCCGAAGGTAGGCTTATCTATGGGTTCTGTGGTCCTGAGCCTGTCAAGCTCCTCTCTGATTTCCCAGCCTTTGGTTCCTTCAATGCAGTGTTTTACCGGAAGGTTTTTCCCTTCTTCTGTATCCAGATAATCTTCACTGTGTGTATCTCTTGTAAAGAGGACGATTCCCTGAAAGGCCTGGATCCTTTCCTTAGCCTTTTCCACTATTCTCTGGGCATCCTGGGATCCGAGAGAGCCGTCTATAAAGTCATTCTGGAGATCTACAGCAACCAAAACATCAGTCATTTGATTTCTCCTCTATGGGAAGTGTTCCTTCCACAGGATTTATTGTATCATTTCACTATGCATGACGTATATATCACTGGACACAGAAATCCGGACCTTGACAGTATCTGCTCAGCCTACGGATATGCAGCGCTGAAGAATGCCATCGATAAGGAGAACACATATCATGCCGTAAGGTGTGGTCACCTTAGCGAAGCTGTAAAGAAGCAGTTTGCCCTTCTTGGAATTGAACCCCCAAGATATATGAAGGATGTAAAGCCAAAGGTCGGGGACGTAATGCTGACCCCACAGGAGAAGGTGGACGCAGCTTCTCCCATCTATGACCTTGTCCAGTCCTATAACGAAAGCCATCCCTCAGCTTTCCCTGTGTTCAGCGGCGATAAGTTCCTTGGTCTTCTTTCCGTCGACGACATAACCTCCTGGTTCCTGAGGGACAACAAGGAGAAGCTTCCGGTCTATGACTTCAGCGCAGAGAATATTTCAAAGGTTATTCCTGGATTCTTCATCAAACGAGGTAAGGAGCATTTCCGCTCTTCAATCCTTGCAGGCGCTGCAGCCTACGAGGATTTCTGCCGCTTTGTAGGAGAGAACTGCAACTCTGTGGTGGCCCTGGGATACAGAAAGAGATATATTGAGCATGCAGCCTCCATGGGAGTTCCTGCAATCATAATCACCACCTCCACCAAGGCAGAGGATATAGATTTCTCAGCTTACGATGGAACAGTGTATGTAACTGAACTGGGAACAGCTGAAGTGGAGAGAAGACTCCGGATGAGCCCTTCCATCTCCACTATCATGGGAAAGCAGGGCAGGAGGCTTCAGACCACAGATCTCTTCGATGACGCGAAGGAGGAGCTGTCTTCATCCAATCTTAGAGGCCTTGCGGTCTTTGAAGGGGAAAAGTTCGTCGGCTACGTTACCAGGCGATGCTTTCTCCATAAGCCTTCCTACAAGGTTATCCTTGTGGACCACAATGAGGTCGGGCAGAGCATCCAGGGCATAGAAGAAGCGAGTGTAGTTGAGATTATTGACCACCATAGATTGGACGCTCTTAAGACATCACTTCCCATCTTCATTGATGCAGAGCCTCTTGGAAGCACATGCACCATAGTCTACCAGCAGTTTCTCAGACACAATATCGTTCCCGACGAATTGACAGCCAAGGTCCTTCTTACAGGAGTCATTTCCGACACCCTTATCCTTCGAAGCCCCACCACCACAGCCATCGACAAGGCTACAGCTGGTGCCTTGGCCGCCATCAGCGGAGAATTTGATATCCACTCCTTTGGAGAAAGGCTTTTCAGTGTTACAGATTCCCTGGCATCCATGGATCCTGTGAAGGCCATAAGGTCGGACTTCAAGGAATATAGGGAAGGGGGAGTGCGTATCGGAATCGGCCAGTGTGAAGCCACAACCCTAAAGGATTTCCCATCCTATGGGGATGCTTACCTTAAGGCCCTTAAGGATATCAAGGACCAGGACGGCCTTGATTGGGCCATGCTTATGATCACTGATGTGCTGCGTGAAAAGAGCCTTCTTCTCACCACAGAGACCAGGCACACCAAGAAGCTGCCATGGAGCGAAATGGAAAAGGATGTATTTGACCTGCCGGGAGTGCTTTCAAGAAAGAAGCAGCTGCTACCTGAAGTGGTCCACGCCCTTGATGCATAGCAAGAGACCCCTTGGAAGAACCGAGGGGTCTTAAATTCATTTCTTGTAAGGAACTACGGAAGCATCAGTGAGCCCCAGGCCTGTCAGTTCCAGTACGGACGGTATGGTCCTGATGGCTGCTGTGCACTTTCTGATGGCCTCTTCGCTTTCTGCTATGATGGTAAACTCGCCTGTAAGCCTATTGCCGTCTATGCCCAGCGTTCCCTTCCTGAGCCTTGCTCCATGGGATTTTACAGCATTGTCCAGCTGGCCGAAGATATCTGCGTCTATCTTTGTGGTGACCCTGTAGCGCTTCATAAGCTCCTCTCCAGTCCATTTGACAGAGACTGTCCTTTCGTTGACTTCAGCCATGTGCTTCAGGTTGGAGCAGTCCTTACGGTGGATGATATATCCTCTGCCTCTGGTGATGTATGCAACCACATCATCTCCCTGCATTGGATTGCAGCACTTGGCAAAGGAGTACATTACGTTGGTGTCTTCTCCCACCATCAGCGTTCCTGTAGCTTCTGGAGCTGTGTAGGACATTGTTCCGTTGATGAGCTTTGCGGGATTGGTCATCTCGCTTTCTTTCTTTATGCTCTGTACAATCGGCTTCTTTTCAGGAGCCTTTACCTCAGGAACGTTGTCCAGCTGGTATTTGTTGAGCCAGGCCTTGATCTTCTTTTTTGTGCTGGAGGCCTGGGCATATTCCATCCACTGCTGGTTTGGATGGGCGGAAGGGGAGGTCATGATCTCCACGATCTGAGTGTTCTGCAGAGGCTTGTTGAGAGGAATGATGGATCCGTCGGCCCTGGCGCCGGAGCAGTGGTTTCCGACTTCTGTATGGATCTTGTATGCAAAGTCCAGGGCTGTGGAGCCTACAGGAAGCTCTATTACATGGCCCTGGGGAGTGAATACCACAATGGAGTCCTTCAATAGTTCATTCTTGATCTCCTCCATGTAGTCTTCGCTCTGCTCGATTTCCTTGGACCAGTTCTTTATCTTCTTTACAATCTTCTGGTAGTTCAGGGAATCCAGGCTCTTCCATGCTCCGCTTTCGCTTCCCGAGGAAGCTTTGTAGGCCCAGTGGGCGGCTACACCTTCCTCAGCTGTCTTGTGCATTTCCCAAGTTCTGATCTGGATTTCCAGATGCTTTGACTGGGGACCAAGGACAGTGGTGTGGAGAGACTGGTAGTTGTTTGCCTTAGGCATGGCAATGTAGTCCTTGAATCTTCCTTCAATAGGAATCCACATGGAGTGGATGATTCCAAGGATGGTGTAGCACTCTACAGTGGTGTTGCAGATCACTCTGATTCCAAGGATATCGTAGATTTCATCGATTTCCTTCTTCCTCTTCTTGATCTTCATGTATATGGAGTAGGCGTGCTTGACTCTTCCTGAGACTTCAATGTTCTGGAGCCCTTCCTTTTTGCAGGCTTCCTCAATGGCTCTGGATACCTGCTTGATGAAGGCTGTATATTCCCCCTTCCTTTCCAATAGGTAGGTGGAGATGTAGTCATAGCTTTCCGGCTTCAGGGCCTTGAGGGAAAGGTCCTCCAGCTCACTTTTCATGGTCTGCATACCAAGGCTGTCTGCAATGGGTGCGAAGATGTCCAGGCAGTCCTTGGCAAAGGCGATGCGCCTGTCGCTATTGAGACCTGAAAGGGTTCTCATGTTGTGGAGTTTATCTGCCAGCTTGATGAGGATTACCCTCAGATCCTTTGACATGGCAAAGAACATCTTCTTGATGGTCTCCGCCTCCTGGATGGACTTGTCTTGGGTGATTCTGGAGATCTTGGTCACAGCCTGGACCATTTCCCCCACTTCCTTTCCGAAGAGCCCCGCCAGGTCCTCCTCTGTGGTTTCAGTATCTTCAAGGGTGTCGTGAAGGAGGCCTGCGCAGACAGTGTCTGCATCCATGTTGTAGCTGATGAGTATTTCCGCCACAGCAATAGGGTGGATAAGATAGGGCTCGCCGCTTTTCCTTCTCTGGTCTCCATGCTTCTTGGCTGCATATACTGCAGCGGCTGATATCTTTTCCGTGTCTTCCTGGGAATAGTTCAGGATCCTTTTGACAAACTTGTCCACCAGATCCTTATTTGGAAAGTCTTCCGGAGTGTTTACCTGTGTCAATGTATTAGCCGTCGTATCTGCCATATACCACCCTATCCAGACCTCTAAGGTCCTTGACTATGTTTACACCCAAATAACCCTTCTTTACAAGGCGTTCCCTGATTCCATTGCACTGTCTCCAGTCACATTCAAGGGCCAGGTAACCGCCTTTCTCCAGGTTTTCCGTTGCTTCATCCAATATCCTCTCTATTATATCCAGTCCTTCCGGGCCATAGCCTAGGAGGGCCATCTTCGGCTCCTTCTTCACTTCTTCCGACACTTCCTGGCACCATTTCTCTGTCAGATAGGGAGGGTTCGATACAATAAGTGCAAACTTCTTTCCTTTCCAGGGAGAAAGAAGGTCTCCTTCTTTTTTATAGGCTTTCCGTCCTGTGAGTCGGGTGTAGTTCTCTTCAGCGACAGATAGGGCCTTTGGGGATAGGTCGCTGAAGTGGATGTCCTTATCCAGCTCTACGCTTAGGGCTGTGGCTATGGCTCCGCTACCTGTGCACAGGTCCAGGATATCTCCTTTGAGAGCGTTGTCTTTCCATAGGTTTATTGCTGTCTCCACCAGGGTTTCTGTGTCTGGTCTGGGAATCAGGACATCCGGTGTCACGTGGAAGTTGAGCCCCCAGAACTCCTTTTCGCCTGTCAGGTAGGCCATGGGCCAGTGCCCAGCCCTTTTCTCCATAAGGGATATGGCCTTTTCTTCCACACTTTTCTCCACCTCCCTGTCCTTTTCTGCTATCTGGAAGGTGGGAGAAAAGCCGAGGTGTGACAGTATGACCCTTGTCTCGAGAAAGGGATCCTCTGTGTCTTTACCAATTGTCCTCAGCTTTTCCTTTAATTCTCCCAGTGTCATCAGCTTTCCTTGAGGGCATCCTCTCCTGCCTTGATCTTAAGGGCGTCGATGAATTCGTCCAGGTCTCCATTGATTACACCGTCCAGGTTGTAGGAGGTAAGGTTGACTCTATGGTCAGTACATCTGTTCTGAGGGAAGTTGTAGGTACGGATTCTTTCACTTCTGTCTCCGCTTCCCACCATGCTCTTCCTGGCATCGGCCCTTTCCTTCTGCTTCTTGGCCTCCTCCATTTCAAAGAGCCTGGAGCGAAGGACTCTCATGGCCTTGTTCTTGTTCTTCAGCTGAGACTTCTCATCCTGCTGTATTACAACTATACCTGTGGGGAGATGGGTGATTCTTACAGCGCTGTCTGTGGTGTTGACGCACTGACCTCCCGGACCTCCGGCTCTCATGACATCAATCTTCAGGTCCTTTTCGTTGATCTCAATATCTGTCTCCTCAGCTTCAGGGAGAATTGCTACCGTAATGGCAGAGGTGTGGATTCTACCGCCGGATTCAGTTTCAGGAACTCTCTGGACCCTGTGGACACCGCTTTCATATCTCATGGAGCCATATACATCCTTACCGCTGATGGAGCAGACGATTTCCTTGTATCCACCCCTTTCGGTTTCGTTCTGGCTCATGATCTCGATCTTCCACCTTTTCTTCTCGGCGTAGTGGGTATACATTCTGAAGATGTCTGCAGCGAAGAGGGCTGCCTCCTCGCCTCCGGTTCCGGCCCTGATCTCCATGATTATGTTCTTTCCTTCCAATGGGTCTGGCGGAACAAGAAGGACCTTGCATTCCTTCTCAGCTTCCTGAAGCTTGGCTTTCAGCTCCTCGATTTCATCCTTGATGATTTCCATCATTTCGCCGTCGCTTTCGCTTTTCAGCATCTCTTCGGAGTCTGCCAGCTCTCCGGAAAGCTTCTCCATCTCCTCCAGCTTTTCCACAATTGGAGCCAGATGGGACCTTTCCATCATCTTTTCCTTGTACTTCTTCATGTCTCCCATTACTTCAGGAGTGCTGAGACTTTTGTCCAGTTCCTCCAGCTGTGTCCTATATCCAGGGAGCTTCATAATCAATTCGTCCATACTTAATCCTTAATTACAGTATCTTCAAGGTAGTCGCCATATTCAATGAGGGAGAGCAATATCTTTTTCTTTTCTCCATCGGTTTCCATGCTTTCAAGAAGGGTCCTGCAGCTGTTTCTATAGTTTTCCAGGCTCTGGGCATTCTGCACTGGAGGAGAGAGAAGTCTGGAGGCGCACCAGTTCTTCCATTTCTTCCTTTCCTCATCTGTCAGAGTCTCAGGCCAGTTCCTGGCCACATGGCGCCATACAAGCTTATGGTACTTTTCGTCGTCGAAAGGAATCTGTGGGCTGTGTCCAAGCTTTGAACGGGGAGGAAGCTTTCTGATCTCCTGGAGCCTTTTTTTGTCATCCCGGGAAAGGAAGGAGCCATAGAGTGTAACATCCGGATCCTTTTCGCTGTTCTCATATTCAGGAAGGGTCTCAAGAAGGTCCTCCTTGATGAAGACATTTCTGTCCAGCACATATCTTGCCTTCCTCTGGGCTTCTTCTCTTGTAAAGCCCAGCCTTTTCTCCGCTTCACTGTCCAAGGTTGACAATGGGGCCACAAAGGGGCATTTGTTTGCGCTGAGGCGGAAGATTCCTGTCTCGTCATAGTTTCCAAGTACAGGATTGGAAGGAATATCACGGGTAAGGTCGAAGCACCAGATTTCGTTCTTTCCTGAGTAGAAGAGAGGAAGGACTGGCCTTGTGTTTCCCTTTTCTGAAGCAAAGAGTGTGGAAGTGTGTAGCAAAGGTTTATGTCCCATTACATCGATTACGCTCTTTACGCTGTCTTTGTCCCTATGGTCCAGAGCCCACTGCCACAGTTTCGGCTGATTCTTCTTTATGAGACGGGCAATACTGATGGTGGCCCTTACGTCCACCAGAGCGTCATGGGCTCCCGTCTGGTCAATGTTGTTCTCCTCTGTCAGGTCAGTAAGCCTGAAGGATGTGAAGCCAGCTTCATTCTTCTTCTCGAAGACCATGCCCTGGGGCCTCAGGTCCCTGGTGGCCCTGACCAGATTTATGATGTCGAAACGGGAGCAGAGATTGGTGTATTCCCTTTCAAAGGGATCATAGAGATTTCTGTAGAGTGTGCTTCTTATGCATTCGTCATCGAAACCGATGGAGTTGTATCCAGTGGTGATGGTGCCAGGCTTCATCATCTCCTCCACCAGCTTTCCTATCATATCAGCTTCATTGATACCTGTTTCGTTCACCTTCTGTGGAGTGATTCCTGTAACCATGCAGCTGGAAGGCACAGGAAGGTAGTCAGGAGAGAGCTTGGAATATAGGAGGATAGGCTTATCTATTACATTCAGGTCCATGTCGGTACGGAGGGCCGCCGCCTGGGCGATCCTGTCATAGTGGGGATTAAGGCCGAATGTTTCCAGATCATACCATAAGATTGTCTTGGTCATATATCTTATTCTAGCAGAACAACGACAATCTTTGTATTGCCCAAAGCGGAAAAAACTGTAGACTGAAAGCGTGAAGAAATCTTTGGTGCTTCTGTTGTCATTGCTGTCTCTCTCTATCCTTTCCGCTTCTCCCTGTTTCGAGGAGCTGGAGACAGTGATGCTCAGCGTCATCGCTTCCTCTGCCTCCCGTCCACAGCTTGTGCTTCCAGGAGTGGAGAGAAAAGGGGAATCCCTTTTTCCTGAGGAAGTGGTGTTCAAATCCTCCGATGTCTCCGCATATCCGGAAGCCCTGAGGACCAGGCCTAAGGGAATCTCACTATTGGATATGGCACTCTTCTCCGCTTCCCAGAATACTCCAATGATGAAGAAGATACAGGCCATTCTCCTTTCCTTGGACCTGGAGAAGGGGGACCTTATTGTTGACGGAAAGCTGAAGTTCAAGGAGAACAAGGAGCCTGAGGAGATGGCCCTGGCCTTTAGCGGAGACCTGTCCAGCATAGATCTCAGCGTAACTGTGGACATTTCTCTTCTGGCCAAGGGTAAAGTGTGGAATGTGGAGGGGGAGATGAAAGTCAAAGGTGACAGCAAAGGGTATCTTGTAGTAAACTCCAAAGAGTTCACAGTAAATGAATCCAAGTATAAGGTTGATCTCAAATATAGATTGAAGGCAGCTGACTGAAGGAGGTTTTTGGATGACAGGTTTTGAATTTCTGGAGAAATATGGACTACGGGCAGAGGATGTGGATGAGAGGAAAGTCCTATCCTTCTTCAAGGACCAGATGGATAAGGGGCTGGAGGGCTCTGAAAGCTCGCTGAGGATGATTCCTACCTACTCGGAGGCCCAGAACGAGATTCCTGATGGGGAGAGCGTCATCGTCATGGATGCCGGCGGCACCAACTTCCGTACCTGTCTTGTAACATTCAATGAAGGAAAAGTGGATATCCAGGATTTCCTGAAGGTAGGAATGCCAGGAAGCAAGGAGGAGGTCAGCGGCCCAGAATTCTTCTCCATCCTTGCAGACAACATCGAGCGCTTCAGAGGTAAGAGCAAGAAGATCGGATTCTGCTTCTCCTATGCTGCAGAGATAACGGAAGACCATGATGGAATTCCATTGATGTTCAGTAAGGAGATCAAGGCTCCTGAAGTCATCGGAAAGCACATTGGCAAGGAGCTTCTCAAGGTTCTCTCTTCACGGGGATGGGATACTGAAGGCATGACAGTCAGTATCGTCAACGATACAGTTGCCACACTCCTTGCCGCCAAGGCTGCGTATACAGGAGATGCCTCCACTTATATCGGCTTCATTCTGGGTACAGGAACAAACACAGCCTATGTGGAGAGAAACGCAAATATCAGGAAGATAGCAAAGAATGAAGGAAGCCAGATCATCAACGTGGAGTCAGGGTGTCTGAAGCTGGAGCTTTCCGAAATCGACAAGGAATTCATGAACACCACAAAGGATCCTGATTCCTATCACCTGGAGAAGAAGATCAGCGGTGCATACCTTGGACCTTTCGCCCTCCATGTACTGAAGAAGGCTGCAGAGGAAGGAGTCTTCTCTTCCTTCGCCACCGATAAGCTACGGGATATTACAGAGCTGGAGACCAAGGACCTGGGAACATATCTCAGCGCTCCTGGAGATTTCTCCAATCCTCTTTCCTTCCTCTCTTCAGACAAAGCTGACGCCATTTCATCCTTCGTGATTCTCCGCTCCCTGGTGGAAAGGGCCGGCAAGCTTACAGCCATCAACCTTACAGCTGCAATTCTTGCGTCCGGAGAAGGGGACGACCCAAGAAGGCCGGTGGTCATCAATGCTGACGGCACCACCTTCTACCGCCTCACTTTCCTTGAGGACTACGTGAAGGAGTATCTGGAGGAGATCCTCTGGAAGGGATATGGCAAGGTATACAAAATCGTCAACATCGATTCCTCTCCAACCATCGGAGCTGCAATTGCAGGTCTCAGCATCTGAGAGTAATGGCGCCCGTAGTCTCTACGGGCCATATTAATAAGGACTAAAGAATGAAGAGAGTGCTTCTGGTTGCTTCAGACAAAAGCGAGCTGAAGGGTAGTGATGACAGCTATTTCAAGTGCATTTCCGGAGTTGGGCCCATAATGGCTGCAGCCGCTTCCTCCTTAGCCATAAAGGAGACGGGAGCTGAAATCGTCATATCGGTGGGCTCTGCAGGAAGCACAGGTAGACTAAAGAAAGGTGAAGTGATCTCCTTTTCCTCAGTCTTCTCACTGGACCAGGACCTTTCCTCCTTCCATCTGCCCTTGGGAGCAACTTTGGGTAGGGACAGAAACACAGTGGGAGAATTGAGAAGCAGGGATTTCTCCTCTCCCTTCTCACTTCTCACTTCAGCTTCCTTCGCCCATACTCTGACAGATAGAATGGCCTCCTTCAGGTGCGATGCTGTGGATATGGAGGCCTATGGAGTTGCCATCGCGGCGTCCCTCCACTCTATACCCTTCTATTGTGTGAAGATCATTTCAGACATCATTGGAGACAATTCCGGAATAGGGGATGTGTCATATTCAGTCAGGGAAGCCAGAACCCGGCTTTGGGAAAAGGTCAATTCTCTCCTGAAGGAAGCATAAGGGGAGCCTTAAGCTTCAAGGAAGAGTGGACTTCCTCCTTCGTCACCTCATCAAGGAAGGAGAAGATCTTGTCCTTGTCCTTCTCCCATATTTTCTCGGCGGCCTCCATCAACTCTGACACAGCTTCCTCTGAAGTGTCGTCAAGCTTTATCTTCTTTTCCAGCACGTTCTCCCAGATTCTGTCCACCTTCACTCCCTTGATACTCTCTGCAGCCATTTCAGAAACCTTCATGTTTCCGCTGGAGTAGGCTGAAGTCAGGGATGAGAGCCAGTCCAGGTTTGTGGAATACTCTTCAGGATGGAGAATGCACTCAGGAGAAGCTGTGGAAAGGGAGAGGATCCTGATTTCGTCAGCTTCAGGATATAGCTTTCTTCCCTCCACATAGGAGAGGAGCACAGGATTATTGGCCAATAGGCCGCCGTCAAGAAGTGTAAGCTCCTCGTCTGTCTCCCTATCTATGAATTGGGCTGGAGCAAAGTAGGTCGGGGCTGCACTGGTGGCTCTTGCCGCCTCCCTATACAAAAAGCCATGGCTATCCCAGGATCTGAAAATGAAGGGCGTGCAGCCCTTGGCGTTGGTGCTTACAGCCATGGTAGGAACCTTGGCCTCAGAGAGTGGAGTGTCTGAGAAGACAGAATCCAGGAATTCCTCCAGAGGAGCCACGTCATATTTGTCTCCCAGTATTCTGGTGACCTTCCCAACCAGCTTCCAGATGCCCTTGGTGTCATCAGGAATGAAGATTTTGTTGCCGTTTACTCTATATAGGTCAAGAATCTCTGTAGGGTCTGCCAGCCTTTCGATTGCTCCCACTTCCTCTATCTCGACTCTCCGTCTCCATCTGCCGACTATATTCTCTCTTGTGACTTTCCAGTCTTCCCCCTCCTCCTTTTCCAGTCCCAGCCTGTCGATAGGGGCGGAAAGGGCCATGGCTATAAGGGCTCCAGTGCTGGTGCCTGCAATAAGGTCGAAGTAGGAGTAGAGCGGACGTGTAATTCCTCTTGCCTTCAGCTCCTCATCCATCTTTTTCAGAATGTAGGCAGGAACAATGCCTCTCATTCCTCCTCCATCTATGGAGAGGATGAATCTTTTTTCCTTCTTCTCTTCTTCTTTCCTTCCTCTCTTCAGAAAATCAAGCCACATGAATACAAAGATAGTTCCCTTCTCCTTCTTTGAATAGTCCCGCCACCTCTTTTTTTGTTTCCCGTCCACCTCTATAATCTCAATATGGCATTAATGGATGAATATAGTTCCTGCACCCTCTGCCCCAATATGTGCAGAGTGGATAGAAGGGAAGGAAGAGTGGGAGTCTGCAGACAGACTGGTAATGTAAAGATAGCCTGGGTGGGGCTCCACAGAGGAGAGGAGCCTCCAATTTCCGGAGAGAAGGGTAGCGGCATGATATTCTTCACAGGCTGTCCTCTCCACTGTGCCTACTGTCAGAATAGGCAGATTTCCGGTAGCGACGGAGAAAACTGGGGAATTGAAGTGTCTATTCCTGAACTCTCTGACCTGGCCCTGGACCTGGAAAAGATGGGGGCAACCACACTTAATCTTGTAACAGGAACCCATTTCATCCCTTCCATAATCAGTGCCCTGGAGCTTGCCAGGAGTAAGGGCTTCTCCCTTCCTGTGGTGTGGAACTCCTCAGGATATGAAAACATCCACGGCCTGGAGCTCATCGATCCCTACGTGGACCTGTATCTATTGGACTGCAAGACGCTGAACCGTAGGGTCGCCTCCGTGTTCTGCGGAAGAAAGGAGTATGCTGGCGCCATAATTCCAGTAATGGACTGGATTCAAAAGAGGCATCCCAAGACAGATATGGAGAAAATCAAGGGCACCATCCTCAGGCACCTGGTGTTTCCTGGAACAGTGAATGCAACCTTGAACTTCCTTGAATACTTCGCTTCCCACTATAAAGACAGCTTCTGTCTGTCCTTGATGTGCCAGTTCGTTCCTCCCAAGGAGGACCCAAGCCTACTGGGAATAAGCGACGAAGAATATGGCCTCCTATTGGATAAAGTGGAGGCCTTGGGCATAGAGGAAGGCTTTGAGCAGGAGAAGAGCGACGACGATATTCTATGGATTCCGGATTTCAGGAGAGATAATCCCTTCCCTGATGGCTTTGCCGAAGCCTCCTCCCTTTTCCTTTCATTGAAGACGGAACGCTCTAGAGGGAAATGACAGTTCCTTCGAACTCCTTGTTTCTCAGAATTGCCAGTGTGTTTTCGATATTCCTGCCATCTGCGCAGATTACTGTCATGGCCTCTTCCTCTGCAATCTTTGATGCAACTGGATCGAAGGGGGCATTCAGCCCTGGCTTCCACTCTGAGCCTACCATCTTCCTGAAATCCTTCCAGGAAATGGAATCAAGGGGTACAGCATCAGGATTCTTCCTTGGGTCGTCGGTATATACCTTCTTTATATTGGACAGGTTCACCACCTTCTTTCCCCCGAAGCGTCTTGCAAGGAACACAGCATCTGTGTCTGTGCTGAAGCCTGGCTTCCATCCTGCAGCCACAAGGATTCTTCCCTTGAAGGAGATCTTCTCGTCGGTAGGATCTGTGACCACGCTGTCAGAAGTGTAGTCGGAGAAGATGGCCCTCATCACTTCACCGTTAAGATGGGTGGCCTTGATTCCAAGCCAATCCTGGCTTTCTGTGTCTCCATCTCCTCTTACAGCCCTGTAGGCTTCCTGATAGACACGGGCTGGAGCGCCTCCGCCGCAGACCAGGATAAGCTTAGCGTCCTTATCCTCTTCCAGATAATCAACTATAGCCTCCCTGAAGGCCTTGAGAAATGTAGAATCAACCTTGTCGGGGGCGATGATGGAGCCGCCGACGGAAAGTACTGTCAAGTTCATTTTTTTACTCCTTCCCACAGATTAGCACATATTTTCATGGACTTTGGAGAGAAATGTAGTCATTTCCTGAAAAAACTGCGTTCTTAAAATGGAGGAAAAAAGATGAATCAGTTAAACAACATTCTTCTTGAAGGGACCACAGTCAATGATCCTGAGGTCGCCGCAACGAGTATCACCACAAAAAGGAGGCTGATAAAGTTCACTCTGGCCAATGACAGATATTGGCGGGACAGGTCGGGAAATGCCCAGCAGGATACCCTCTTCATCCCTATCCAGTGTTGGGGAGACTTGGGTGAAAGATGCCTGGAAAGAATCCGGAAAGGCATGTCTGTCAGAATCCTGGGCAGGCTTCACATGTGCCGTTGGGAGTCGAAGAAGGGAGAGAGAAGATCCAGCGTGGAAGTAATCTGCACCCATCTGGAGTACAGACCTCTTTCCAAGGGCAAGGCGGGGCAGGTGGAGATCATCGAAGACGAGAACGGAGAAGCAGAGATGCTTTCAGACTATGAAGTCCTATACGAATTCTAGTTCTCAAGTATTTCCACTCCCGTATTGCCGTCAGTCTCCCTCAATGAGACCTTGACCACTTCCTTCTGGGAAGTGGGGACGTTTTTCCCGATGTAGTCAGGTCTGATTGGGAGTTCCCTGTGTCCTCTGTCTATGAGGACACAGAGGGATATCCGTCTGGGACGTCCAAGGGAGAAGACAGCATCTATGGCGGCTCTTGCGGTGCGTCCTGTATACAGCACATCGTCCACCAGAATCACTTCCATATCATCAACCTTAGATGAGAAGGGCAGAGGCTTAACTTCAGGAAGATCTGTCTTTCTGGACAGGTCGTCCCTGTAGAAGGTTATATCAAGGACGGAAAGGGGAAGGGTCTTACCTGTATTTCTTCTGATGTTCTCCCGGATTCTCTCTGCAATTGGAACTCCTCTGGTCTTGATTCCAGCCAGCACCACCTTATCCAGGTCTTCAGACTTCTCTATTATTTCATAGCTGAGCCTCATGAGGGCCCTTTCCACTTCCGTTTCATTGAATATCTGGGCTTTCTTTTCCATTTTTCTAATAAACCTTAAGTAATTATCTATGACATTTATTTTTCTTTTTCAAGAAACTTGACCATCATTTTATAGCTATGCTAGGATTCGAGACGAAAAAATGTCTTTAAGCTGGTACAGAGAGACCGGTAAGACTGATAAGAATCAGGGAATCCAGGATTCCCCTCTGTTTTTGCAAGTCTTACCGAAGGTGAGACCTTTTTTTTCTCCGTTCCAGCTGAGAAAGGAGTAGAAAAATGGAAAACAGGAACGGCGTCATCTACAATGCCAAGGAACTTGGAGTCGGAAAGACCCTGGTTCTCGGACTTCAGCACATGTTTGCCATGTTCGGTGCAACAGTATTGGTACCAATTCTCACCGGACTTAGTGTAAGTGCAACACTTCTCTTTGCAGGAATAGCAACACTCTTCATGCACCTGGTTACAGGACGCAAGGTTCCAGTATTCCTTGGATCCTCCTTTGCCTTCCTTGGTGGATATGCAGCTGTAAAGGCAGCTGGAAGCGCCATCGGCATGACAGATAGAGTATCTCTGGTCTATGCCTGCGTGGGTGTAGCATGCGCCGGTCTCATGTATCTCATCCTGGCTCTTGTCTGCAAGGTATGGGGAAGCAAGAACGTGATGAAGTTCTTCCCACCAGTTGTGACAGGACCGATCATCATCGCCATCGGACTTAACCTTGCTCCTTCCGCCATCAACAACTGTACCACCAACTGGCTTGTAGCCATCTTCGCAATTGCTGTGGTCATCGTCTGCAACATCTGGGGAAAGGGCATGATCAAGATCATTCCTATCCTTATCGGTGTGGTCTCCTCCTATGTTCTGGCTCTCATCGTGGATCCAGCTGTCAGGGCAGGAGTAGTGGAGAAGGTAGCAGGAGCCGCTTGGTTCGGCCTTCCATTCAAGGGAGAGGACACTGTATTCGGTCTCTTCTTCTCCGGTAACGTGAACTGGCAGTTCCTGGTCTCCGCTGTAATCACCATCGTTCCAATCGCCTTTGCTACAATGATGGAGCATGTGGGTGACATCTCAGCCATCGGCGGAACAGTTGGAAGAAACTTCATCGAGGATCCAGGCCTTCACAGAACTCTCATCGGAGACGGTGTGGGAACAGCCATCGCTTCCCTCTTCGGAGCTCCAGCCAACACAACCTACGGAGAGAACACAGGTGTATTGGCCCTTACAAAGGTCTATGACCCCTTCGTAATCAGACTTGCAGCAATCTATGCAATCGTCCTTTCCTTCTGTCCTAAGTTCGCAGCCCTCATCGAGGCTATGCCAAGCGCAACCATCGGAGGCGTATCCCTGATCCTCTACGGTATGATCTCCGCCATCGGAGTGAGAAACGTGGTTGAGAACAAGACAAACTTCCAGGAATCCAGAAACGTCATCATTGCAGCTCTCATCCTGGGTCTTGCCATCGGTATCTCCTACAGTGCTGCAGGTGCAATCTCCTTCGGTTCAATCAGCTTCTCCGGTCTTGCTGTGGCTTCCATCGTCGGTATTGTCCTTAACGCTGTCCTTCCAGGAAGAAGAAAGGAATACATGCCAAACGAAGAAAACTCCTCTTCCCTTGGAAAGTATTGAGATTACAATCATCCTGTCAGGGCATCGGGAGACCGGTGCCCTCTATTCGTTATAAGGCAGATAGCTATTGAGCTCCCCGAAGCTGCTTTTTCGCGCCTGTGTGATGAAAAAGTCTTCGCTTGTGTCGCTGTCAACTCCTCCTGGAAGCCTGGCAATTACTCTGGAGGAGGTGACCAGGGAGGAGTCGAAAACTTCTCCTTCCCATTGACCCAAAGCTATCAGTCCATCCCTTTGGCTCTTCTTTTCTTCTCCACTAAAGGCAGCTTCTCCTTTATCGCTATAGAGAAGCGCATCCGCCGTCTCCCCATCCTTCTCCTTTTTGAGGATCAATAGGCCTTCTGTGCCTGAAAGGGTGGATGGAGCGTAGGCGTTAAGAATGTAGGTCATTTTCCCGTCGCTTCTGAGATAGTGGCGCCTGGTGGTGGGCTTATCCCAATATATCAATATAAGGTCATCCTTTTTTACTTCTATGGAAGGAAGGGTATATCCCCAGTTTCCGTCCTCCACCCTCATTCCTGCGACATTTCCCTTTTCCATAATGAGAAGCTCTATTCTGTCGGGAGAAGCTGATGTTCCCTTTATGGAAACTTCATTTATGAGGACCTTGGGTATATCCGGGTTCTTTCCCATTACTCTAAGGGATACCCTGGTAAGGGAGCCGTTATCCTTCTCCACAGTGAAGGATATCCTCTTCTCTTCTCCCGGCTCCAAGGCATAGGGCAGGGGAACGGAGAATGACTTTCCAAGGCCTGGAGGATCAAGGACCTCTCCTGAAAAAAGTATTTCTGTCATATCCACAGTCTCTGAAAACTCAATGAGAAAGATCCTGTTATCTTTGAGGGAATAGTCAAGGACCACAGGAAGGGTCATGTCTGCAGAGTGGAAAAGATCCATTATTTCTGCCTCCTCCGGACATGAGACCAGAAAAAGGGAGGCAAGAAGGAGCAAAAGTGTTTTCTTCATACTTCTATAACGCAATTTCTTCAAAAAATGGATGAAAATGAAAGGAGTTCCTCTTTTTTTCCTTCCATTCCACCCTTAGGCCTAAGGCCTTAATGGGCTCATGTTGTTGAACACAATGTTTCCTTTGAGTTATCCTCTTTTTACATGAGTATCTTAAAACCACATAAGTTAGGGGTTATTGCCGGCCCCGGCTCAGAGTATTTTGCAGGCAAAGTCGTTAAGCATCTTAGACGCCTCTACATAGACCGCTATGAGAAGGTATCTGATGCCTTGACCAAGCGTCATGGAATTTCCGAGGAGGAGCTGTTGAAGACCGTAACCCTTCTCGACGACCTGGATTCCAAGAAGATTCCCACAGGAAAGCTTCCCACCTCCTTCCATTGCCCGGATTTCACTATCAACGTGAAATACACCAGATTCGCCAATGGAGAGGAGAAGGCTGAAATCATAGATCCTGTCAGGGGACTTAATGTATACATCATCCACGATGTATCCAACATGGCACCGATCAAGGTTGCCGGTCTGGAGGAGCCTCAGGCTATCAGCGTCAATGACCATCTGATGTTCCTTTTCACCACAATCAATGCCCTGACCAATGCCGGCGCAGCTTCAATCACCTTGGTCCTTCCCACCTATCCCTATGCCAGACAGCATAAGAAGGCTTCAAGGGAAGCATTGACAGCTGCCATGTTCGCCCGTTTCTGCGAGGAGCTGGGAGTAAACAGAATAATCACTCTTGATATTCATTCCAGGGAGATCGAGAACGCCTTCTCAACGTGTAGGCTTGAGAACGTCCACGGATCCTATCAGACTCTCATTGCTCTCAGCCGCATTATCGATCTTTCAGATCCAGACATTGTAGTGGTGTCTCCAGACACAGGTGCGGTCAACAGAAACAAGTTCTATGCCCAGGCTCTCCATAGGCCTCTTGCCATGCTATACAAGGAAAGGGACTATTCCCAGGTGTCCACATCAGCAAAGAACACAAATATCAAGTCCATCAATCTTCTTGGTGACGTGAAGGGAAAGATTGTCCTTATGGCAGACGACATGATCGCCACAGGTGGTACCATGATCATAGCCATGAAGGAGCTTATGGCCAGAGGAGCCAAGAAGGTCATCGTCATGGTCTCCCTTCCATTCTTCAACGGCGGGGCCATCGAGAACTTCGACCAGGCATATAAGGAAGGAAGCTTCTACAGGATCATCGGAACAAACGGTGTATACCAGGGTAAGGAACTATTGGAGAAGGAGTGGTTCATCCAGGCTGATGTAACTGAGCTCTTTGCAAGGGTCATCTCCCGTCTCCACCATGGCAGAGCCATTTCCCCTCTCCTTGACAACAGAAAGTTCATCCAGAAGCTTGTGGACACCACACAGTCCAATCCTTCCCTTTCTGCTGAGGATGCAAAACTACCTGACTAATAGAGAGGAATGAACGTATGAAGATGTCTAATAGAATATCCGGTTTCCAGTGTTCACCCATAAGACGCCTTGTGCCTCTGGCCAGGGCTGCCAAGGAAAGGGGAGTCCACGTAATCCATCTGAATATCGGCCAGCCTGATATCAAGACCCCGAAGGAGGCTTTGGATGCCATCCATAACTATGGGGAGGAGATCATCGCCTATGGCCTCAGCGAAGGAGAGGTGGGACTGAGAAAGGCCCTTCTGGAATATTACAGGAAGATGGGCGTGGATGATCTGACCATTAATGACATCATGATTACTACCGGTGGCTCGGAAGCTCTTCAGTTCACTTTCCTCACTCTCTGCGATCCCTACGATGAGTTCATCATTCCAGAGCCCTACTACACCAATGTGGCAACCTTCGCCAATGTGGCCATGGTAAGGCTCTGCCCTGTGACCAGCAGCTCCTCCAACGGATTCATCCTTCCTGAAATCGATGCCTTTGAGGATAAGATCAACAAGAAGACCATGGGAGTGCTTCTCTGTTCGCCAAATAACCCTACCGGACACGTGTACACAAAGCAGGAGCTTACAGCCCTTCTGGAAATGTGTCGCCGTCACGACATCTTCCTTGTGGTGGATGAAGTCTACAGGGAATTCTGCTATGACGGAAAGAAGTTCACTTCAATCCTTTCCTTCCCTGAATATGCAGACAGGGTCATCTGCATCGATTCCTTCTCCAAGAGATTCAGCATGTGTGGAGCAAGAATCGGCGCCATTGTCACAAAGAACAGGGAATTCATGGAAAACTGTCTGAAGATGGCCCAGGCCCGTCTCTGCTCTCCTGCTGTTGAGGAGGTTGCAGCTGAAGCTGCCCTGAAGGCTCCCCAGAGCTATATCGACTCCACAGTTGCCCAGTATGAGAAAAGGAGAAACCTTCTGGTGAATGCAATGCAGAAGATCGAAGGCGTAAGAGTCAACATGCCTAAGGGCGCCTTCTACTTCGTTGCGGACCTTCCTGTGGATGACGCAGAGAAGTTCGCCATCTGGATGCTTAATGACTTCTCCTATAAAGGCGCCACAGTAATGTTTGCTCCTGCAGAAGGCTTCTATTGGACAGAAGGATATGGAAAGTGTCAGGCACGCTTTGCCTATGTACTTAACGAAGACGAGCTTTCCCTGGCTGCCGAATGTCTGAAGGTAGGACTGAAGACCTACAGAAAAGAAGTGATGCACGTCTAAAAGGAGTTTGAAAATTGTCTGATCTTTTTTTGCCCCTTAAGGTTGTCTCTTCCCTTTCTCCTGTAAAGGCAAAGAGAAACGTAGAGGAGTCCAAGGCTTTCCTGCTCAACGATTTTGCCTCCATGGGAAAGATTCTTTCCTCCTATAGCCCTCTGGAAATGATGAAGATGGCAAGATGGGAGGAAAGAAGAGTATTGGCTCTAGGCGGGAAGGATATTGTGAAGAAAAAGTCTGCTGTACTTCTTCCCATTCTCCTCCAGTCCATAGTGGAGTCAAATGCATTCAGACCTGTATCCTCCTCTGTAGAGATAAAGCTGAAGGATTGGGACAGGATCAAGACCCTTTCTGAAGATGTGGTGAGAAGAATCGCAAGATGGATAGATTCCAAGGTTTCCATTGCCATCGGAGAGGGAAAGGTCACTGTTGAGGACGCTTTTGGCCTTAGAGCTGCCATAGAGGAAAGGCTTCTTCCCTCTGAAATGGACGAAAAGACACTGGAAAGGGAATCTTGGCTTCTCAGGGCCCTTCTGGAGGAGGTTCCAGATTTCCAGGGCCGTTTCGGAATCGATAGCCCATCCTTTGCTCTAAACATAAAGAACATTGCCAAAGTGGGCCTCAACGGTATCGACAACCTGGTCCGCGACGTTGCTGTCTACAGCCAGGAGTATTCCCTTTCGGAAGCCCAGCTCAGGGCTCGAGGAGAGCTGGAAGGCCTGGACGAAAGCGAAATATTCAATCTCATAACAAAGAGGAACCATTGGGAAGGAAGAGCCAAGGAGCTTTCAAATCTCCGTGATGGATACTCCCTCTTCATGCCTTCCTATGCATCCTCCCTTCCTTTCTCCACATATGGCTTCTACTCCATGAAGGCTGGACAGCTGGATCTGATGTCTTTCCTGGAGAAAGGTTTCTGGCCTGCCCTAAGGTATCCATTCATTGAGCTGGAGGGAAAGCATTATTCCTTTGTAGCAATGCATCTGCCCCTATTCCTGTCATATTTCACCTCCGTAGACAGGATTCTTGCTTCTTCAAGGAATGTACTCTCCATATTCCATCTATCAGATTGCGATACATATGTATATGACGGAAATAAAATAGAGATCTCTGTACTTCCTAGCGTCAGGGACACCAATCCAATCCTTTATCCCGCTTCCTTCTCCAGAGTGGTGAAGAAGAGGAAGGACGAACTTTCCCTTCAGAGGAAACTGGGCCATAAGAGGCTTATAGTCGATCCTGACATGGTGCTGGATATGGAAAAGAAGGATGAAACTGTCTATGTATCATCCTCCTTCCTCTATCGCTGTACTGTAGATAAAAGCGCAAAGACAGAGCTCCTTACAGCCCTTCTCGGCTACCTTGAGCTTCCTGGAAGCGGAAAGGAGTATTCCATGGATACTGAAGAGGACCTCTATTCCACAGAATCTTCCACTGACGACCTGAGGGATGACCCTACTACAGATGAGTACGAATACGACAACATTGATGAAGATGAGGAATCTAGACTTCTTGATGAAAGGGACGCCAACATCCAGTTTGTCGAATATGACAGGAAGGAAGCATCCAAGGAAGAGAAGGAGTCAATGATCGAGCGCTACTCCCTGACAGAAGATCTCATCAAGAAAAGCGAAGAGGAAGAGGAAAGGGAATTTGTTCTGGATGAAGCCCTGGACGATGATATCTTTGATGACAGCGAAGAGGATGAAAGATTAGACGACATAGGTCCTGGCGAAAGCTTCGACAGCGAGTTCTTCGACGCAGCAGATGCCAGCGATGAATATGAAGTCCACGAAGAGGAAGAGGAGAAGGAGGAAAGCGGCCAGCTTGATTTCCTTTCCCTTCTTGATGAAGAGGATCCTGAAGAGGCTGAGTTCGAGAATGAGCTTGATGAGGAAGAGAAGAAAAGCTTCCAGGAAGAGGAGCTCCATGAAGCTGTTCTTGACAGCATCATAACCCTTCCTTCAGAAAATGCCCCCAGCGCGGAGGATGATATCCTTTCTTCCGTAGATGAAGAGATTGAATCTCCTTCTCCAGAAATGGAGGAAGAAGGCGAAATAGGAGTAGGAATTGAAAGCGAAGAGCCTAATGACGCTGTAGAATCCTCCTCCACTCCAGAAGACCTTCTAGGGGAAATGGAACTTCCCACTGTCTCGGAGGAAGAGACAACTCAGGAAATGGACGAAGAGTCTCCAAGCCTGGAGTCTAATGTAGACACTGATCTTCCGTCCTTCTCACATGAAGACGAAGTGACCACTAAAGAGACGCAGAGCGGAGAGACGGAAGAAGACCCGGAAGAAGATCAGGAAGAAACAATGGATGGAGAAGAGGTTTCTGATGCTTCTGAGAAAGAGGATGCAATAGAAAAAGACAGAGATATAACTCCAAAAATGGAAGAAGATTCTCCAAGCCTGGAGTCTATTGTAGACACTGATCTTCCGTCCTTCTCACATGAAGACGAAGTGACCACTAAAGAG
>JAEDOD010000095.1 GCA_016302165.1 Sphaerochaetaceae bacterium
CATAACACATCATGTCAAAGTAAAGACATAATGTCCAAATCGCCTGAAAGGGCTTCCCAGTGTGGGAATTATCACTCGCAAGAGTGATTTTTTTGCACCTTTGCTCATAGTCTAGGACACTTTTTTGAAAAGCTAAAAAATTTGTTGGAATATAGAATAATTTTTGTAGGGCTTCATAAAATAAACACCTGCAGCAATTGGGCCTCAGATACTGTTTTCCTATCTCTTATGCTATAATAGATGTATGGATATAAGAGAAGAAATGAAAGCTTTGGCAGAGAAGCTGAAGATTTATCAGGATACATATTATAAAGAAGGAAAATCCCTGGTTTCTGACCAGGAGTACGATCGTCTTACAGATAGACTTATCGCCTTGGAGAAGGAGTTCCCGGATTATGCTGCTCCTGATTCACCGACCCATAGGGTAGGCTCTGACCTTACCAATGACTTTCCTGAGGTCACCCATTCCATTCCTGTCCTTTCCCTCGACAAAGCCTACGACAGGGAAAGCGTATTGGATTTCTTTTCCCGCTCCATCGACAAGGAGGGAGGAGCCCTTTCCTTTGCCGCAGAAGAGAAGATTGACGGAATCTCCATGGTCCTCTACTACGAGGATGGCCTTCTGGTCCGTGCCGTCACCAGAGGAAACGGAAGCGTAGGAAATGATGTTACCCCTAACATCATGACCATTACATCAATTCCTCTTTCCCTCCCCGAGAGTCTGGATATTGCCGTAAGAGGGGAAGTCTATCTTCCCAAAAAAGAGTTTGAAAAGGTGAATGCAACCCTTCCTGAAGATGAAAGGGCCGCTAATCCAAGGAATCTTGCAGCAGGAACTGTCAGGCGCCAGAAATCCCAGGATGCAGCAAGAATCCCGTTGGATATGTATTGCTATGAAGGCTTCTGGCTTGATAAGGACCAGACCCCCAAGGATCATCTCCATATATTGAAGAAGCTCTCAGACCTGGGCTTCAGGATCAACCCGGACTTCGCCTTCTTCGCTTCCAGCAGAAAGGAAGCTGAAGAGAAGATGAAGGACGCAGGCCTTCCTGGAAGAGCCTATGGCTTCTCTGAGCTTCAGAGCTATCTGGATGAAATGACTGAGAAAAGACCACAGCTGGACCATGAGATTGACGGCCTTGTTTTCAAGATAAATGAGCTGGACGTAAGAGAGAAGTTCGGATATACAGAGCATCATCCGCGATGGGCCATAGCATATAAGTTCGAGTCTCCTCAGGCTGAATCGATTCTGGAGGCTATTACAGTGCAGGTGGGAAGAACAGGAAGAATAACTCCTGTTGCTGAAATATCTCCTGTGGCCTTGGGAGGATCCACGATCCGTAGGGCAACCCTCCATAACCAGGAATATATCAACTCCCTGGAGCTTGCCATTGGAGACAAGGTCTCCATCACCAAGCGCGGAGATGTAATTCCTGCTGTGGAGGAGGTGGTGGAGAAGAATGAAGTTGGAAACACCACATACTCCATTCCTCTCAAGTGTCCATGCTGCAATAGCCCACTTGTACACAAGGGTGTCCATCTGTTCTGCCCAAACTATGATTGCCCGGACCAGGCGAAGGGCAGGCTCTCCTTCTTTGCTTCCCGTGACCAGATGGACATCGAATCCCTTGGTCCCAAGACAGTGGAGCTCCTATGGAACAATGGAATATTGTCTAGAGTCGAAGACATCTACACTGCTGACTACTCCAAGGCTCTGGAGATGAAGATTCCAGGTATAGGCGAAAAGACAGTGGAAGCCTTGAAGCGTAGCGTAGAGGAGTCTAAGGACAGAAGCTACAGGACAGTCCTTGCGTCCCTCGGTATCCCGGATGTGGGAAAGAAGACAGCCCAGATCCTTTCTGAAGGAGGCTTCGATTCCCTTGAGAAGCTGATAGTAGCCGCAGCAGCAGGAAGACTGGAGCCATTCCTTGGAATAAAGGGACTGGGAGAAGAGACAGCCAAGACCATCATTGAAGCCTTCTCGGATCCCAATCTCCTGAAGACAGTCCATGCCCTTTCCTCCCTTGGCCTCCATGTCTCTGAAGACATGGACAGAAAGGATGAAGCAAACCTTCCACAGACCTTCAGTGGAGAAGTGTGGTGCGTAACCGGATCCTTCGAAAACTTCAATCCTAGGCAGAAGGCCCTTGCGGAAATAGAGAAGAGAGGAGGACGTACCGTCTCCTCCGTTACAGGAAAGACCACCCATCTTCTTGCAGGAAAGGGCGGTGGAAGCAAGAGGGCGGATGCTGAGAAGCTGGGAGTGAGAATAATCACTGAAGATGAGTTCCTTTCTCTGCTTGGTTGGAATAAAAGCGAAAAGAGTGGAGATAATCCCGTTCAGTTGGAGCTTTTTTGAAAAAAGGTGAAGTTATCTATTGGCATCGGTGCCAACAAATAATTAATCTCTTTCCATTAATTGATTTCTTTCTGGAGGATATCGGATGAAGGATTTGGCAATTGAACTGAATGAAACACTTAAAGGCACCTGTGCTTATGATCTTTTGGGAAACAAGGGAAAGAACATGTATTTCCCAAAGGGAATCGTGGCACAGTCAGCAGAAGCTGGCGATAAGGCCAAAAGATATAATGCAACTGTAGGTCTTGCTACAGAGAAGGGAGACCCCTTCTGTCTTAGTGACATCTACTCTGCCTTTGTTCCTGGTTCACTGTCAAAGAAGGAGATATTCAACTATGCGCCAGGCGGTGGAGACAAGGAGCTTAGAGCCCTCTGGAAGAAGGCCATGGTGAAGAAGAACCCAACTCTGGAAGGAAAGCTTCTCAGCACTCCTATCGTCACAGGAGGCCTTACCCATACCATATCCATCATTGCAACCCTGTTTATGGATAGGGGAGACGAAGTGGTATGTCCTGACCTCTATTGGGATAACTACCAGCTTATCTTTGAGGACCTGGCTGAAGGTGAACTTAAGACCTTCCCATCCTTCAAGGACGGTGGCTTCAATGTGGAAGGAATGAAGAAGGCTCTTCTGGAGACCAAGGGGGATACAGCCCGTCTTATTCTCAACTTCCCCAATAACCCCACCGGATATTCCCCTTCCAAGGAAGAGGCCAAGGCTATAGTTGAAGCTGTAAAGGAAGTTGCGGAAAGCGGAAAGAAGATTCTCGTCATCAGCGACGACGCCTACTTCGGCCTCTTCTATGAAGAAGAGACAGAGAAGGAGTCTCTCTTCTCCTTCTTCTGTGATGCCCATGAGAACATCCTTGCAATCAAGGGAGATGCCGCAACCAAGGAAGAGATGGTCTGGGGCTTCAGAATCGGCTTCATCACCTATGGTGGAAAGGCTCTTGGAAAGGAAGAGATCGATGCTCTGGAGAAGAAGACCCTTGGAGCTGTAAGATGCACCGTCTCCAACTGCGACAGACCTGGCCAGTCTCTTCTCAAGAGAGGAATGGCTGGAGAGAACTACGATAAGGACAAGGAATATCTCTTCTGCACAGTAGGCGAAAGATATAGGGTTATCAGGAAGACACTTGAGAAGTATAGAGACAGCAAGGTCCTCCGCCCTTATCCATTCAATTCCGGATATTTCATGGCTTTCGATACCATGGGAAGAAATGCCGAGGAACTGAGACTCCACCTGTTGGAGAAATACCAGGTTGGAGCAATCAATATCATGGGCAGGACACTGAGACTGGCTTATTGCTCAGTGGAGAAGGAAAACCTTGAAGACTTGGTAGACATCGTCTTCAAGGCTGCAGAGGAGATATGGAACTAGATACCAAACTCTACGTAATTGGCAGCGACGGGAAGAAATTCATGGGCATCGGAGTGCTTTGGCTATTGGAAGAGATAGACAAAAGCAAATCTCTCCGGGCCGCATCCATCAACATGGGGCTTTCCTATTCCAAGGCATACCAGATGCTGAAGAGGCTGGAAGAGTCTGTAGGGAAGCCCTTTTTGGAAAGAAAGAGGGGCGGCGCCAACAGGGAAGGGGCGGAGCTTACTCCCTTTGCCAGGGAATATATGGAAATCTACAGGGATTTCCAGAGAGATGCCAAGGCTGCTGCTGAAAAAGAGTTTGTCATTTTCAGGGATAGAGTCGAGAATCTAATAAAGGAGGACTAAGATGGTCAGACAGATTTTCACCATTGAAAGAGTGGGTGAACCAAAGATTGATACACCAATAAGAATGTCATCCATACATGGAGACGGCAGCGCAGATTATGTTGAAGATACAGATAAGATCTATCTCAACATTGACCATGACGAGTCTAAAGGTAAGGAAGATCAGGAGGATGTGCTGGAACTGGCAGGTCCAAGAAAGAAGATCTACTTCAATCCCGCCCATGTCCATGCTGCAATCTGCACCTGCGGAGGAATCTGCCCCGGACTCAATAACGTCATTAGAAGTGTGGTGAGATGCTTCTGGTACAGATATGGAGTCAGAAGGATTACAGGTATTCCTTTCGGCTATCTCGGCCTTCTTGAAAACTCTCCATGGCCAATGATCAATCTTACTCCTGATGTGGTTGACGACATCCAGGAGAAGGGCGGAACAATCCTGGGCTCAGCCAGAGGCGGCGGAAAGGAAGTGGAGCAGATTGTAGACACCCTTGAAAGACAGAACATCAATATCCTCATTACAATCGGTGGCGACGGCACTCTCCGCGGTGCCCACGATATTGGAGAGGAAGTGAAGAGAAGAGGTCTGAAGATCGCTGTAGTAGGTGTGCCGAAGACTATCGACAACGACCTTTCCTTCATCGACACCTCCTTTGGCTTCGACACAGCTGTAGCTTCTGCTGTTCCTGCCGTAAGGGGAGCCCATGTGGAGGCGAAGAGCGCATACAACGGAATCGGCCTGGTCAAGGTGATGGGAAGGGAGTCTGGCTTCATTGCAGCCCATACTTCCCTGGCCCAGAGTGACGTAAACTTCTGTCTTATTCCGGAAAATCCCTTCGACCTTGATGGCGACAACGGTCTTCTGCACCATCTTGAAAAGAGAATTCTGGATAGAGGCCACGCTGTAATCCTGGTGGCTGAAGGTGCAGGCACAGATCTGGTTCCTCCTACAGGAGAAGTGGACGCAGGAGGAAACATAAAGTATCAGGATATCGGAGTCTTCCTTAAGGAAAAGATCAAGGAATACTTCAAGGGCCGCTCCATTCCAGTGTCCATTAAGTATATTGACCCATCCTATATTATCAGAAGCACCCCGGCAAACAGCTACGATTCCATCTACTGTGCCCGCCTCGGCGCCCATGCTGTCCATGCCGCCATGGCAGGAAAGACCCAGTGCATAGCCTCTTCTGTAAACAATAGGTTCGTCTATATACCAATCAAGGCTGCAGTTGCAAAACGTAACCATGTAAATCCAGAGGGAGCTCTCTGGAGGGATGTACTGGAGAACACCAGACAGCCTGTCAGCATGAAGAATACCAAATAGGAGAATTTATGGGCAAAATCCCACGACTAGACATTTCCCTCAAGCAATTTGAAAAACTCGTTCTGAACACTAACCCGATGTTCAATGTAATTCCACTTAAGGTGAAGATGACATTCACTGAGCTGAACAGTACAGAGCTTAAGAATCTGGAGGAATATGCCAATATTGTGGATGGAACCATAGAGCGCTGGCTTCTGGTTCCAGATGTTCTTCCTCTTGGAGCCTTGTCCTACATAATCGACAGAGCCTTCGGTCTTCTTCCTGAACCCAACAACGTCTTCGTCCTTCCTGATGAAGACTGGTTCAGGGTATGCCCTGATATGGGAGTCTTCATGGACTACTGCGGTTCTGTCTTCGATAATCCCACAGATATTGCATACTCTGAATGCATGGGAGAGGTGTCATATTCCAACAAGAGAGGCTTCCCGCCAATCTTCCCTGCTTTGGTGCTCCCTTCCTTCGTCACATATGAAGATGCCCAGAAAGCCGTCAAGGAATCCTTTTCGGATCTCCTGGGTAAGAAAATCGACTACAAGGGAAAGAAGATGAAGTTTGAGGAGTGTCCTGCAGACCTGGACTTCTTCGCCTCCTACTCTGGCAAGGGAGAGGAATTCATGTTCTTCGATAACCTTGCCCTGGATATGCAGCTTAGGGATGTTCTCCAGAGGGAGGGAAGAAAGCTCTATTCCCTTAGGGACAGACCTGTGACCAAGAGAGCTCTTGATGACAAGAGAAAGGCAAAGCCATTTACAGAAAAACTGCTGATGGTCCGTCCTGGGGACGAGGGTGAGGATGCCTACACCTTCGAGATTTCAATTCCCGAAAACGTGTACTCCATAATCAATGAAGGCTTCCTTTCCGTTGAAGACTATGTGGAGTCTATAAAGTATGTTCTCCGCAACTGCACTCCAGACTGCATATACAAGAAAGGATATGACCTTTTCGGACCTGACCAGCTTTTCTACCATGACTTCATCATGGCAATCCATAGCGGGGACGCCGAATCCTATATGCAGGAAGCCAAAAGCTGCGGATGGAAGGAGCCGTATGTGGACCTGAAGTGGGTTCTCAGATAGACGAAAGGAGAGGATGCCTTAGAGTGTCCTCTCTTTTTTCATCACTTCTCCCATGACCAGAAGAGCCTCCTCTCTCACCAATGACAAAAGGATCCATCTTGGAACA
>JAEDOD010000096.1 GCA_016302165.1 Sphaerochaetaceae bacterium
ATAAATGCATATAAGAAGACGACTCTAAATAGACAATATGGGAAAAGGAAAAAAGTAACATGAGCATGGAAATGTAGAAAATTGTGTGAAGTTTCCCTTCTTCTGTTACTGTTTTTCAAGAATGTTGCTATATTTCTTCCTTGGAAAGAAAAGATAAGGAGATGGATATGGCAAAGGCAAAGACACCTATTACTCTTCTCTGCGGATATCTTGGCGCAGGAAAGACCACTCTATTGAATAAAGTGCTCAACAACCAGGAAGGATATAGGGTTGCTGTAATCGTAAATGATATTGGAGAAATCAACGTAGATGCTTCCCTCATTGCAAAGGGAGGAAACATTACAGATACCAGCGATATTGTACCGCTGACCAATGGCTGCATCTGCTGCACACTCAAGAGCCAGATGGTTACAGATATCGAGAAGCTCATTTCAAAGGGACTCTATGACTACATCCTCATTGAGGCCAGCGGAGTATGCGAGCCTATGCCAATTGCCCAGGAGCTGGAGCTTATAAAGAACGGGGTCCTGGACAATGTGGTAGGAGTAGTTGATGCCGCAAGACTGGTGGATGAATTTGCTTCCGGAGAGTCTCTCCTCAATAAGGAAGCTATCGACGAAGAGGATATTGAAAGCCTTCTGGTACAGCAGATTGAGTTCTGCTCCACTCTTGTAATCAATAAGACAGATCTTGTTACTCCAGAGGAGCTGAAGAAGGTAAGAATGGTGGTTGATGCCCTTCACCCAGGTGCAAAGGTAATTGAGACCAGCCAGGGAGATGTTCCTGTTTCAGAGATCCTGAACACACACTCCTTCGACTTTGATGCTGTATACGAAAGTGCAGGTTGGTGCCAGGCCCTTTCAAAGGAAGGAAGCCTTGGAGACGAGGATGATGAAAATGCTCCTGACCATGAACATCATCACCACGATGAAGATGAAGATGAGCATGAGCACCATCACCACGACGAAGATGAAGATGAGCATGAGCACCATCATGACCATGATGAAGAGCACGAGCACCATCATGAGGACCATGACCACCATCACCATCACCACCATCATGAGCATCGCCATGAAGGGGAAAGCGAGGATGAGTATGGAATCGGAACCTTCATCTACTACAGACGCACTCCTTTCGATAGGGAGAAGCTTAGGGATTATGTACCATCATGGCCTAAGAACATCATAAGATGTAAGGGTACACTTTGGTTCAGCGATGAAGATGATATGGCTTACGTGCTGGAGACCAGTGGACGCCAGCTTCTCTGTGGAGCCTATGGAAAGTGGGTTGCCACAGCTCCAGAAGATGAGAAGAAGCAGCTTCTGGAGGAAAACCCTCAGATTGCCAAGGATTGGGATGAGAAGGTTGGAGACAGAATGGTAAGGCTCTGTATCATCGGCCGCAATCTTGATAAGAAGGCCATAGCTGACGAGCTGGATAACCTTCTTGCAAAATAGAATCCAATGGGGACTGGAAGAGAGCTTTCAGTCCTCTTTCCTTTATTGAGTCTTTTACCTCTTTATTAGATAATCGGAAAGAATGAGATTTATTCTTTCCTACATGAAGAAGCTGGGACCCTTCATTGCCCTGACAGTACTGATTAAATTTACAGCTACATTTCTGGAGCTGTTGATTCCTTATGTACTTGAATTCATCATCGATGAAATTGCTCCCAGAAAGTCTCTGCCCCTGGTGTTGGCCTGGGGCCTAGTGATGGTGCTTCTTGCCTTAGTGGTAAGGTTTTTCAACAGGAAGGCCAATCAGCGGGCTGTAAAGAGTGCCAGGGAGTGCATATACTCCCTTCGTCAGGATCTATTTGAGAAGACCATATCCCTTTCATCTTCCGAAGTGGATAGAATTACTCTCCCTTCCCTGATTTCCCGTCTTACCAGCGACTCCTATAATCTACAGTCCTTTATGCAGAGCTCCCAGACCATTGGAGTCAGGGCGCCGATTCTCCTCCTTGGAGGCTTCATTGTCACCTTTTCAATGGATAAGGGGCTGGCCACCATTCTCATGATCCTTGCTCCCTTGATGATCCTTCTTGTGACAATGATTTCAAGAAAGGGAATTCCTCTATACTCCCTGGTCCAGTCAAGGCTGGATAATGTGGTGAGGGTCATGAGGGAGAATATTTCAGGAATAAGGGTAGTCAAGGCCCTGGGCAAGGAGGAGAAGGAGAAGGAAAGGTTTCAGAAGGAAAACCTGAAAATGGAGAAGAGCGAAGTTAAGGCAGGAACCATCATGGCTATTCCCACTTCCCTGGTGAAGCTATTGATGAATACTGGTCTGGTATTCATAGTCATAATCGGTGCCTACAGAGTAAATGTGGGAACCATGAAGCCAGGCGTCATCCTTGCCTTCCTCAGCTATTTCCAGATGATTCTCATGGGAGTCCTGACCCTGAATAGATTCTTTCTCATGATGAGCAAGGCCAATGCTTCTGCTGATAGAATCCGACATACCATGGAAGCTCCAGATACCCTGAAAAAGGTGGAGGAGAAGGAAGGAGAGGCTGCAGAGAAAGGATATCTGGTCTTTGACCATGTGTCTTTCGCCTATGGAGAAGGCGGGGAGGTGCTTAAAGACATTTCCTTCTCTCTCAAGCGGGGCGAGACACTTGGAATCATCGGTGGTACAGGTAGTGGAAAATCCACAGTGGTGAACCTGATGATGCGCTTCTACGATCCCACTGAAGGAAGGATCTATCTGGACGGAAAAGATATCAGAAGCTATGACCTGCCTCTTCTCAGAAGCCACTATGGTGTAGTGTTCCAGAATGACTTCATCTTCCACGATACCATCCTTTCAAATATAAGAATTGGTAGGGATATTCCCGTAGACAGGGTCAGGAAAGCTGCTGGAGATGCACTAGCTTCTTCCTTCATTGAGCGGTATGAGGATGGTTATGAGCATATGGCAGCAATCCATGGAGCTTCCTTCTCCGGTGGCCAGAAGCAGAGAATCCTTATTTCAAGGGCCCTTTCAGGAGATTCTCCTGTAATAATCCTTGACGATTCCTCCTCTGCCCTGGACTACCGTACAGACAGCAAGGTCAGAGGGAATATCCTATCTTCCCACAGCGATTCTGCTGTGGTGCTGGTGGCCCAGAGAGTCAGCAGCATCATGAATTCCGATCAGATAATCTATCTGAAGGATGGCTCTATCCAAGGTCACGGAAAGCACAGCGAACTGATGGAGAATTGCAGGGAATACAGGGAAATCTATGAGACTCAGATGGGGGAGGGACTCCAATGAAGCTAGGACGCATGATTCAGTCAAAGCCTAAGAATACAAAGGGAACCCTCAAAAGGCTCATAGTGGAGCTGAAACCCTTCTATGCTCTCCTTCTTCTTGTGACAATTCTGTCCTTTTCTTCATGTTTTCTCTCGCTTCTAGGCCCATATTTCTGCGGAGAGGCCATCAATGAGGTTGAGAGAGGCTTTGGCATGGTAAGAATGGAGAATGTATCTAAGTGGGCCTTCCTTATGCTTTTCTCCTATCTGGTTTCAGAAGTAGTGCTGATGGCTGTGAACATCCTGATGGTGTTCATTTCCAAGAAGATGGCCTTCATTCTAAGAAACAAGTGCTTTGAAAAGCTTCATCGTCTTCCTGTCTCTGTCTTCGACACAGCCATGAGCGGAGACATCCTCAGTAGAATCTCCTACGATGTGGATGTGGTATCTACATCGATACAGACAGATATTTCCCAGATTCTTTCCTCTGTGATTACAGTCCTGGGCTCCTTTTTCATGATGCTGAAGATCTCCCTTCCCCTTTCTGCCGTAACTATGGTCACCATTCCCCTTACAGTGGTCTACACCATATGGATCAAAGGCATCACAAGACCTCTCTATTCCATCAGAAGCGCAAAATATGGGGAGATGAACGGCTTTGTGGAGGAGATGTTCTCAGGAGAGAAGACCATCCAGGCCTATGGATACGAAGAGAAGGTTTCCAGGGAATTCGGTGAAGTGAACAAGGCCGCTTCTGATGCATACTTCAATGCTGACAGCAGGGGAGTGACCATCGGACCGGTCATGGGTATGATAAACAATCTGTCTCTGGCTTTGAATGGAACCTTGGGCAGTGTGCTATACATGGTGGGAAGAGCCACTTTGGGACAGGTTTCCTCCTTCATCCTCTACTCAAGGAAGTTTGCAGGTCCTATCAATGAAGTTGCAAATATCATGAATGAGATATTCTCAGCCCTAAGTGCAGCTGAGAGAATCTTCTCCTTCCTGGACCAGAAGGAGGAGGCTCCAGATAAGGAAGGCGCCCTTTCCATTACTGAAGGTAAGGGAAAGGTTAATGTGGAGAATGTAAGCTTCAGCTATGATGGAAAGAGGGAGATACTGCATGATGTGTCCCTATCCCTGGAGAAGGGAAAGATCATTGCAATAGTTGGGCCCACTGGAGCTGGCAAGACCACGATAATCAATCTTCTCATGAGATTCTATGATCCCCAGAAGGGAATGATCCTATATGACGATAGGGATGAAATGGATTATGGAAGACGAGATCTGAGAAGCCAGTACGCCATGGTTCTCCAGGATACCTGGCTATTCTGCGGCACAGTGGAGGAGAATATAGCCTATGGAGTGGAGAAGGCTACCAGGGAAGAGGTGATTGAAGCAGCCAAGAAGGCCAGGATCCACAATTTCATCATGACTCTGCCTAAGGGCTACGACACTGTGGTCAGTGAGGATGGAGGAAATATCTCCAAGGGCCAGAAGCAGCTTCTTACCATAGCAAGAGCCTTCCTTTCCTCTTCTCCTGTGCTTATCCTTGATGAAGCCACCAGTAATGTAGACACTTCCACAGAAAGGGAAGTCCAGAGAGCTATGAATGATCTTCTCTCTGGAAGGACAGCAATAGTCATTGCCCATAGGCTTTCAACTATAGAAAACGCTGACGAGATTCTTGTGGTGGATGAAGGAGAGATAAAGGAGCGGGGCACCCACTCCCATCTAATGGAGAAGAAGGGTGTGTACTGGAAGCTCTATCAGTCACAGTTCCAGTGATCACTCCTCTTTTTCGTCATCCATCTCCACCCTTGGAATAAAGGATGAAGCTATCTTTCCTTTTCCTCGGGTCTTGACGTATATGTAGCCAAGGAATGAGAAGACCACAGCTCCAATGAAGTTGACGAAAAGGTCCTTCATTGTATCGATGATGCCGATATCCAGATAACCTCCCAGACCCAAAGCTTCCTGTTGTCCATCGCTGTGAACGATTATTGTGTCTGCAATATCCTTTACCTTCACCACCTTGTTGGATCTGGTTGGGTCAAGCTCCACAGTATTAATTTCCCTGACAATGGTGTCTTTCTGCATATCCAGGCCAAAATACTTATCTGCAGAGAATTCGAAGAATTCCCATAGCACTCCAATGGTCATGGAGAAACAGAAGGCTACGATGGCAAGGAAAAGGGGAGAAAGCTTGAATGTGAAGTGCTCATCCCTATTGAAGAGATCCACCAAAGCAAAGCCTACAGCTGCGCAGAGAAAGCCATTGAGGGTATGGAGGATCGTATCCCAATGAGGAACGCGGATATAGAAGGATGAAATCTCTCCTAGGATTTCTGCGGCGAATATGAAGCATAGGATCACTATTTCCAAGGCAGAGGGCAGGTAGATTCTAAGCTTCCTGGTAAGCACTGAAGGCAAGATCATCAGCACTAGAGTAAGGCCGCACATGAACATGTTCTCATATGCTCCCCTGAAGAAGGCTCTCACCATTACAAAAATTACCAGAGCTCTCAGGACAAGGTAGACCGTAAGTGTCTTCTTGTTCTTGTAGGGTGTAATCTTCTCTTTCTTCTTTCCTTTTTCCATATCCATACCTCTTTTATCTACAGTGGGAGCAGTCTCCGCTGCAGCCTCCGCTAGCTCCTGGACAAGTGATGTCATCACATTCCAGTGTGCCATTGATATACTGTAGGACGCAGCTCTTGGCTTTTCCCTTGGCACCACCCACGATTTCTATTTCTGCACGGGATAGATCTATCATATCCTTGATATCCAGATTTCTGCATATTACGGTGTCTACAAGATGGGAGGAGAGTACAGAGACTGCCTTTTCATAAAGAGGAGTGATTGTCTCCATGGAAAGGATTTCATCTTCTTCCGTGTCAAAAAGCATGAAGGCCTTGGCCACCGCCAGTGTCTCTGCAATCATTTGGTTTTCGTCAACAGGGCAAGCTATTCGCATAGTTTTATTCTACAATCTATACAGAAGTATTGCTAGCCATGGAAATAAAAGGTACCCCTTAATGGTTTCTGATAAGGTTAATGTGACAACAGGCAAAGTTCTGCAACATGTTGGGAGAAGAGTCCAGCAAATCTAAGAATCCTCTATTAGATCTGTAGATGGGAATAGATAACATAGTACACTGCACCAAGCACTATTTCTTTGTATGTTTGTGTTTTCCTCTTCTTGTACTATATTTCTATCAGGAGAAAGAGATATGGGAACATACGTAAACCCTGGGACTGAGAGGTTTAGAATATCAAGGAATAGCAGATTCTATGTCGATAAATC
>JAEDOD010000097.1 GCA_016302165.1 Sphaerochaetaceae bacterium
TCTGTTCCTTTGCCTCGTAATCATACAACACAATGGAGTGGAATGAAGACGATTTTTTGTCAAATTCTCATTTCTTCCTGAAAAGAAGGAATACTTGTGGCCTGTATTTACTTTAGTGCAATAAAGTGTTAAAGTGCCACCAATATAGAACATAGGAGTGTTATAGATGGAAAAATTGGATCCGAAGATGGCTGACCAGTTCTACTCTGCAATCCTTTCACTGGAAACGAAGGATGAATGTAGGGCCTTCTTTGAAGATATATGTACCATAAAGGAGATGCAGGACCTGATGCAGAGACTTCAGGTTGCTCTTATGCTTTCAAAGGGAATGAACTATCAGGAGATATCCAGCCAGACCAGTGTCTCCAGTGCAACCATATCCAGGGTAAACAGATGCCTTAACTATGGAGAAGGCGGATATGGAATAGTCTTGGAAAGGATGGGAAAGAATGAGTGACAGTCCAATGGTCCTGAAAGGGGAGGAGAGGATCGTGCAGGCCTTGCGGTCTCTATACTCCTCCTATGGATATGCCAAGTTCAAGATGAGACGCTTTGAGGAATATGACCTATATGCCAGGAACAAGGATTTTCTGGTATCGGGAAATATCATCACATTTACAGATACTGACGGCTCTTTGATGGCTCTGAAGCCAGATGTGACCCTTTCGATCGTAAAAGGATTCAGGGAGGAGAGCCAGTGTATATCAAGGGTGACCTATGACGAGAAGGTCTATAGAGTCTCCTCCTCTTCCTCTTCCTTCAGGGAGATTACACAGGTGGGACTGGAGTGCCTTGGAGATATCGGCTTTGTGCAGCTGGGAGAAGTGGCCCTTCTTGCCCAGAAGAGCCTGATTCTTATTTCGGAACGTAGCATGCTCACCATATCCCATATGGATATAACGGAAGCCTTCCTGGAGGATATTTCATCCTTGAAGGCCAGGGCTGAGGCTCTCTCCTATCTGGAGAAGAGGAACATATCTGCCATGGACAAGCTTTCCTCCCTCTATCCTGAAAGCTCTGAGGCAATTATGAAGCTTAAAGCTCTTCTCCTCCTCAATGGAAGCAATGAAGAGACAATCTCTGCCCTTAGGGCCATGGGGGCCAAGGAGAAGGCTGTAAAGGAGCTGGAGGAGATAGTATCCATTCTGGATAATGAAAAGGTCCGGATCGACTTCACTGTGCTGGAAGGAATGAACTACTATAACGGAATAACCTTCCGTGGCTATATCGATGGTGTTCCGGGATCAGTGGTCAGTGGAGGCCAGTATGACAGGCTTATGGCCAGAATGGGAAAGAAGGCCAAGGCCATTGGCTTTGCAGTATACCTGGATGCCCTTGAAAAGCTATTGGAAGAGACAGAGGAGTATGATGTGGATGTGGCCTTGGTCTACTCTGACGCCTGCTCCATGTCTGAAGTGCTGAAGACAGCTGAAGAGATCAGGGCAAAGGGCAGAAGCGTCGCCACCATGAAGAAGGTTCCACAGAAACTGAAGAGCAGGGAAACAGTTTTCCTGAAGGGAGGAGAGAATGCTTAACGTAGCACTTCCAAAGGGAAGACTTGGTGAGAAGGTCTATTCCATGTTCGCCTCTGCAGGCTTTGAGTGCCCGGAAGCTTTGGGGGACTCAAGAAAGCTTATTTTCACCAATGAGGAAAAGGGTGTCAGCTACTTCTGGGTCAAGCCCAGTGATGTTTCCGTCTATGTGGAAAGAGGAGCTGCAGACATTGGCGTAGTGGGAAAGGACATCATCGATGAATATAGGCCTGATGTCTATGAAATACTGGATCTGAATATGGGAAAATGCCGTATGTGTGTTGCAGCCAGGAAGGGTTACAGGGATAATCCTGGAAGGACCATAAGGGTGGCCACAAAGTTCAGCAATATTGCCTTGTCCTACTATTCATCCATCGGCCGCGATATAGATATCATCCATCTCAATGGATCCATAGAGCTGGCTCCAGTGTTGGGAATGTCTGATGTGATAGTGGATATTGTGGAGACAGGAACAACCTTGAAGGAGAATGGACTGGAAGTGGTGGAGACCATCATGCCCATTTCTGCAAGGGTCATCGTCAACAAGGCTGCCTTCGAATTCAAGAAGAAGGACATAATCAAGGTCCTTGACAGTCTCATGGAGCAGACTAAGGAGAACGGAAAATGATCAGGATAATGAAATATGGAGTGGAGAGGGAAGATGAAATCTTCTCACGCTCATCATCCTCCAGGGATGTGTCTGATGTGGTATCCCAGATACTCAAGGATGTCCAGGAAAGGGGAGACGAGGCCCTTAAGGAATATACAGCTAAGCTTGACGGCGCAATTATCGACACCATAGAGGTTCCCAGAGAAGAGATCGAGGAAGCTGCAGCTTCCATGGACAGTGAGTTTATGAGAGTTCTGGAAAAGGCTGCAGAAAACATCCGTAAGTACCACAGGAGACAGGTGAGAAACAGCTTTGTGATGACGGAAGAGAATGGAGTTGTGCTGGGACAGAAGATCGTTCCTGTGGCTGTGGCCGGTATTTATGTCCCCGGAGGAACCGCAGCCTATCCTTCGACTGTGCTTATGGACACTATTCCTGCCAAGATTGCCGGGTGCAAAAGTGTTGTAATGGTGTCGCCTCCAGGAAAGGATGGAAAAATAAATCCTGCTGTGCTGGCCGCAGCCTATGTTGCAGGTGTGGACAGGGTATTCCGTGTAGGTGGCGCCCAGGCCATAGCCGCCCTGGCCTATGGAACCGAATCTGTTCCAAAGGCAGATAAGATAGTTGGACCTGGAAACATCTATGTGGCGGAAGCAAAGAAGGAAGTGTCTGGAATAGTATCCATAGATATGATTGCGGGGCCTAGCGAAATCTTGATCATTGCAGATGGAAAATCCGACGAGAGAACAGTGGCTTCCGATATGCTCAGCCAGGCTGAGCATGACAGGAATGCTTCTGCTGTGCTGATAACCGATAGCCAGGATCTGGCTGAAAAGGTTAGCGTTGAACTGGAGAGACAGCTTCCTCTTCTTCCCCGATGCGATATCGCCCGCGCTTCCATTGAAACAAATGGCAAGATAATCGTAGTGGATTCCATCTCTACAGCCATAGCTGTCAGCGACAGAATCGCTCCTGAACACCTGGAAGTGTGTGTGGATAATCCTTTTGACTACCTGGACAAAATCCATAACGCAGGATCCGTATTCCTGGGAAGGAACTGTCCGGAGGCTCTTGGAGACTACATGGCTGGACCAAACCACACTTTGCCTACCAGTGGAACTGCAAGGTTCTCCAGCCCTCTCTCTGTGGATGACTTTGTGAAAAAGTATCAGTTTACCTATTACACAGCTTCAGCACTAAGCTCTGTCGCTTCTGATGTGGCACTCTTTGCAAGAAGGGAAGGCTTGGAGGCCCATGCCAGAAGTGCCCTTGTAAGGACAGGAGAAGGAAAATGAGCAGATTCTTTTCAAGTAAATATAGCGCTCTGGAGCCCTATGTTCCTGGTGAGCAGCCCTCAGGAATGTCAGAATATGTGAAGCTCAATACCAATGAGTCTCCTTTTCCACCTTCCGCTGCGGCTAAGGAGTATGCTCTTTCTTCCACCAGAGCCTTGAACCTCTATAGCGATCCAGACAGCGTAGAGCTGACTAGGACAATTGCTGAAACCTATGGAGTGGAAAGGAATATGGTCCTTGCCACCAACGGCTCAGATGAGATTCTGAACTTCGCCTTCATGGCCTTTACAGATATCTACAACCCAGCTCTTTTTGCAGACATCACCTATGGCTTCTATCCAGTATTTGCAGATCTTAACGGATCGAGAACTGAGATTGTTCCCCTTCGGGATGACTTCACCCTTTCTGTGGATGACTACATAGGACGGAAGGGCACTGTATTCATTGCCAATCCCAATGCCCCTACTGGCATCTCCCTTCCTCTATCTGAGATAGAGAGACTGGTGGCAAGTGATCCAGATCGTGTAGTTGTAATAGACGAAGCCTATGTGGATTTCGGAGGAGAAAGCGCTGTAGGCCTAACTAAGAAGTACGACAACATCCTTGTGTGCCAGACATTCTCAAAAAGCAGGAGCTTTGCAGGAGGAAGGCTGGGATATGGAATCGGAAGCGAAGCCTTGATCTCTGACCTGAATACAGTGAAGTATTCCACAAATCCCTACAACATCAATTCCATGACCTCAGCCATGGGAATTGGAATCCTTAAGGATGGGGAATACACAGCTACAAACTGCAGGACCATTATGGAAAACAGGGATTATACAGTTAAGGCTCTGAAGGCGATGGGCTTCAGGGTTCTTCCATCTTCTGCAAACTTCATCTTTGTCTCCTCTGACAAAATTGACGGAGGAGAATACTACAGGAAGCTTAAGGAAAAGAAGATTCTTGTAAGGCACTTTGATAAGCCACGTATCTCTTCCTGGTGCAGGGTTTCCATAGGAAGAAGAGACCAGATGGAAGCATTTCTTAAGGCTACAGAAGAGATATTGAAGGAGAAAGTATGAGAAAAGCTGAAACAGTAAGAAAGACAGGGGAGACAGATATCACTCTATCTCTGGACATCGATGGAAAGGGGGAGAGTGAAATCTCCTCGGGAGTAGGCTTTCTTGACCACATGCTTACTCTCTTTTCCCGTCATGGAAGATTTGACCTTAAACTAAAGTGCATTGGTGACACCTATGTTGACGACCACCATAGCACTGAAGATATTGCAATCGCCCTTGGTTCTGCCTTCAGAAAGGCCCTTGGAGACAAAAGGGGAATCAAACGTTACGGAGACATTATCCTACCCATGGATGAAGCCCTGGTCCTGGCTTCTGTAGACATTTCAGGAAGAAGCTATATCAGGTTCACGTCAAACTTTCAGACAGAGAAGATCGGAACATTTGACGTGGAGCTTCTGGAAGACTTCTTCACATCCTTTGCAGAGAACGCTGGAATCACTCTCCACATCAGACAGCTGGACGGAAGGAACTCCCACCACATTGCTGAAGCCATGTTCAAGGCTGTTGCAAGGGCCTTGAGGAAGGCTGTGGAAATAGATGAAAGGGCTAAGGATGAGATTCCATCCACAAAGGGAGTCCTCTGATGACAGCAATAATCGACTATGGAGTGGGAAATCTTTTCTCCCTCAAGTGCTCTCTCTCCTCCATCGGGGAAGAGACAGTGGTCACAGATGACGAAGAGATTTTGGAGAAGGCGGACCGTCTGGTTCTGCCAGGGGTCGGAGCCTTTCGTGATGCCCGGGAAGCCCTGGTCAGAAGCGGAATGGAAGAAAAGATACTTTCCCTGGTGGAGAAGGGTAAGCCTATTATGGGAATCTGCCTTGGAATGCAGCTTCTCTTCGAGAGGGATTATGAAGACGGAGTCTATGAAGGGCTGAAGCTTATTCCTGGCTCTGTCAGGGCCATAGGTGAAGTGATTCCCAAGGGCCTCAAGATTCCTCACATAGGCTGGAACAGACTTATGTATAAAAAGGAGTCCAGGCTATTCAAATATATCCATGAGGGTGACTATGTATATTTCGTCCACTCTTACCATGGAGTGGGCTGTGATGAATACACTACAGCTGTCACAGAATATGGCGCTCCCCTTACAGCCAGCGTAGAGAAGGATAATGTCTTCGGTTGCCAGTTCCATCCGGAGAAGAGCGGTGAAACAGGTCTTTCAATATTGAGGGCCTTTGTGGAGATATAAGATGGTTCTTTTTCCTGCAATAGATATACTCTCCGGTAAGGCTGTAAGACTCTACAAGGGTGACTACAACGCTGTAACTGTATATAGCGAAAGACCTTGGGAGTTTGCAGAGGACTTTCGTGAAAAGGGGTGCTCGGCCATCCATATAGTGGACCTGGACGGAGCAAGAAGCGGAGAGACAGTAAACATGGATGCTGTAAAGAGAATTGCTTCTGTGGAAGGCCTCTATAGCGAAATCGGCGGCGGAATCAGGAATATGGAGACCGTATCAAGATACCTGGAGGCTGGAGTTGACAGAGTAATTCTAGGAACCGCTGCTCTCAATGATCCCACTTTCCTTAAAAATGCCCTCAGAGAATACGGCAATAGGATTGCTGTTGGGGTGGACCTGAAGGATGGAAAGGTTGCTGTCAAGGGATGGCTTGAAACCTCAGATAAGGAGGGAATCCAGTTTCTTAAGGAGCTGGAGGATCTGGGAGTGGAAGGAGTGATAGTAACAGATATTTCCCGGGACGGAGCCATGAAGGGAACAAACCTGGACCTCTACAGAAGGATCAATGAGGAAGTTTCCTTGAAGGTGACAGCTTCCGGTGGAGTGTCTACACTGGAGGATGTTGTGGCACTGAAGGCAATGGGCCTTTATGGTGCAATCATTGGAAAGGCCTACTATACAGGGGCTATTAAGCTGAATGAAGCTCTGGAGGCGGCGTCATGTTGACCAAAAGAATCATACCTTGCCTTGATGTAAGGGACGGAAGAGTAGTGA
>JAEDOD010000010.1 GCA_016302165.1 Sphaerochaetaceae bacterium
CAACTATATTGTCATAAGACATTTTTGAATATAGATGGATTACTCCTTGTCCATTGCTTCTTTAGCTTCTGTGATTTCAGCTCTTCTGACCTTTGCCAGCTTTGCGATTTCTGCAAGAGCCTTGCGTGCTCTTGTTGCTGAAGCCTTTACTCCCTTTTCTGTAAACTTGGTGTTTTCTGTGATGTAGACTTCCATCTGAGCGACGATTTCATCATGTGTAGACATAGCTAGAATCTCCTATTTCTTTGTTGGATGAAGAAATATTATCATATAAACGGTATAGTGCAAGTTTTATTGAAATAATTTGGATAAAAAGAAAGTCAAAAAAAGGGTTTTGTGGTATTTTTCAGACCTTCCGTCCCTTCCATTCAAAACCTTTCCCGCTGATTCTTCTATACATTCCGTGGACATACATCTGGCAGATTACTGTTATAGTCAGGAAGGCGGAAGCTGAGATTTTCCTTCCCAGTCCTATTTCCCTGGCACAGATATACCATCCCAGGTGGAATAAGAGCCACCCTGAAATGCAGATTGCAGCTTCCTTCGTCATGGAGAAAAGGAAGAACAGAGGAAGGAGGAGTGGAGACCAGGCAAAAGTTAGAAGGGAAAGCACTGCCAGGATAAGGCCGGCAATCACAGGAAAGTTCATTGGAAACAGGTCTGTCAGACTTCTCTCTATTCCATTGAATGCAGATTTTCCATCGCTGTACATAGTACAGGATACATACTCCTTTAGGTTTCTGAAGCCATATCTTCTTCCATTCCTCATGAAGTGCTTGATGATTCCAATGTCGTCGCAGACCTTCTGGGGCATGGCTCCATATCCTCCTGTCTCCTCATAATCCTTTCTCATCATCATTACATATTGTCCAATGCCTATGGAGAATGGTATGAACTGTATAGGGTTAAGGATAAAGTGGGGAAGGATGGAGTTGGAGAACACCATGGATGCTGTTACCAGCCCGCCTTTGTAGTTTTCCGTAAGCTGTCTGGGAAAGCCTGAAAGGATGGAAAGGTTTCCTTCCTTCATGAACCTTACTCCCATGGAAATTGAGTCAGGCTCATGGATTGTATCGCTGTCAGTGCAGAGAAGAATATCTCCTGTGGCATGGGGAATAAGCTGCAAGAGGGCGTTTATCTTTCCATAGGGGGAAAGCTTTACGTTTCTGTCGCTTCTATATCCCTTAATCCTTGGATCCAGCCTGGAGAACTTTTCAATTATCTCCCAGGTGGAATCTGTGGACTGGTCGTCTATTACAAGCACTTCATAGTTTTCATATTCCTGGTGGGTAAGGGACTCCAGAAGACGTGGAAGCTTCTCCTCCTCGTTACGGGCAGGTATTATCACAGACACCTTTTCCCCATCCTTCATATCCATCTTCCTGGCTTTTCTGTCATGGTAGTGAAAGAAAAAAGTATTCAAGGCAGAACACAAGAGTGCCCATAAGCCAAGGATGGAAGTCAAAAGTGTGATTACGGTTAGAAATAGCGTCATTTCATCTTCTTCCTGAGATTTTCATCCAGTTCCAGTAGTGCGGGCTCTCCATAGTGGATGTCAAAGGCTCTGTCCAGGTATTCCCTGCCCTTATCATAATCCTTACGGTTATAATGTGCCATGGCTAGAGCTCCATATAATGAGTATACATTGGAAAGGGAGAGTTCCTCTAGGCTCTCCAGAAGGGGCTCCAGATTCTTTATGGCATTTTTGTTGGAGCCTCCTGCAATCTGTGGAGTATAGATAAGTCTCCATCCATCTGTAATGATGAAGAAAGCTTCCTCCGGGTAATCCTTCACAGCCTTTTTGGTAAGGTTGGAGTTTTCAAGGCCATTGGAAAGATTTCCGTCGATATAGGTCTTTGCCGAGGAGTAATCCAGCTCAGCAATTCTTTTCAATACTTCCGGTACGTCCTCATTAAGGATGGCAGAGTAGTATTCCTTCTCCTTCTCCAGGTGCTTTTCCGCTTCTTCCTTCTCTCCATTATCCGCCAGGTATCTGAGGTAGAGGTTTTCAGCCCTTGCCTTTTCGAAGGTTGAGAGGGAGGAATCCATATATCCATTGAAGAGTGAGGTTACAGTTACCATGTCTTCATTGGACTTTATGCCATGTTCCAGCTCCCTATAGAGAGGCGTATCGAACTCTTTGGTGGCATCATCTACAGCAAAGATGGAAAGAAGCGTAAAAGACAATAGCAGCAAGATAATATAGAGCTTTCTCATTTTTCTCCTTTTTTAAGAAAAGTACTTCTGCTCGGAGGCTCTTCTTATTATGTATCCTTCCTTTAAGTTCAGGTCAGTCTTGATAAAGCCTTTCTTCATATGGTCCAGCTGGAGAAGAGGGAAGCCGTCCTCGTCCAGGATGGTGAAGTTGTCATCAGAGAGCAGTGGGACATCAGGCCCTATGAATTCCAGCTTCTGTCCTCTCTTGATCTGGTTGCGGCAGTCAATTTCCCAAATGTTTTCACCTTTCTTCTTTCCAATGGTTCCCAGGAAGATGTAGGAGCGCTCATATCCATAGCTGGTAGGCCTGGATACATCGTCCTCCCTTCCTTCTATGGGGTCATCCTTGAAGAAGAATCCTGTGGTGAACTCCCTGTGGGAAACATCAAAGATATCTCTCTTGTATTCATCCTTGTCTGGAGCATCGTCAATGGCTTTTCTATATGCTCTCGTCACTACAGCAACGTAGTAGACGCTTTTCATTCTTCCTTCGATCTTCAAGGAGGAGAGGCCAGCTTCTTCCAGCTCCTTTACATGGTCTATCATGCATAGGTCCTTGGAGGAAAGGATAGTAGTGTATCCATCATTCTCCTCGATGGGATAGTAGTGGCCTTTTCTCTCCTCTTCCTCAAGAGCATACATCCTATAGTTCCATCTGCAGGTATGGGAGCAGTCTCCTCTGTTGGCGCTTCTTCCTGTCAGGAAGGATGAAAGCATGCAACGACCTGAATAGGACATGCACATGGCTCCATGGACAAAGGCTTCAAGTTCCATTTCCGGAACCTTGTCCTTGATTCGTCTGATGTCGTCAAGGCTGGCTTCCCTGCCAAGGATAATTCTCTTGAAGCCCATATCCCTGTACATCTTTACGCTTTCGCTGTTAAGGCAGGATGCCTGGGTTGAGAGGTGGAGCTCCTTTTCAGGAAAGTTCTTCCTTAAGAATGGAACTGTTCCTATATCAGAGACGATGAAGGCATCAAAGGGCCAGGATCCGATTTCATCCTTCTCTGAGAGAAGCTTTTCCATCTGCTTCTCCCGAAAGAGGATATTCAGGGTGCAGTATACCTTCTTTCCTGTCTTCTCCTTCAGTGCCCTGACCTTTTCTGCTTCTTCAATGGAGAAGTTGCCAGCATTGGCCCTTAGGGAGAATTCTGTCATGCCCATGTATGCAGCATCAGCTCCATAGTTGAAGGCTGTTGCCAGTTTTTCGTAGTTACCTGCAGGGGAGAGTAGTTCTATTGCCATTTCACAGCCTTTCCGAATGCTTCGGCCTGGAGGAAGGTCTCTTCCTCCCTTTCCTTCTTCTCCTTCTCCTTCCTTTCCTTTTCAATTATTTCCAGCTCTTCCTTGCTTTTTCTTGAGCTGTCTTCATTGGGGAAGGCGATGGAGATCACTTCAAGGATATCCTTTACAGGGTGGAAGACCACGTTTCCCTTCACTTCATCGTCCAGTTTCTCCAGATCTCTGATGTTTGCCTTAGGAATGATGATCTCCTTGATGCCATTGCGTCTTGCTCCAAGGATCTTCTCCTTCAAGCCTCCGATGGCCTCCACCTTTCCAGTAAGGGTAAGCTCTCCTGTCATGGCAAGCTTCTCCTTGACGCTTACTCCTCTATACATGGACCAGAGTGCTGTGAAAAGGGTGATTCCTGCACTTGGGCCATCCTTTGGTACAGCACCTTCAGGGCAGTGAAGGTGGACAGAGTGTTCTGAGAAGAATGAAATATCCAGGCCTCTCAGGTATGCCTCCTCCTTCACCCTGGAGAAGGCGATGGCAACTGATTCCTTCATGACGTCACCAAGCTGACCTGTAATCTTCATTTCTCCCTTCTGAGGAAGAGCCACTGCCTCCACAGGAATTACATCTCCACCTGAAGCTGTCCAGGCCAGGCCCATGGCCATGCCTACGCTATCAGCCACCACGATATCGTCGGAAGGGAAGATAGGAAGCCCCAGATAATCCTTAAGGTCCTTTACTCCAACCTTCACAGGCAGGCTCAGCTCCTCCTCTGAGGATTCAAGAATCTTCAGCGTCACCTTCCTCATGATCTTATCAAGCTGGTTCTTGAACTGTCTTACTCCAGCTTCCCTTGCATATTCCTCGGCAACTCTTCCAAGAGTTTTGTCGTCAATTCTGAACTCCTTCTTCAGGAGGCCGTTCTTCTTCATAAGGTCAGGAACAAGATATTCCTTTCCAATATGAATCTTCTCCAGAGGAGTATATCCTTCCATTTCAATGACTTCCATTCTGTCATAGAGAGGACGAGGAATTCTTGAAAGGTCATTGGCAGTGACTATGAAGAGGACCTTTGAAAGGTCATAGGGCAGATCCAGATAAAGGTCCCTGAAGTTTGAGTTCTGCTCAGGGTCCAGAACTTCCAGAAGAGCTGAGGCTGGGTCGCCGTTGATGCTTTCTCCCATCTTGTCGATTTCGTCGATGAGAATTACAGGATCCACTTCCTTTACAGACCTTACAGCCTGGATAAGCTTGCCAGGCATAGCGCCGATGTATGTACGTCTATGACCCTTGATCTCAGCTTCGTCCCTCATGCCTCCAACGCTGAAGCGGTAGAACTTCCTTCCAAGAGCCTTGGCTATGGAGGAGGCTACACTGGTCTTTCCTACTCCCGGAGGGCCGGCGAGACATATGATGGCTCCCTTGCTGCTCTTGGCCTTGAGACGGGAAGCGAGGAACTCCACGATTCTGGCCTTCACTTCCTTCATGCCGTAGTGGTCTTTTTCAAGCTGCTCCCTGACAGATTTCATTGAATAGTCCGGGACCTTGTCTTCAAAGGAGAAGGGCAGGTCAAGAATTGTCTCCACATAGACCTTTGTAAGCATATACTCTGCGTTCATTGGATCCAGGTTTGCCAGCTTCTGCAGCTCCCTGTCCACCACATCCCTGTATTCAGGAGGAAGAACCTTGGCTTGGGCGCGCTGGAACACATCTCCCTGCTGCTGGATGCCACGACCCTGGGAGACTCCTGTAATATCATTGAGCTCCTGGTTAAGCATCCGTATCTGCTCTCTGATTATGGCTTCCTTGTTCCTGACCTTCACCCTGTTGATGAAATCAGCCTTGATCTGCTCTTCCTTGTCCAGGATTTCCTTTTCTCCTGCCACATAGGAGGTAAGGTCGTTGACCCTTTTCTTCGGATCTGTGCATTCAAGGATTTCCTGCAGGAACTCCTTTGGTGCACTGGTCAGGGCAGAGGCAGCATACCAGCAGATTGCATTGGGATCGTCGAAGTTCGCCACATTCACATCGGTGGCGAAGGAGAAGACCTGGGTCTTGGAAAGGGATGTGACAAGATCCTTGAGAATCCTGACGTAGGGAGTAATGACTCTTTCCGAGACAGGTTTATCCACCACATCCTCCAGTGTGGAGAGGACGATGTCTCCATCCTCCTCCAGGGAAGTGATGGAAACTCTCTTCATTGTGGTTGCGAAAATATGTATGCAGTTGTTGGGAAGCTTGATGAACTTTGAAATCTTTACCAGAGTTCCGATCTTCCTGACTTTTCCTTCATCCTTATCCTTAAGGAAGGCGGCAAAGATTCCATCGTTCTTCTCGATGGCATAGTTCACAGCCTTCACATCTTCCGGCCTGGCAATCATCAGTGTTGTAAGGGTCTCTGGAAAGAGTGGCCTTTCAGATATTGCCAGGACAGGTACTTTTACCATGTTTATTTCTTTTTTTGATGTTGTTTCACTCATAATCTTAGGAATCCTGAATATGAATATAATAGGAAAAAAACAAATCAAAAAGGAAGGTGTATAAAAAGAAAAAGATTCTTGTTGCATTTTGTTGCATTAGTGCTAATCTTTTCTCAGAGGAAGTTAATGATGGAAAGCAAACTTATTGTAATCGCCATTGGAGGAAACTCCCTGATTGAAGATCCGAAGAACGTGACTGTCAAAAGTCAATACGAAGCTGCTGACAAGACAGCAAAGCATATTGCAAAGCTTGTGCAGGCAGGAAATAGGGTTGTCATAGCCCATGGAAACGGCCCACAGGTAGGATATATCCTCCGCAGGGCTGAAATTGCATCGACACAGCTACATACAGTTCCACTTGATTCCTGTGTAGCCGATACCCAGGGGGCAATCGGATACCAGTTGCAGATGGCTCTGGATAACCAGATGGCCATGGATGGAATAAAGAAAAACATCGCCACTGTGGTGACACAGGTGGAGGTGAAGGGTGACGACCCATCCTTCCAGAAGCCTACAAAGCCCATCGGCTCCTTCATGACAGAAGAGGTTGCCATGGAGAAGAGGGACAAGGACGGCTGGAATGTGGTTGAGGACGCAGGAAGAGGCTGGAGAAGGGTTGTTGCATCTCCAAAGCCAGTTTCCATCATAGAGCTGGAGACTATCAGATGTCTTCTCGACAACGGAGTCATAGTCATAGCTGCCGGCGGCGGTGGAATTCCTGTAGTCAAGGATGAGAATGGAATCTTGCACGGCAAGGAAGCCGTCATCGACAAGGACCTTGCGGCAGCAATGCTGGCAAAGGACCTTAAGGCTGACCTTTTCGTCATCTCCACAGCTGTGCCTAAGGTTTGCATCAACTTTGGAAAGCCTAATGAGAAGAAGCTTGACTCCATAACCACAGAGGAAGCCAAGAAGTACATGGAAGAAGGACATTTTGCACCAGGCTCCATGCTCCCTAAGATCCAGGCCATAGTGGATTTTGTAGACTCTACAGGAAATGTGGGAATCGTAACGGATCCAGAGCATCTCTATGAAGCTGTCTACGGTGAACAAGGTACCAAGATCGAAGGTTGATCTCCTTCAGTACGAATATGCCATATAAGTCTGCCCTCTAAGGAGGGCGCTTTCTTTACTGGTCCTTCCTTCTGGAAAGAAGAAGTGAAACTACCAGCTCTGACAGATAGAGCATCAGGGCTGGAATGAATACTGAAATGGAGTCCTGGATTACTGATGGAACGAGGATCCTGACTTGAAGAGTCACCAGTGCCATAGCCCCCATAATGGCTGATGATATTCCAATTGCCTTGTTTCTCCTTCTCTTTCCCAGGGAAAGGAAGTGGGCTACAGAAGAAACGAAGGCCAGCGGAGATATTATGAATACATTGATGTTTCCGTATGTGACAGTGTGGATTGTAAAGAGGGCAAAGAAGACCAGCACTGAAGAGAGGATTCCGAAGAATAGATACACTATGCCCAATAGTAGGTCTCCTGTCCTTTCCAGGAATCTCTTTCCTGGAAGGAAAAGAAGGGGGAGAAGCAAAAGGAAAAAGCCCATTATAAGGGACCTGTCCTTCAGGCTCCATTTCTCAGGAACATCAGCTCTTTTCTGGGATGCGTAATACTCGATTCTTTCGTTTCCTTGCCATTCTGCTATCTCTTCTTCCAGCCTGGAGGGAAGGAAGCATGCCTCATAGGCTGTTGATTCCTTGTCCACTTCAGGGCCCAGAAGATAGCTTATGGTCCAGCAGACAGGGAAGGAGGAAAGGGAGAGGTGCCTCTCCACCGTCTTTCTTAGTGTTTCAGTGTTCTTCTGGCTTTTCAGCTTCTCTTCCAGCTCTCCTCCACTGATCCAGGAAATTATATCCCGAGGACGGGTGGCGCAGTTATCCTTGAAGTAGTCGTAAAGATAGGTCCTGTTCTCCTCCTCTGTGGAGTACATCAGGAAGGAATATAGATTCTTCTTCTCCTTGGTATCCAGCTCCAGGGGAAGAATGCTTACGCTTCTGTCATCGGCAATGAGGGATTCGATTCTATATTCCCCGCGTGTCTCCCAGGCCTCATAGTACAGGCGGCCGAAGGCGAAGTTGACGAAGAAGGATTCGTCAAAGGTGAAGATTCCCCAGTCGAAGGCCACAGGAAAGGAGGAAGGGGATACCATAAGGATCAGGCTATGGCCGAAATTCTCCCAGACCATTGAACCTGGTCCTCCTGTCACCAGATAGAACTCAAGCTCTCCGTAGGTTTCCTGGTCTCCTTCTTCTACTTCCTTCACTTCAAAGGCCGCCAGCTCCTTCTGGATATCAAAAAGTTCAGGAGCCTTGTCTTCTGCCTTAAGGGTAAGGACTAGACATAGAATAAGCAGGGAAAGGAGAAATCTTTTCATGTTTCCATTCTATAACGAAAGAGTACTCTCTTCCACTCTCCTTGCCCTTTGCCTTTATTCAAAGAATGGAATTGTGCTAGATTATATATGTGGAAAGAGACTTCAAGACTTTGGGGATTGTCCTGGGAAAAAGAAATGTAAAGGATAACGACGTAATCCTATCTCTCTTGACCCCGGATAGGGGAATCCTCTCTGTCTACGTCTATGGGGTAAGGAAGAGCGCCCGGGCTGTAAGGGCGTCCCTTTTTACGGAAGGAAACTTCTCCCTTAATAAAAGAAGTGAGAATGGAAAGGTCACTTTGGTAGACATCGATCCATTGTCATTCCATGAGGGAGTGTCCCAATCTCTTGAAAGAATGGGATGGGCAAATCTTTTCTCGGAGATGGTACTGTCTGGAAAAAGCTCCGATGCTGCCATCTACAGCCTCTATACAGGGGCTCTGGATGCGCTGGAAAGCGAAGATGAAGACAAGGCGGCAATCTATTTCATTTCCCGCTTCATGAGGTTTTCCGGCCTCTATGGAGATTGGAGAAGCTGCCCTGTGTGCCAGAAGAAATATGGAGAGGATGAGGTTCTTGGCTTCTCTCTGGAAGCAGGAAACGCCGTTTGCCATGAGTGCGACGGAATGAATGGCACCTTGATCCTTCCTCCCTCTGCCAGGCGTTATGTGGCAAGGGTGTCCGAAAGCTCCATGGAGGAGGCCATGTCCTTCATCATCAGCAAGGATATGGTCCATAGGATTTCCAGATACCTTCTCCGGACTCTCCGCTACTCTTTCCCTGTACACCTGAATTCCTTGGATTCAGGTCTGATAATGTAAGGAAATGATGATATATGAAGATTAGGATCAAAAGCTGCGACTCAGCTAAGGCCAGGGCCTTGAATGAGCGCTTCAAGCTTCCTCTCCTGGCGGCAACTGTCATGGCCAGAAGGAACATGGGGGAGGAGGATGTGGTATTCTCCCTTGAGAATGACATACTTTATCAGCACAGTCCCTTTACGGTAGAGGACGTATACAGTGCTGTAGAACGGATTGAAGAGGCTCTTGACGAAGAGGAGAGGGGAGAGCAGGAGAAGATCCTCATCTTTGGAGACAGGGATGTTGACGGTGTCACCAGTACAGCCATCATGATGCGTACCCTGAAGAAGCTTGGAGCGAAGAATGTATCCTACAGGCTTCCCCATGGGGACGAAAGCTATGGAATCACAAAGGAAGGTGTAAAGGAGATACTGGAGGGTGGATACTCCCTTGTAATTACTGTAGATAACGGCATCTCCGCCCGGGAGGAGATCAAGGAGCTTATGATGAATGGTGTGGATGTAATCATCCTTGACCACCATATTCCTGGTGAGAAGCTTCCTCCTGCCACAGCAATCTTCGATCCTAAGGTTGAAGGTTCAGGATATCCATTTCCACATCTGGCAGGATGTGCAGTAGCTGCAAAGCTATGCTGGGCCCTTCACTTTGCTTCCACGCCTCTCTGGAACTCAAGAGTCATACTTCTCCATGCAGAGCCGGGAAACGGCACCATCAGAGTAAGCGGGGCCAAGATGGAGAACATGATGGTGGTGGATACCTGCTCTGATGAGTTTCTGGAAGGGGAGAAGAACTCCCTTTCCAGGTCCAGGCTTCTGCCATTCCTTGCCTGCGGCCTACCTGTAATAGTACTGGATAAGGATACTGAGCTATCTCTTCTGAGAAGGGCCTTTGGTAATAACGTAGACATAGCACTGGAGGATTTCAGGCCTCAGCTTGATAGAATTATGCCTAAGACCCGGGGAAAGAGCCTGTTTGACCTGTCTCTAGTGTCCAGGTCTGCCCGCTACGTCACAGCAAACAAGGAGATGGAGACCTTGATTTCCCTCTTCAAGTCTGCTTCCATCTATGCATTTCCAAGCTTGACTAAGGATTTTGAAGACATTCAGCAGCTTGAAGCCATAGGCACCATCTCAGACCTTATGCCTATGGTGGACGAGAACAGGATAATTGTACGAAAGGGGCTTTCCCTGATGAGCAAGAAGCCTCTTCCCTGCCTGTCCTATCTCCTTGCAAAGCAGAATCTCATAGGAAAGCCTATCTCTGCGGTCAACGTATCATTCAAGATTTCTCCTGTGCTCAATGCCGCAGGAAGGATGGGGGAGCCTGAGACAGCTTTGGAGCTTCTCTTGACCGACGAGCCAGGAAAGATCGAGGACCTTACAGATAGGCTCCTTAGCCTTAACGCTGCCAGACAGCAGAATGAGGAGGATACCATGAAGATGGTCTCCTCCAAGGCAGAGGATTCCTATATTGATAACGATGGAAAGATTGTCATCATCGATGACCCTTCAGTGCCTCGTGGGCTTACAGGAAGCATAGCTTCCCGTATTTCCAACGATAAGAGGATTCCTGTCATAGTCCTTGCCACCATGGATGGAAAGGTTTCAGGCAGCATGAGATGCCATGATCCATGGTCTGCCAGGGATTTCCTCTCTTCCTTCTCCCACCTTCTTGAAGACTATGGTGGACATAGGTTTGCTGCAGGCTTCAGGCTTGATGAAGAGAAGAAGGCCGAGTTCATAGCCAGGGTTGAGGAATATGTCAGGGAGATTCCCGAAGAAAGCGAAGAGAGCAGGGAGATTGAAGTTGATGCCCAGATCCCTAAGACTTTCATGAATGAAGAGCTATGGGAGATCCGTGAGCTCTTCGAACCCTTCGGCCAGGAGAATGAAGAGCTTCTCTTCTATATTCCTGACTGTGAGATTGTGGAGTCCTTCTCTGTGGGCGGTAATCCAAAGTATATGAAGTTCACTATACGTTACGGGAATTCCCAGTGGCCTGCTGTCTGGTGGGATGCAAGGAATAATAATGAGTTCCACCCAGGGCGCCATGTATCTGTTGTCTTTACTCCTGAAACCAACTGGTGGAAGGGGGTAGGAAAAAGGCAGCTGGGCATAAGGGAAATGGAGCCTCTTCCATAATCTGTTGTGGTTTACGCAACTTTTTGAAGAAAAACCTCCGATTACAACTATATTTTTAGAATAAATTTGACATATGGCAAAAGTGGTGTGATACTCTTCTCAAGAACACCCTACGGGGAGATTAAGGAGAAATATTCATGCTTATTCTTATTGCAGATGCATTTGACAAATCCCTTCCTGAAAAGCTCAGCATTTTTGGTGAAGTCACAACAGATATCGAAAGACTTGGAGAAGCTGATGTCGTGCTTATCAGAAGTAAGACTAAGGCTACAAAGGATTATATCGACAAGGCAAAGAACATGAAGCTTATCATCCGTGGTGGTGTGGGTATGGATAACATCGATATTCCTTACTGCAAGGAGAAGGGCATTGTTGCAACAAATACACCAAGATCCTCTGCCATCGCAGTTGCAGAGCTGGCTTTCTGTCTTATGCTCAGCACACCAAATAACCTTTGCTTCTATGACTCCACAATGAAGAATGGAGAGTGGGCCAAGAAGACAAAGAGACATGAGCTCTATGGAAAGACATTGTGTCTCCTTGGAATCGGAAACATTGCAAGAAAGGTTGCTGAAAGGGCCCATGCCTTCGGTATGAAGGTCGTTGCATACGATAAGTATGTAGAAAAGTCTGACCTGGCAGAGATGATGAGCCTTGAGGATGCTGTAAAGGAAGCAGACTACATCTCAATGCACCTTCCATATACTCCTGAAACAGACCAGATGGTAAACAAGGACCTTATCTCCAAGATGAACAGAAAGCCTGTCATCATCAACACAGGACGTGGAAAGTGCGTCAACGAAAAGGATGTGGCTGAAGCTCTTGAAAATGGAGACATTTCCTGGTTCTGCACAGATGTCTACTCATCTGAGCCTCCTGTAAGGGAAGAGAATCCTCTCTTCGGATGCAAGAACGTTACATTCACTCCTCACGTAGGTGCAAACAGTGAAGAGAACCTTCTCAGAATCGGAGACGAAGTTATTGAGACCATCTCCAAGTATCATAAGGAAGGGCTGATCTGATTGACCAGGGGGGAAAGATGGCAAAAAGAATTGATGATACCAATAAAGCCATAATCAGACTGCTCAGGGATGGCAGAAAGCCCTATTCCTTGATAGCTGACGAACTGGGAATTACTGAGAATACTGTAAGAAGCAGGGCAAACAAGCTTCTTGAAGATGGAGTCTTGCGTATTACTGGTATGGTGGATCCAGAGAAGATTCCAGGACTTCAGGTGCTGTACATGGGAGTAAAGCTCTCAACCATGGAGCTTCCCAAGAAGGCAAAGGAGTTCATGGCCCTGAGAGGGGTGGTATCTGTCTCCATTGTTACAGGAAAGTATGACCTTATAGTGGAGCTGGTAATATCTGAAGATGAAGACCTTTCTCTTCTTCAGTTCTTCTCCCAGGAGCTTACCAAGCTTACGGAAGTCCAGGAAGTGGAGACTTGGGTTGTATACAAGTCCCATGAACTTCTGGTTCCTTATATCCTTTAGTATCTTTGGCCCGGTCTCCGGGCCAATATCTTTCTTCATCCTTGACTTTGAATTGTTGCTTTATTATTGCTGGCATAGGAACTTTTTATCAGGTTCTTGGCATGGACTTCGTATCCGAGCTTCCCTTCCCTCCGATTCTCTGGAGGATCTTTTTTCAAATGTAGTTTAGATTTCTCCTTTGTCTGCAGTTCTGTGCATTGATAAGTGTTGCTCTGTGTCCCATGCCATGATTAGATGGCTATGGAGACAGGAACATTGGGAGGAGTATTCTCCATAAGGATTACAAAATTGTCCTTCTTCTACTAATGATGGTGCTATGATATAATCTCATAAATTACCAAGAGGAGCATAGACATGGCAGATCTTGAAACCACATATCTTGGCCTTAAGCTTAAGAGCCCGGTCATTATAGCCGCCAGCCCCCTGACACAAAACGTAGTGTCTCTCATGAAATGTGAAGAGGCAGGAGCAGGTGCAGTAGTACTCAAATCCATATTTGAGGAGCAGATAAATGAAGAAGTAAACGCTGAAGTGGAGGCAAATGACGAATATCTTAACTTCTCTTCCGCCCATAGCGTCTATCAACGTGCAGCAACAGATTTTCTTATTGAGAAATATATTAAGCTTCTTGCTTCAGCAAAGAAGGAGCTTCATATTCCTGTCATAGCATCCATATGCTGCAAGAGCCTTTCATCCTGGTCTGAATATGCAAAGAGATTCATTGAGAATGGTGCTGATGCCATTGAGCTCAACTACTATCCTGTAACCTCAGACGCAAGGGTTGAAGGAAAGGTTGTGGATGAAGACTATAGAAAGTTTGTCGAATATGCAAGAAAGAACATCTCTTGTCCTCTGGCTATCAAGATGGGTAGCAAGTATTCAGCCCTTGCCCATAAGATCAAGCTTATCGACAAGACAGGAATTGAAGGAGCTGTGCTATTCAACAGAACCTTCAGACCTGATGTGGATATTGAGAAGATGGCCATAGTGGGAGGAACTCCCACCACCAATGGCAGCGAATACGCAGATAGCCTCAGGTGGACAGCTCTCATGAGCGGTGAAGTCAAGATGGATATCTGTGCCAACACTGGAATCCATTCCAGCGAAACAGCAATCAAGATGCTGCTTGCTGGTGCCAAGGCTGTAGAGATTGCATCCCTTCCGATCAAGGAAGGCTTCGGCTCCATTACCAGAATGAACAATGGAATCAAGGAATGGATGGAGAGGCATGGCTTTGAACATATTTCAGATTTCTGCGGCCATCTTGCCCAGGAATCCAATGAAGAGGGATACAAGTGGGAAAGGACCCAGTTCCTCAAGACAATAAACAAATAGGACCAAGGCCATGGACAGAAGTAAATACGATGATATCCAGCCATATTTTGGTGAAAAGTTTGAGGAAGGGAAGAAGCGTCTTCTATCTAGAAAGGAATTCATAGGAGCCTTTATCTACATGGTCAGCGGCGGAGACTTTTCCGCTGTAGCCACTATGACCAAGGCCATTGAAGACTCCATGGTGGATGTCCACAGCTATGATGAATTCCAGCATAAGGTTACTGCCGGCTTCTTCATTCCTGCAATCATCAAGAACACAATGACAGGTTTCTCTGTGTCTGGAGGAGAAAAACTTGATAAAGACAAGGGCTATCTCTTCATCTCCAACCATAGGGATATTATCCTGGACTGTACTCTTCTTGATTATGCACTGAAGATCAATGGTCTCCCTCTCTGCGAAATGGCAGTTGGAGACAACCTTATGGTGAACCAGCTGGTGGAAGACCTTTTCAGGATGAATGGTGGAATCATCATCAAGAGAAACCTACCAATGAGGGAGAAGTATCTTGAGTCCATAAGGATCAGTGAATACTTTGTGGAGACTGTCAGCGAGGAGAACAAGTCCATCTGGGTGGCCCAGAAGTCTGGCAGAAGCAAGGATGGTATCGACAAGACCCAGCCAGCCATCATTAAGATGCTATACCTATCCAAGAAGAAGGAAGGCGTATCCTTCCCTGAACTTATCAGGAAGTGCAACATCGTTCCTGTAGCCATCAGCTATCAGTTCGACCCTAACGACATCAATAAGGGTAGGGAAGAGGTAACCAAGGAACACAACGAAGGTAAGTACGAGAAGAAGAAATATGAAGACCTTATTAGCATGGTCAAAGGTCTGAGGTGTCCAAAGGGAAAGGTTCATGTAGCAATTGGCGAGCCTCTTACAGGGGAGTACAACACTCCAGAAGAGGTTGCAGAAGCCATAGATTCCCAGATCCATATGAACTACCGCCTATTCGACACCAACTATCTTGCCTACGATTATCTAGAGGGTGGTGACAGATTCAAGGACCTCTACAAGGACCTGAATAAGGATGAGTTCATCGGTAAGCTCTCCCATCTTTCTGATGACGTAAGGAAATTCGTCTTGAATACTTATGCAAACCCAGTAAGGATGATGCTGGAGGCAAAGGCTAAGGAATGAAAAGATTCCTGCCCTTATTACTGATTCTTCTTATCCTATCCTGCTCCAGATCCACCTTCCAGGTTTCCGGAGCAAGCTTTCAGCAAAATGAAGAGGGGATAAGAGTATTGGTATATACAGAGGATGAAGGGGAGGATGAAAGCTTCTCCTTTATCCTTACTTCTCCTGAGGGTGATCTCTCTTGGGAGGGAAAGCTTGATGGAAATAGGGGCTCCCTATATTCAGACTATCTTCTGATTACTCCTGGAGCCCAACTGCCTAAGGGAACATATTCCATCATAATCCATTCAAATACAGGTAGTGACGTAATAAAGGAGCTTGTGCTCTAGATCTACCTGGTCCTCCCGACCATTTCCTTCAATGTATCCTTACTGATCTTTACCAGGAAGGTCCTTCCATGAGGACAGCAGGGCTCCTCCATCTGGAATACCTTTTCAAGAATGGAGACAGCTGCATATTTGTCTACTTCATCTCCCTGCTTTATTGCTGAACGGCAGGCCATGGTGGCAAAGAGCCTTTCTTCAAGTTCATGCTCATCACACTTAGCTGATACTATGAAATCTGTCAGCTCCTTTTCTGCGTTTCTGCAGCAGGCAGGAAGGGCTGCTATCTCCCACCTTCCTTTTTCTTCCTTCAATAGGGATATACCCATCTTTGTGTATACATGGCAGTTTCTCTCAAGAAATTCATCTGTCAGGTCATCCACTTCAATCTTTATAGGAATGAGAAGCTTCTGGACAGTCCTGAGGGAAAGTATTTCGTCGTATAGAATTCTTTCATGGGCCGCATGCTGGTCCACAAGAAACAGCTCCTCTCCCTTCTGGGCAATGAGGAATAGGTTGAAGGCCTGACCTATATATCTGAAGCCTTCATCCTCCTTTTCTTCCTTTGCCTTTGGCACTGAAGCACTTCTGACGCTATCTCGCGCTGCCTTAAGCTCCTTGGCTTTCTCCAGCCATTTTGGGTCCTTAGGCCTATAGGCATTACTTCTATCTTCAAACTCTTCCTTTCTGGTCTCTCCTGAGAAATGGTAGGGAGCCTCCACCTTTGGATTTGGTGTGGCCGCCCTGGTCATGTCTTCTTCTTTTCGATTTCCGAAGTAATCCACCTTCTTGCCGTTTTCGTATCGGATGGCGTCATCGATGTAGAACTGTCTGCTGGTCTTGATTTCTGGAATCTTCCTCTCGATTCCTTCCTTGATCATGGACGAGAGAGTGTGATGGATATCAGCCTTGTTCCTTATCTTCACTTCCTTCTTTGCCGGGTGGATATTGAAGTCTACCATTTCAGCTTTATCTGTAATGAAGACGGCGGCATAGGGGTAGCTTCCTCCAGGAAGTAGTTCTCCATATCCATACAGTACAGCCTGTACCATGGAGTATTCCTCCACAGGACGGGAGTTTACATATATCCTTATTTCCTTCTTGTCTGAACGCTTCTGGGCGCTTGTGGTGGCAACTACAGTAATGGAGTAGTCTTCCTCCTCCTTATTCAACACCTGTACATCTCCACTCATCACTCCATATTCCCGCCAGAGCATCATGACCCTTTCCTTCAAATCCTTTGCCTTGGGCCATTGCATTCTTATGGCTCCATCAACCTTAAGGGTGAATCTTACTGAAGGAAAGGCCAAGGCCTTTGAGAAGAGAAGGGATCTGCAGAGATTGGTTTCCGTACTTGCCCTTTTCAGGAAAGTGCGTCGGGCAGGAATATCCTTAAATAGGTCCTCGCTGGAAGAGATGGTGCCCGTCTCCGGTCCTGTAGGCTCCACAGGGTAGCGTCTGCCGTTATCGATAATCAGAGTGGAGGCTTCTTCCTTATCCCTGTCGAAGGAAGAGATGGTCAGCCTTGAGACAGAAGAGATGGAGTATAGAGCCTCTCCTCTGAAGCCAAGGGTATTGATGGCATAAAGGTCATCAGGATCATGGATCTTGCTGGTGGCGTGTCGTGTTGCAATAAGGGAAAGGTCCTCCCGAGGAATTCCACATCCGTTGTCCTGGACCTCCAGCTTTTCGATTCCTCCTCCTTCGAGCCTTACTGTAATATCATCAGCTCCTGCATCCAGAGAGTTGTCAAGGAACTCCCTCAGTACAGACTGAGGCCTTTCAACAACTTCTCCTGCTGCGATCCTTGAAGAAAGAAGGGGATCAAGAAGATTGATTCTTCCCATCAGTTGTCCTCGTTGTCTTCCACCAGGACGGAAACTACGCTGTTGATGCTTGGTGCGTCAGGGCTGCTTGTATCAATTATTTCAACCTGGGAGAAGGATGGAGCATCAGGCTTTCCTGTCATCTTCTGTATGACAGAAGAAATCTCTGGTGCATCAGGCTTTCCTGTGAGATAGGATACAACAGGAGCAAAGACAGGAGGGGCCGTGTTCATAGGAACTTCAAGGTATCTCATGCTCTCGTCAACAGGACAGCTTTTTCCCTTTAGATAGTCGTAGCCCTCATTGTATGGAAGTTCTATGGTCTTTCTTCTTACGCCGTCGTATAGAGTGATGAGAGGGGAGGAGAAGCTGTATACCTTCTCTTCCGTGTCTGTAGAGATGAAGAAGTATTCACCCCTTCCGCTGATATCAGCCTTGGTTGTCGGAGTGTAGACAGTAAGAGGGGTCTTGCCTTCAGAAAGCACTGTCATATATCCATATACCAGATAGGCGATCTTTTCATCACTGCCTTTCAGGGCAAGGAGGGAGTCTTCACCAAGAATGACTGTAAAATCGTCGGAGGTTGCTTTGGCCTTCTCGTCTCCTGTGGCAAGGAAAACTCCACTTTCTTCTATATCTTTAGTTGTTCTACGGATTGTTCTTCCATTTTCTCCAATAAGTGCATACCGACCGGAAAAGGTGACGTTTACGGAAGCAAAGGCTAAGGCTCCCAGAGTCAATATTACAAGTGCAGAAAAAAGTCTCTTCATAACGCCCTCTCTACTTATGATACCACATGGATAGTAGTTTTTTCCATTTGTTTACTCTTTTCCTTCTTCCTAATCAAGGAGATTGTATGGAAAAGAGTGGGCGGCATAAATATGCTCCCTGGTAAGCTTATCAATATGGCAGAGCTCCTTCACTATAGGCTTCAGCCTTGACCTGATGTTGGTCTGGTCATATGGGCAGACAGGTTTCACCACAGGAATGTCGTATATCTCCTTAAGCCTTTCTGTCACATTCTCCTTTATCTCTATCATGGGACGGATAATGTGCATCTTCCCATCAAAGAACTCCTGGACAGGAAGCATGGTGGAGAATTTGCCTCTGAAGCAGAGATTGATCATGGTGGTCTCCACCAGGTCATCAAGGTGATGGCCCATGGCTATAAGCTTTTCATTATGTTCTGCAGCCCACTGAAACAGTATTCTTCTTCTGTTCCTTGAGCAGAGATAGCAGTTGAATTCCCCGTTGAAGGATTGGGGATACTGTTTTTCGTCCACTATGGTCAGTTCAATGCCCAGGTCAGAGAAATATGTCTTCAGCTTTTCCCTGTATTCAGGAGGAATGGGATGCTCTATCCAGTCTATCATTACAGCTTCCAGGTCATAGGATACAGGAAGCCACTTCCGTCTGAGAGATAGGGCCAAGGCCAGGGCCAGAGAGTCTTTTCCTCCGCTGGCAGCAATAAGGACCTTGTCTCCAGCCTTCACCATGCCATATTCGTTGATGGTCCTCCCAACACCCTTTATGAATCTCATGACCCAGGGTGGAATGTCTCCATCAATAAGAGTCCTGTAGCTAAGCTTTCCTTCATCCATAGATTATCTCTCCCATGGCTTTCCTAGCTTCTTCTTCTGAGACGAAGGCTGGGACATATAGGGCCACCTTTCTCAGGCTCTTCTGGAAAAGGGATGAAATCTCTCCTGTAAAGACCATTTCCTCGTCTGATATATCTGAAACTGTACCGTCTGGTGAATATATGGAAATATGGGTCTCGAAGCTAATGGGTTCAGGAATATCGATCACTACTTCCCAAGGCTTCAAGAGAGGGTAGCTTCTATTGAGCCTATTGTAGATGGTGTTTTCCATCTCAATCCGGTCTTCTGGCCTTTTTCCCTTGGTCTCTATGACTCCGCGCCTCTCATATTCCTTTACAGCTTTTCTTTCCAGAAGATGGTTATATTCAACTCTTTCCACCATTTCCAGGGCAGGAGTCATCTTCTTTTTGTCCCTGCATAGAAGGAAGAATGTACTGTCGTCAATGCCATACAGGTCTTCAAATGTGATTGAATGGTCATTGATGGCTGTTATGAGAGCCTTCTTGATCATGGCTGTGGCGCTTCTGACGCCCTTATGCCAGTAGATTGATTTATACATCATGTACTTGGAGAAGAGAATCTGCTCTACGCTTCCTATGGCTTCCCTGTCTATGCATAGCCTGGAGTTATGGAGGGAAAGGGAGGAGATTATGAAATCTGTATCCTGTCTGCCATAGGGAACTCCTGCAAAGAAGCCATCCCTGGAGAGATAGTCCAGCTTATCAGGATCCAAGGTGCCTGAAAGTACATTCCTGTAGAAGAGAGTCTCTTCGTCTCCTGTAAGAAGGTCCTTGTCGATGATGGCTGCAACCATTACAGGATCTGCCCCTGTCTTCTCGACGCTTCTTCTTAGTTCCCCTTCCTCAAGGATCATGGTTCCTGCAATCTCTTCATGTTCCCTGATGGAAAGCTCCTTAAGGGAGTGGGCATATGGAAAATGGCCTATATCATGGAGAAGACAGGCGGCAAGGAAGCTCATGATCCCTTTCTCTGTAAAAGGAAGCTCATCGGATTTCTTTGCCAGGGACAATAGTATCTGGCGGCCAAGATAATATACTCCTATGGAGTGGCTGAGACGTGTGTGGACAGCTCCGGGGTATATGTGGTATGTAGGACCGTTCTGCTTTATTCTGGCCAGCTTCTGTACAGCCTCCACCTCCGTCAGGGCCTTTATTTCCTTTGTCATAGGAATGTTCTGCCAAAGAGGATCCTTTACAGTGTGTATGAAACCATTGTTGAGTATGCTCTGAGCTTTGTTTCTTTCCATAGGAATATGAATATAGCATAAGCTTTCAATTCCAAAAAGGTAATTGACTGTTGCAAATTATTTCTCTTGGCCTAATAATCGGGGCATGAAGAGTCTAATCATCACTGTCCTCGTATCTCTTATGGCCTTTTCTGCATTTGCTGGAATTGCTCCCTATAGCGAAAGGGTAGGTGTAGTGTGTACAGAAATAGTGGAAGGCTCGGTTGAAGCCATGGTGCTGGAGGCTCTCAGTAAGGAGTTCACCCTTTCCTGGATAGATATGTATACAACAGGAGGAGACGCCTTCCTTGAAGCATATTCCCCCCTTCTTTCATCTATACTTCCAATGTCTAGTATGGTGATAGGGCGCTCTGACGGAAATGGAGTGGCAGTCTATTCCCAGAATAGTGACATGACACTCTATATAACAATAAAGGAGGGCAGAATATCCGCCCTCCAGAAAAGATAGCATAGCCTTAGGAGATCAGGTTCTCCAGCTCTGTAATCAAGGAGTCGAAATATGCAGCTGTAGCCTTTACAGCGTCGCTCTTTGACATGTCCACTCCTGCAACCTTCAAGGCATCGATCGGATATCTTGAACCGCCGGACTTTAGGAAGGAGAGATAGTCGTCCCTTTCCTTGTCTCCGCCCTTCAGGACTCTCTGGGAAAGTGCGATGGATGCAGCAATTCCCGTTGCATACTTGTAGACGTAGAAGGCTCTGTAGAAGTGAGGGATCCTCAGTCCTTCCATATCTGAATTCTCTTCAAACTCCAGCTGTGGTCCGAAGTAGTTCTCCAACAGCTGTCTGTATGTCTTCCTGAAGAAGGTTACGTTGATAGGTCTGCCGCTTTCTGCCTCCTGATGGACCAGAAGCTCGAACTCTGCAAACATTGTCTGGCGGAAGAATGTGGCCACAATGTTGTCGAGCTGCTGTGCGATGATGAAGGCCTTCTCCTCTTTGCTTTCACTGTGGTCAAGGAGATATCTTGCAAGAAGATTCTCGTTGAAGGTGGAAGCCACCTCAGCTTCGAAGATTGTGTAGTTGTAGGAAGGGAATGGGTTATTGCGGGCAGAGAAGTATGAGTGCATGGAGTGTCCACCTTCATGGATAAGGGTGAAGACACTGTTGATCACATCATCCTCGAAGTTTGTAAGGATGTATGGATTACCTGTAAAGCAGCCTGCACTGAAGGCGCCGCTTCTCTTTCCCTTGTTCTCATATCTATCCACCCATCTTTCTGTGGTAAGACCGGAGCAGAGAATATTGGAGTAATCTTCGCCTAGTGGCTTCACAGCTTCCCTGATGATGGCAACAGCTTCGTCGTATGTGTGCTTTGCTCCTACTGCCGGTACCATTGGTACATATACATCCCAATGCTTCAGCTTATCCTTTCCAAGAAGCTTGGCCCTAAGGGCATAGTATCTGTGGAGGGAAGGGAAGGCATCATGAACAGATGAGATAAGGTTTGTATATACTTCCTCTGGAACATTATCTGGGAAGAGGGCCCTTTCCAGGGATGAGTTGTATCCTCTTGCCTTGGAAGAGAAAATGTCATTCTTGACGCTTCCTTCGTAGAGGCGGGCGATAATGTGCTGGTTCTTCTCATAGGTCTTGTAGAAGGCCTTGTATGCCTCCTCCCTGACGCTTTCATCTGTGCTGTGGATGAATTTTGTCCAGGTGGAGTGTGTAAGCTTCTCTCCCCTTACTTCACCGAAGTCCAGGTCGATGTTGTCGATATCCATGAAGGCCTGGTGATAACCTTCAGCGTTGGCTCCATAAAGGCTCATGATCCGCTCTTCCTTGTCTGAAAGCACATGGTCCTTCATTCTCCTAGCCTTTCTGATGTACACAGTGTAGGGCTGGAACCTTTCTTCCTTAAGCCATTCTTCAATCTTCTCGTCAGAAATGGACATCAGCTCCGGATCCATCCAGCTGGTCTTTTCGCTGAATTCGCTTTCTGCCATATCAGCAATTCCAGCCCTGTTCATCACTTCAGGGTTTGAAGAGTCTGCACTGTACATGAGGAAAGCCCAGTTCAGGAGCCTCTCTGCCTCCTGGAGAATCTCAAAAAGCTTCTTAAGTGCAGAATATAGGGAGTCTGAGCTTTCACCCAGCTTTCCCTTATACTGGTCAAGTTCCCCAAATCTTGCCCTTACGGCAGCCATGTCCTTATCCCAGGCTTCCTGTGATGCTGTGAGGGCGCTAAGGTCCCAGGTGTCTTGTGTCTTCTGATCTTTTCTTTCAATCATTTCCATATTCCTTTTTTAATAATAGCTTCAACTTTTCTGCAGCCTTTCCTCTGTGGGAGAACTTATCCTTCTCCCCCTTGCCCAGGTCTGCAATGATTCTGCCAGCTTCATTTGAGAAGAAGACAGGGTCATATCCAAAGCCTTCCGTGCCTGTGCTGGGGGAAAGTGCTATGGATCCTCTGGCCTCCTCCTGGATTACGAATATCCTGGACGGTGAAATGTATAGGCATAGGGCACAGGCAAAGTATGCCTCCCTGTCTTCCACTCCCTCCATTCTATCCAGAAGCAGCATGTACTTCTCTTTGCTTGAGAGCTTCCTGTCTTCAGTGTCTCCAAATCTGGCTGTGTGGATTCCTGGCTGCCAGCCAAGAGCCTTTACACATAGGCCGGAGTCATCTGAGATTACAGGAGCATGGACCTTCTCCCAAAGGTCGGAAGCCTTGATTATTGCGTTCTCAATGAAGGATGATCCATTTTCATCCGGGTCGAATTCAATGCCCTCTTCCTTTGGAAGGGTAAGGGAAAAGTCTCCAAGGAGACGTTCCATTTCCATCTTCTTGTGGCTATTGCCGGAAGCAAAGTATAGTTTCATGCTTTCTATTATGGAGCATAAGGAAAAAAAAGAAAACCGAGCTAGGTGGTAAGACTGGATGTAAGGATGATCTCTTTCAGTTTTTCAGTCATCTTCACTATTGCCGTGCATACTGTGGACCGGGACATTCCGAGGATCTCTGCAATCTCTGTCCTTGTCATGCCCCGGTTTATCTTTCTTGCTTCAATGATTCTCTGCCTATGGCATTTCACTTGAGTGTGGTAGTGGTCCTGGAGCCTCAGTTTTCTCTCTTCGTTCCTTTCCATGGATATCTCCTTCTTGAGCTTGGCCATGATTCTCCAATGTTTATTTGCCCTGTCCAAGGCGGTACCATATCTGCCTGTGTTGTTGGATCCTACATATTCCTCCTTCATTTCCAGGAGTTTCTGTATGGCGGATTCATCTGTCTGGAGAACCCTTGCCAGGTCGGAGCTTTCTATTCCGGAAGTGTTCTTGGGAATAAAGAGAATCAGGATAAGAAATCTCTTTCTTGTGGTCACTTTCATAAGTGCCTTCCTAAGCTTCTCCTCCATTTCGTTGTATATAGGGTAGTCAGGGCGGTCCTTGTTGTTGATGATATGGAAGAAAAGGTTTTCCATATTCATATTTGAGTATGTGTCCATATCCAAGGTGGAAAGCTCTTCTTCTCCTATGCCATAAGTGAAGTCGTAGGCTGAAGAGTAGTGGGCCGCCCAATTGATTTCCTCCATAAGGAAGGCCCTTTCCCATATTCCCTTGTTTCCCTTCTCCCGACGCATTCTCCTGGCCCTGTACTGGCAGAGCTGCTTAAGGTATTGATTGTATGTGGCGCTGGATATTCTGTAGGATGAGATGATTCTGTCCAGATCCTTGTTCATCTCCACATAGACAGAGGATGCTTCATCCTTCGACATATGGAGAATCTCCTGGGATACCCTGTATATGAGAATCTTTGTCCTCTCCTTGATTTCTGCCAATCTTCTCCTTTTTTCCTCCGTATCAGGAGAGGTGTTGCAGTCTATGACCAATCTGCTGAAACAGCTGTCCTCTTCTTTTGAAAGGTAGTTTTTTTCCATGTAATCCTCCACCTTTTTCCATTAAATTGCTGTGCCATCAAAGGGAGATAGGACGGAATAATTACAATTCATGCAATAAAAATCCCGGATTCTGGATCCGGGAACACTATATTGTGGATATGGATGGAATCACTTGAATTCAAGAAGATTATTGTTTTCTCCAAGAATTCTAGGAGGAATTCCTTCAAGGATGTTCTCTTTATCTATTACCACTTCCTTGGCTCCTGGAATGGATGGAAGCTCATAGGAGATATCAAGCATCCTGTTCTCCACAATAGATCTGAGACCTCTTGCTCCTGTCTTCTCGTCAAAGGCCTTCTCTGCAATTGCATCGATGGCATCCTTGGTGAAGGTAAGCTTGATGGAGTCCAAGGAGAATGAGGTTTCATACTGCCTTATTATGGAATTCTTCGGCTCTGTAAGAATTCTCACCAGATCAGACTTGGAGAGATTCTCAAGGGTTGCATGGATCGGAAGTCTTCCAATGAACTCAGGAATAAGACCGAACTTTACAAGGTCGTCTGGATGAAGCTCCTTGTAGAGGTCGCTAAGATTCTTCTCATTGTTCTCCTCAACCTTGGCACCGAAGCCCATGGTCTGGATGGCTGTCCTCTTTTCGATGACCTTATCCAGGCCCACGAAGGCTCCACCGCAGATGAAGAGGATATTTGATGTATCAATCTTCAGCATCTCCTGGTTAGGATGCTTTCTTCCTCCCTGGGGAGGAACAGAAGCCACAGTGCCTTCGATGATCTTCAGCAGGGCCTGCTGGACGCCTTCCCCTGATACGTCACGGGTTATGGATACGTTCTCTCCCTTCTTTGCAATCTTGTCGATTTCGTCGATGAAGATGATGCCCTTTTCCGCCTTTGCAATATCGTAGTCTGCAGCTTCGATAAGCTTAAGAAGAATGTTCTCTACGTCTTCACCTACATATCCGGCTTCTGTAAGGGTTGTAGCATCAGCAATGGCAAAAGGAACACTTAGTTTCCTGGCCAAAGTTCTGGCAAGAAGAGTCTTTCCTGTTCCTGTGGGTCCGATGATGAGAATGTTGGACTTGTCTACCTCGACGCCGCTGGCCTTGATCTTTTCCTTATACTTGATCCTCTTATAGTGGTTGTAGACAGCGACAGAGAGAATCCTCTTGGCTCCATCCTGACCGATCACATACTGGTCAAGATAGTTCTTGATCTCTTCTGGAGTAGGTATTTCAAGGTCCTGGAATTCTCCGTCATCTTCTTCCTTTCCCTGCTCCTTGATGATGTCGGAGCAGGTCTTTATGCAGTTTTCACAGATGCAGACCCCAGGTCCGTTGACCATTCTTACTGTACCGTCGTTAGGTCTACCGCAGAATGAACAGTATTTTGCATTTCTAGCCATTTCTTCTCATTACCTTGTCTGCAATTCCGTATGCTACAGCTTCATCTGCATCCATGAAGCAGTCCCTTTCAATGTCCTTTGTAACCTGTTCCACTGTCTTTCCTGTGTGTGTAGCCAGGATTTCTGTGGTGATTTTCTTTATTCTCTGGAGCTCCTTGTTCGTTACAAGAATATCTGAAGACTGACCCTCTGCTCCGCCACTAGGCTGGTGGATCATGACTCTGGAGTAGGGAAGGACAAATCTTGATCCCTTCTCTCCGCCAGAGAGGATAAGTGCCGCCATGGAGCATGCCTGACCAATGCAGATTGTGGTGACAGGGCATGATACATATTGCATGGTGTCGTAGATTGCCAGTCCTGCAGTTACGCTGCCGCCGGGAGAGTTGATGTAGAGGTTGATCTCCTTCTTCGGGTTTTCGCTTTCCAGGAAAATGAGCTGTGCCACAACAAGGTCTGCCATGGCATCGTTGATTTCTCCATCGACGAAAATGATTCTGTCCTTCAGAAGACGGGAGAAAATATCATATGTCCTTTCCCCTGTTCCGGATTGCTCCAGAACGTAGGGGACGAAGGTATTCATTTTGGGTTCAGACAAAGCTTACTCCTCTGTAGGTGTCATGTATTCCTTATAGCTGAGAGTCTTTCCTTCCTTGAAGGTGTTGTTCTCGAGAAGGAATGGAACTGTCATACTGTACTGCATGTCATCCTTGATCATGGACTTCATGTATTCCTTCTGCTCATCGCTATAGGATTCCTTAATCTCTTCTTCGCAGGTCTTTGCATACTTCTCTTCATCAATCTTGAAGTCTTCCTTCTTTCTGATTGCATCAAGGATCAGCTGCTTTCTGATGTCAGCCTTGGCTGGCTCTCTCCAGGCTTCAGTGAACTGAGCCTTTGTCTGTCCCTGCATTTCAAGGAACTTCATGAGCTGGTCTTCAGGAATACCGGACTGTCTGACGAAGTTGTGCCAGCTGTTCTCAACCTCTGCATCAATCATTGATGCTGGGATTGCGAAATCTGCATTTGCAGCAATTGCGTTGAGAATAGCATTGCTCTTGTTGTTCTTCATTGCTTCTTCAAGGGAAGATTCAAGCTGTGCCTTGATTCCATTCTTCAGGTCCTCAACAGTCTTGTATTCATCCTTTACGTCCTGTGCAAAGTCGTCATCGACTTCAGGAATGTCGCGATACTTGACTTCGTTGACCTTGAGAAGGAAGGAGACTGTCTTTCCTTCATAACCTGTCACACCATCTTCAGCTGTGTATGTCTTCTCAATCTTCTTCTCTTCTCCAGCGCTCATGCCTTCGAAGTCCTTGTCAAGCTTGTAGAAGTTGTAGCCTGAACCGAGAGTGAAGGTGAATCCCTTTCTTTCTGTGTTCTCGACCACGTTGCCTTCTGCATCCAGCTCGCTGTAGTCTACGTTGACGATGTCGCCTTCAGCTGCAGGTCCATTCTTCTTGACTACCATTGCGTTCTGGTCCTGAAGCTTCTTGATCTCGCTGTTGATGTCTTCTTCTGTGACTTCACCCTTGTTGACTTCAACCTCAAGGCCTGTGTACTGAGGAAGGTCGAACTTAGGATAGATATCATACTTTACTGTGAAGGTGATATCACTATCCTTCTTGAATGGAAGAAGTGATTCTTCATCCTGGAGCTCAGGTACTGAGTAAGGGAGTGGCTTCTGGCTGTCCTCAAGAGTCTCGATGGTCTCCTTCAGGTTCTCTTCCATGCAGTCGAAGGTGGACTCTTCCCTGATGCCCTTTCCAAACTTTCTCTCGATGACGGATGTAGGGACATGTCCCTTTCTGAATCCTGGCATCTCGATTGTCTTCGCATACTTTGCGAGTCTTTCCTGATATGCCTTTTCAATTGTGGCTGCATCAACTGTAAGTGTAAGTGATGCCTGACTGTTCTCAAGTTCCTTTACGTTCTTCTCGGTTACCATCTGTGGTCTCCCTTAATGTTTTTTTGTTCAAATATATAACGCCGTAGCAGCTAATAAATATATACTTTTTCCCCTGTCTTTGTACATAGGTCAAAAAGAGGGTGCCGACACAATGGAAAATAAACGTTCCTGAAAAAAAAGGCAAATGGGAGTAAATATCTTTTTTACTAGGACATAAACTGACCTATAGACTATGCCAGAATTTCCATAGAGGAAGTAATATGGAAAACAGTTTTTTTGAAATGGCTCTTGAGGCCAGCAGGGACAGAAGGGCAGAAGAGAGATTCATAAAGGCCATGGAGCCCATGGTGAAGAAGGTGGCATCAAGGTTCGCCCTTAGGGTGAAGGGAGCTTCAGAGTTTAAGGATGATATGGAGAACGCAGCAAGATTGGGAATCCATAATGCCCTCATGCGCTTCGACTTCTCCTACGGTGGCTTCGACAACTATCTTGAGAAGGCCATGGAGATTGAAGTAAGGACCTTTCTGAACAACAATCTCCGTATGATCCGTATTCCCAAGCACATGCTTGAAGCCATGAGGAAGTATCGTAACGGCTTCAATGAAGAGGAGTTCTCATCCATCAAGGTCAGGAAGATAAAGGATGCAATGAATGTGGAGAACTGCCTTTCCCTTGATAATGCGATAAATGAAGAGGATGATGGAAAGACCTTCGCTTCCTTTGTCCCTAGCTTCTCCTCTCCTGAGGTGGAATATGAAAAAAGTGAAATTGAAAGCTCCCTTGCTGAGGCTGTGGAAGCCCTGGATTTCACGGAGAAGTATATAATCCAATCCTTTTTCGGCATTTCAAAGGAGAAGAAGTCCTTGAAGGCTATGGCATCAGAGCTTGGTGTAAGCGTAATGACAGTGTCTGGAAGGAGGAAAAGGGCCTTGGATAAACTTAAGGTTTATCTTGCCCAGGTCTGAAAACCCTTGTAGACCTAACGGTCATAAGAAAGTATTCTGAAGCTATGGGAAAGCTTACTAAAGTAGCCATATTGCTTCTGTCTCTGTTATTCCTTTTTTCCTGTGCTTCCACGGAAAAAAGTGAGGAGTCGGAAGCTTCCGCCACAGAGGAAAGGAGGAAGGACGCAGTTGCCCTTCTTTCCTTCGATATGTTCTCGTCTGTAGAAGATTGGGAAATGGATACTTCAGTCCTCTCCTCATCTCTTCCTTCCTCCTTTACTGTCTATTCAGACTATGTGCCATCCTATGGTGAGCTGGAATTGAAATATGTCTCCTCCATATCCCGGATATCAGAGGAGGCTGTAAGGACTTCCTTACCTCTGTTGGCCACATATGCTTCATCTCTCATCGATGAACCCGAGAAATACATTTCCGATGATGACAGCTTTACTTCCGAGTTGAAGAGTATCTCCTTGGAAGAAGTGGAGGGTATTGTCTTGTCTGCCCTGAAGGAGCATAGTGCGGAGATCAATGAAAGCTTTCTCCAGGTGAAGAGAGTCTTCGATGAAATCAGGACAGCTTATGCCAATCTGTCGAAGGTGGAGAAGGGAGTGGCCCTGCCTGAAGCCTCAGGAATGGATTTCAATGTGGCCGCCCACCTGGTTTCAGAAAGCTTCTTTACTGATCTGGGTTCCCTTGAGAGGACTCTGAAGAACACTCCTGCCTCTTCAGATTCCCTGTATGCTGTATTCTGGGAGTGATAAATGGAAAGAGATGATCTATTTTCTTCAGTGCCTGTTACCCAGGAGCCTTTAGCTTCCAGAATGAGGCCAAGGTCCCTGGATGAATATATCGGTCAGGACCATATTCTTGGAAAGGGAAGGCTTCTGAGGCGGGCCATCCAGATGGACCAGCTGTCTTCAGTCATCTTCTATGGACCTCCTGGAACAGGAAAGACCACTTTGGCCAGGGTCATTGCAAATACCACCAAAAGCCACTTTTCGTCCCTGAATGCTGTACTTTCAGGTGTGAAGGAGCTTAGGGATGAAATAGCGGAGGCCAAGGATAGACGGGACCATTGGGGGATGAGGACCATACTGTTTGTAGATGAAGTCCACAGGTGGAACAAAAGCCAGCAGGATGCCCTGCTTCCCTGGGTTGAGAATGGAACCTTCATACTTATTGGTGCCACCACAGAGAATCCATACTTTGAAGTGAACAAGGCTCTTGTATCCCGGTCCAGGGTCTTCCAGCTTAAGAAGCTTACAGATGAAAACCTTAAGGCCATAGCCCTCCAGGCCATAGCAGATAAGGAAAGAGGCTATGGAAAATACAGGGTGGAGTTTGAGAGTGGGGCCTTGGAGCATCTTGTAGATGTGGCTGGAGGAGATGCAAGAAGCCTTCTCAATGCGCTGGAGCTTGCTGTGGAGACTACGCCCGAGCATTTTCCGCCGGAAGAGGGAAGCCTGATCTATATCACAAAGGAGACAGCTGAGGAGTCCATACAGCAGAAGGCTGTGCTGTACGATAAGGAAGGCGACTATCACTTTGATGTGATTTCAGCCTTCATCAAATCACTCAGAGGCTCAGACCCGGATGCATCCCTGTACTGGCTGGCAAAGATGGTTGCGGCAGGGGAGGATCCCAGGTTCATTTTCAGACGTATGATGATATCCGCCTGCGAAGATGTAGGACTGGCGGATCCCAATGCCATAGTAGTGGTGGAGGCAGATGCGGCAGCCTTTGACCGTATCGGACTACCTGAAGGAAGATTCCATCTTGCCCATGCAGCCCTCTACCTTGCAACCTGCCCTAAGAGCAACAGCACCTTAGGCTTCTTCGATGCTCTTTCCGATGTGGAGAAGGAGAAGGAAGGGGAGGTTCCTAACCATCTGAAGGACGCCAACCGGGACGGCAAAGGCTTTGGACATGGAGAAGGCTATCTCTATCCCCATTCCTACAAGGACCACTGGGTTGCACAGCAATATCTGCCTTCAGCTCTTCAGGGCAAGGTCTACTACAAGCCATCCGGTATGGGATATGAAGGAAAAATCCAGGAGGAGGTCCAGGAAAAGAGGGAAGCCCAGCTGGAAGCTGTGGTGGAGGATCTCTACCAGGAGAATCTGACATTCTCCCCTGGAGACAGAGTTCGAGATAAATGGCTGGAAAGAGCCATGGGAAACAGGGCTGATATGCTCCTTAATATGGTGCGCACCCTATCGGGCAGGATAGATATGCCACGTCATGGCAATGTGCTGGTCCTTAATGCTTCCCATGGTCTTATGCTATATCAGCTTATGAAGAAGAATCCTGAAGGCGGTTCCTATGCCCAGGTAACAAGCAGGGAGCAGAAGGAGATCATAGACCATTTCTCAGAGAATCTGGACCAGCTTACCAGGCCTATGGTCTATGTTTCAGATACCTTCTCCATATTTGACAGGCTGGAGGAAGGCCTAAGCTTCAGCGTCATCGGAGGAAGAAACATTCTCTCCCGTCTCTCTCAGGATGGCTTGATCCTTCAGAGAATAAAACAGAGGCTGGATGAAGATGGCTCCATCTGTCTTATGGAGGCAATTCCATCCCTTTCCTCCCGTCTCAGCTTCTTCGCTTCACCAGAAATGAGAGCGAAGCTTGAAAAGGCTGAAGAAGAGATATATTCCTCATCCAATCCCCTGGTATCCTGGGGGAAGAAGGAACTTGAGGAGACTGTCCGCAATGTGTTCCCCACAGTAGAAATTGAATATAGGGAAGTGTTGGAGGATAGGCTTCTCACTCCAGACTTACTTCTTTCCTGGTGGAGCAACACCTACTCCAAGTATGGCATTGAAAAGGATGAGTTCCTTGCAGCCATAACTCCTGGAACCTTGAAGTGGAAAAACACAATAGCCCTCATCTCTACAAAGGGAAAAGGAGAGAGGACCAGGGGAAATGGCCTGTCATCTGTCCATCAAAAGGTCAAGGGAAGCTGAAGATTGTTCCATAAGAAAGAGAAAAAGGAAAAGATTTCTCTTCTCTATAGTTGACACTGGTTCAAACTTTCCTTATAGTTCGAACTGTTGAAATTGCAATGGCGAACGCATTGCTACCAATCATGGTGGAAGTAGTTCAGTGGTAGAGCGCCAGATTGTGGATCTGGTTGTCGAGG
>JAEDOD010000011.1 GCA_016302165.1 Sphaerochaetaceae bacterium
GTTTGTTTCTTTTTATAGAAACAGTTTTAGTTGAACATTTTCTTTGTTTATCCCCTATTAAATAGGTTAGATTTCAAGCATTCCAATATAGTATCAGAAGATAAGCATAATAGAGAAAAATAGCGTATAAATCTCTATTTACGGCTTTTCTTCTGTTTTCCCACCATTTATCAGGATAGCCCGACTTTTTTACCTTTTATGGACTAGAAATATGGAATAGTTTTTCTACTTAACAGAAACGCGGTTAAAAAATTTGGCCAGAGATGGAAAACCACCCCTGGCCCAACGTAAATGAACAAGAATTACTGATCCTGTTCGCTGTTCTCTTCCTTTGGCTCTAGTGCATTCACTTCGCTCTCAAGAGGAACAGTTTCACCTTCTTCGAGGAACACTTCTTCCTCTTCTGCTTCTTCTTCATGGATAGTCACATCCATTGCATTAATCCTGTCATTCTTCTTCTTGAAGGTTGCAATGATGACACCGGAAGCATTCTTTCCCTGGTAGCTTATTCTGGATACAGCTATTCTCAATACCTGACCAAGCTTTGTAATGAGGATTACATCGTCTTCGTCGGTTACAGCCCTTGCTCCAACAAGCCTGTCGCCTTCAGCAAGACTATAGATTCTCTGACCCATAGTTCCTCTTCCGTGCTGGCTGAAGCTATCGAAGCCTGTTCTCTTGCCCTTACCAAGCTCAGTAAGAAGAAGGATGTTCTTTCCTTCCTCAACCTTGACGGCGGATACAATTTCATCTTCTCCGATAAGATTCATAGCCTTGACGCCTCTAGTGCTGCGTCCCATGCTTCTTATGTCATCTACGCTTACTCTAAGGCCCTTGCCGGAAGCAGAAATGAACATCACTTCATCGTGGTCCTTGACCATGATAGTCTCAATTAGTTCATCACCCTCATCCAGGATAATTGCCTTTACACCCTTACTTCTAGCATTTCTGAAGAGAGTCATCTGAACTCTCTTGGTAACACCCTTCCTGGTGACCATCAGGAGATATACATCATCGTTTATATCATCTTCATGGAAGGTGATGATGCTTGTGATCTTCTCATCCTGCTCAAGCTGGAGGAAGTTCTTCATGTTGGCACCCTTGGTGGTCTTGCCGCTTTCAGGGATTTCGAAGGCCTTGATGTAGTAAGCCTTACCCTTGTCTGTAACAAAGGTGATGTAATCATGGCTGGAGCAGACGAAGAGGTGGTCGATGTAGTCGCCATCTGTAAGCTTGGCTCCGATGGTTCCCTTGCCGCCCTTTCCGATCGCCTTGTATTCAGAAGTTGAAAGACGCTTTGCAAAGCCTTTCTTTGTGATGTTGATTACAACATCCTCCTTCTTGATGAAGTCCTCAGGAGAAGCATCATCAAGCTCACGCTCCACGATTACTGTCCTTCTTTCGTCTCCATACTTCTCGCCAATGTCCCTTATTTCCTTCTTTACCACTTCAAGCACATGGCTTCTGTCGGAAAGGATGTAGTTAAACTCTGCAATCCTCTTCTCTATCTCCTCCAGTTCTCCAAGGATCTTGTCTGTCTCAAGATGGCTCAGTCTTCCAAGCTTCATGTCGATGATGGCATCTGCCTGGATCTGGGTAAGGGAGAAAGCCTTCTGGAGGGAGAGGGATGCTACAGCGTTGTCTGCACTGTTCTTGATGATTTCGATGACTTCATCGATGTTCTCAAGACCGATCTTGAGACCAAGAAGGATATGCTCCCTTTCCTGTGCCTTTTTAAGATCATAGCGTGTCCTACGCTCGATTACATTCTCCCTGTGGTCAATGTATACCTGAAGCATCTCCTTGATGTTGAAGAGCTTTGGTGCACCATTGTAGAGGGCAAGATTGTAGATGTTGAAGTTAGACTGGAGGGCAGTGCGCTGCCAGAGCATGTTCAGCACTACATTAGGAACTGCATCGCTCTTTAGATAGATGGCGACCCTAAGACCATCACGGCCGGAAAGGTCCTTGACCTGGGCAATTCCAGGAATGACTCCATCCTTTCTATAGTCGTCAATCTTCTTTACAAGCTCTGCCTTGTTGACCTGATAAGGAAGCTCAGTGAAGTAGATGGCGGCATGGGTCTTATTCATGTCATCCTTGCTCTTGCTGTCTGCTTCGGCAATCTCATACTTACTTCTGATGACTATCTTTCCCTTACCTGTGGTAAAGGCATCCATAATGCCTTTCTTTCCATGGATAATACCAGCAGAAGGAAAGTCAGGACCCTTAATTATCTCCGCAATCTCAGGAATTGATATCTCAGGCCTGTCAATTATGGCACAAATTGCCTCCATTACCTCTGTCAGGTTATGGGGAGCCATATTTGTTGCCATACCTACGGCAATACCGCTGGAACCATTACATACCATGAATGGGAAGGCAGCTGGAAGGACCACAGGCTCAGTAAGGGATTCATCGTAGTTAGACATGAAGTCTACAGTCTCCTTACCGATGTCGGCCATCATCTCCTCGCCAATCTTGGCCATCTTGGCCTCTGTGTATCTCATGGCTGCCGGTGGGTCACCATCGATGGAGCCGAAGTTTCCCTGAGGGAATACAACCGGATAGCGGAGGGAGAAGTCCTGGGCCAACCTTACAAGGGCATCGTAGACAGATGCGTCTCCATGTGGATGGTACTTACCAAGTACATCACCCACGATTCTTGCACACTTCTTGTTTGCAGAATTGTATCTGATACCCATGTCCCACATGGAGTAGAGGATTCTTCTATGTACTGGCTTGAGACCATCCCTTGCATCAGGAAGGGCTCTGGACACGATTACGCTCATGGCGTAGTCAATGTAGCTGCGCTTCATCTGGTCGGCCAGATCATAGGTCAATATTGCACCTGGCCTTGTCTCCTGGGATGAAGGAACTACTGTCATATCTTCTTTATCGTCCATATCTGCTCCCATCAAATATCAAGGTTCTGAGCATATGTAGCATTCTGCTCAATGAACTCTCTTCTTGGTTCCACTTCTTCTCCCATAAGCATGGAGAAGACCCTGTCAGCCTCTTCTGCGTCTGAAAGATGGACCTTTCCAAGCATTCTTGTCTCAGGATTCATTGTGGTCTCCCAAAGCTGGTCAGGGTTCATCTCTCCAAGACCTTTGTATCTCTGGACCGCAACCTTGTTCACATCACCTGTGCAGGCTACAGCCTCCGCCAACCTCTCAGCCCTTTCCTCTTCGGTATAGGCGTAGATAGGCTTGTTGATCCTAGGTCCTGAGAACTTATAGAGAGGAGGCATTGCAAAGTAGACATAGCCAGCCTCGATGATAGGTCTCATATATCTGTAGAAGAAAGTCAGGAGAAGGGTGCGGATGTGGCTTCCGTCAACATCGGCATCGGCCATGATGATGATCTTATGGTATCTGACCTTTCCAAGATCAAATAGCTTGTCTTCCTTCTTCTTCTCTTCCTCATCATCGCTTTCACTCTGGTTTCCAGCATTGTATCTGGTGATACCTGCACCGATGGACTGGATTACAGGAAGAAGCTTTTCATTGTTGAGGACCTTGGCCTCCTGGGCCTTCTCAACATTAAGCATCTTTCCCCATAGAGAGAGGATTGCCTGGAAGTTTCTGTCTCTTCCGCTCTTTGCGGAGCCGCCGGCAGAATCTCCCTCGACGATGAAGAGCTCACACTTCTCAGGGTCATGCATGGAGCAGTCCGCAAGCTTGCCGGGAAGTCCGCCGCCTTCATTCTTCTTTCTGATGTTGTCACGGGCTTTCTGGGCTGCAACTCTTCCCAAGGCAGCCTGGGTCACCTTGTTCAGAAGCTTATCCAGAACTTCAGGGAACTCATCGAAGAAGTTTGTGAGCTTCTCATAGACCAGAGAGTCCACAATTCCCTTTACGCTGGAGTTACCAAGCTTCATCTTGGTCTGTCCTTCAAACTGAGGATTAGGAATCTTTACGGAAATCACGGCTGTAAGACCTTCAGCAATATCCTTGCTGTCAAGGGAGCCGGAATATATCTTCATATATTTCTGGCTATTCTTCAGCTGGTTGTTGAAGCACCTTGAAAGGGCTGCCTTGAATCCTGAAAGGTGGGTTCCACCTTCACGGGTGTTGATGTTGTTGACGAAGGTCACCACCTTCTCGTCAAACTTATCGTTGTACTGAATGGCAACCTCAACAGAAACTGGATCTCCAGCTCCATTTTTTTCTGTAGTTCCTTCTCCTTCCAGCGAAATCGGGTCAGAAAGCACTGTCTTGTACTCATTAAGGTATCTGACATAGGAAGAGAGTCCTCCTTCAGCGTGGAAGGCCTCCTTCTTCGCCTCTTCGCCTCTTCTGTCTTCAACAGTGATGCTGATTCCCTTATTCAGGTAGCTCAGCTCCCTGAAACGTCTGCTGAGAGTATCATAGTCGAAGGAATTGGGCTCCATGACAGTGAAGTCAGGAGTGAAGCTTACGATGGTACCTGTACGGTCTGTGTCTCCGATGACTTCGACTTCCGTCTGGGGTATACCCTTGGAATAGATCTGCCTGTAGATGTGTGGAGCCCTGTGTACTACAACCTCCATCCACTCAGAAAGGGCGTTTACACAGGATACACCTACTCCATGGAGGCCTCCTGATACTTTATAGGCATTATGGTCGAACTTACCGCCTGCATGAAGCTGTGTAAGTACAACCTCAAGGGCGCTTTTTCCCTCTCCAGGATGGATATCTACAGGAATACCTCTACCATTGTCTTCCACTGTACATACTTCACCATGTTCTCCGTTATCGAAATACACATGGATATCGTTGCAGAATCCAGCCATAGCTTCATCGATGGCATTGTCCAGGACCTCATACACCAGATGATGCAGTCCATCGATTCCTGTGCTTCCGATGTACATACCAGGTCTCTGCCTTACAGCTTCAAGACCTTTGAGCACAGTAATGCCTGATGAATCATACTGGACGCTGGCCTTAAGTTCCTTTTCAAGCTCTTCGGCAGAGTGTCCGGCAATCTTGATTTCTTCTTCGTTCATTACAAAAACCTTTTAGTGTTAAAAATTGAGCCTCACGCGCGTGCGTGAGAATATATATATATTATCATATACAAGTAATATCTACAATAACATGGCCAATTTTCGTTCCATGTGAGACTCTCCTGCCAGAATCGATAAAATACTATCCTTGCCCTTACCTTTTCCATGATTTATCATGGTCTGACTATGGAAGATTTGGAACAGCTCTGGAACGATATAAAACAGCAATTGACAGACAACCTGCCCTCCGGTGCGGCAAGGCTTCTGTCCCGTATGGAACTAAGGGACATAAAGGATGGAAAGGCTGAGCTTACAGCCGCATCCAAGTTTGTCCTGGACAACATCAAGGAGTACAGGACAGTCATAGAGAACCTGCTCTCTGAGAAGACAGGAGAGAACCTCTCCCTTTCCATCACAGTGTCAGGAGACACCAGGACAAAGCCTTCACCGACGACAGATGAGAAAGTCTCCTCCAAAAGCGACAGGAAGGCACAGAACACAAAAAAGAACCCTACACTCAATACAAAGTACACTCTGGACAACTTTATCCAGGGAGACAACTCTGACATCGCCTACAAGGCTGCCCAGGTAATTGCAATGAATCCTGGCAACAATCCTTTCAACCCCTGCCTCATCTATGGAGGAGTAGGACTGGGAAAGACACACCTTCTCCAGGCCATAGGCAACTACATCTTTGAGCGGAACCCTGACATGAACATCATCTATGTGACAGCGGAATCCTTTACAAATGAGTTCATATCCTCCTTCGGCAGCAATGAAGCCAAGAACAAGTTCAAGAAGACCTACAGAAATGCGGATGTGCTTCTTATAGATGACATACACTTCCTTCAGAAGAAGGAATCCACCCAGGAGGAGCTTTTCCATACCTTCGTGGAGCTCCATCACAACAACAAGCAGATTGTTTTTACCTGTGACCGTCCAATAACTGAGCTTACAGACATTACAGACAGGCTCAGGACCAGATTCTCCAGCGGCCTCAATGTGGATCTCAGACCACCAGAGTATGAAGTCAGGGTAGCCATTGCGAAGCAGAAGAACGCAAGGGAGAATCTTGGAATACCAGACAATGTCCTGGACTACATATGCCAGGCTGTAAGGACCAATGTAAGGGATCTGGAGGGAGCTCTTATCACCATAAGCGGAATTGCAAACCTGGTAGGCAAGAAGGCAACCATAGAAATGGCCAAGGAGCAGCTGAAGAACATGGTGGTGGAGCAGGTGACCATAAATGCCAACTACTCCATAAACGATGTCTTCACAGCCACTGCAAACTACTTCAATGTATCACTTGTAGAGATGCGTGGGGCATCAAGAAGCAAAGCCATAAAGATTCCAAGGCAGATTGCAATGTACATTGCCTATAACTATGGGCACTTCACACAAAGCGATATCGGAAAGTATCTAAATAAGGACCATACCTCAGTCCGATACTCTGTCCAGCAGGTGGAATCCATGATAGAGATAGATGAATCCACCAGAAAGACAGTGGATTCCATCAACAGGATACTTAACTCCAAGTGAGGTCCATGGCTGCCTTAGGGTGGCCATTTTTTATGGGAGAAAGACTTAAAAAGTGTGTTAAAAACTTGTGGAAAACCGGTGGAATAAATGTTAAAAACAGAAGAGAAATGTGAAAAACTGAATTTTTTGGATCTGAGTTTTTCACATCGGTTTTTGGATGTTAAAAAATTGTGAATAGTTTTCCACAGGGTTTTACACATTCCAAATTGTTGTAAAATAAGGAAATGAATGAGTTTTTAACATTTTTCGGATACTATACTGCTACTACTAGAGCTAATATATATGTATAATTAGAAATAATTGGAGGGCTACCATGAAATTCAACTGCCAGTGCCAGAAAATAAGACAGGAAATCGAATATGCAAGGAATTTTTCCACCCAGAAGAACTCCCTTTCAATATCCAGCAATGTTCTATTGGAGAACTCTGGAGATACACTTGTAATAACTACCACTGACGGAAAGATGACCTTTGTCTCCACCATTGAAGTGAGCACAATAATTCCAGGCTCCACCACAGTATTCTGCGATAAGCTTATGGAAGTGCTGAAGAATATGCCTGAAGGAGAGCTTGAATTCTCAGATGATGATGGAAGACTGACCATCAGACCTACAGGAGATGACTCAAACATCAACATCAACCTTAAGACCATGGATGCCTCAAAGTATCCTGAGATCAAAAACTGTCCTGATGACCTATTCTTCTCCCTTACCCAGAAGGAATTTATCGAAATGATAGACAAGACAGCCTTTGCTGTCAGCGAAGACACCACAAGATTCTTCCTTACCGGAGTCTACATGGAGAAGAAGGAAGACAGAATAGCCATGGTGGCCACTGACGGAAGAAGACTTGCCTTCATCTCCAAAGCCTTTGAGCAGGAGATTCCTTCCTTCACTCCAGTAATTCTTCCAGTGAAGTTCCTTCAGCAGTTCAAGTCCATCTCCACAGGAGAAGGAGTATTCTCAATAGCAATCAATGGAGACACTGTATTCATCAAGTTGGCAAACAGGGTAATATCCTCCCTTCTTATTGGTGGAAACTATCCTAACTATGAAAGGGTTATTCCAAAGAATCTCCAGTATTCCTGTAAAATGAAGGTCTCTGACATGGAGATGGCCCTTTCCCTTAACGCTGTCCTTATTGAGACAAACTCCAGGAGAATCTTCATAGACCTTAACCAGGAAGGCGTAATGGTAAGTGGAGAGAACAATGAGTTTGGAGATTCCAAGCAGATAATCCAATGTGAATACAACGGTCCTTCTGCAAAGATAAGCTTCAACTGTCAGCTCCTGCTGCCTACAATCAAGAAGTTTGAATCTGAATTCTTCAAGATTTCATACACTTCACCTACAGCCGCCATGGTATTCTCTCCTGAGCCTGATGATGATTATCTCTTCGTCATGATGCCTATGCAGAGCTGAGAAAATGAAGTTCACCTCCCTCAGAACCTGTGACTTCAGGAATCTGACAGCCCTGGACACTGAGTGCAATGCATCAACTTTGGTGCTTACAGGACCCAATGGACAGGGAAAGACCAATGTGCTGGAAACTCTATACATACTTTCCTATGGCTCCTCCTTCAGGACTTCCTACCTGAAGGAGTGCATTTCATGGGGCAAGGAAGGTTTCTTCATATCAGGAGACTTCATTGATGAAGACACGAATGATGAGGGAAAAATATCCCTTTCATACTTCAATGGCCAGAGAAAGATCATGCTGGACGGTAAGGAGATAAGGGACAGAAAGGAGCTTGTATATAGATTTCCATGCATCGTGTTCTGTCATGATGACATTTCCTTTGTAAAGGGAGAGCCTGAGGAGAGACGGAAATTCTTCGACCAGATGCTTTCCCTGTACTCTCCTTCATATTTCGACGCCCTCAGGACATATAAGGCCATCCTTGCACAGAGAAATGCAGCTATCAGGACCTATGACGATTCCCTTATCTCCCTCTACAACGAAAGACTTGCCAGACTTGGAATGGAGATAATGGAGGAAAGGACAGCTGCTGTATATGAATTCAACAGGATCTTCCCCTCCCTTTTCTCTGAAATCTCAGGAACTGACCTTACACTAAGCGTAGTTTATCAGCCTTCCTGGAAGGACGCAGGATCTGTGGAGGAGATAATAAAGGAGCTGGAAGACACCGTTGAAAGAGACAAGAAGATGAATACCACCACCAGTGGAATACATAGGGACAGGTTTGTGGTCATGAGCCAGTACGGCCCCTTTGCCCAGATTGGCTCCACAGGACAGCTCAGGCTATGCTCACTGATCTTCCGCATTGCAGAGGCCATCCACTTCAGCACGAAGACCAACAGGAAGCCTATGCTCCTTCTTGACGATGTACTTCTTGAACTGGACAGCGAAAAAAGGGGAAAGGTGCTTTCCTCCCTTCCTCCTTCCTCCCAGACATGGTGTACTTTCCTTCCTGATGAAAACTATAATGAGAAAGGCGAGAATTCTATAAACTTCAGTGTCAGAAATGGAGGACTATATGTCTGAAGAGAAGAATCTTTGGGATTCCATAGTGGAGTATCTGGATGAGATTCATCTCGACTACTCCAGACAGAAGTATTTCTCAGCCTGGCCAGTGATAGCAGGAGTCAGGCTTAGCTCCTGCACCAGACTTGAGAAGGTGGACACTGAAAAGGGAAAGATAACAGTAAGGCCAAACTCCCTTTCCTCCAGATCACTGCTTCTGATGGAAAAGAAGAGAATAATTGAAGATTGGAACAGAATGTTTCCTTCTTTTCCAATAAAGGAAGTTGTTATAGCGAAAGGGTATTGACCACCTTCCGATTGATTGGTAGACTTCAGAAATTGGGACTAGTGTCCCTAAATACGACATTATCGCTGAAAAGCGTCAAAAAGAATTGGAGTTAGATATGAGCACTAAAGGTATCAGAACTTACCAGCCAAGTAAGACAAAGAGAACAAGAAAGTTTGGATTCCGCGCAAGAATGGCAACAAAGGGCGGCCGCAAGGTTCTGGCAAGAAGAAGAGCCAAGGGCAGATACAGCCTTACTGTCAGCGATGAGAAGAAGCCTTACTAAGACAGAGATATTAAGAAAGAAAGACGATATTGATCGCATTTTCAAGTCTGGGGAGCGTGTTTCCTGTCTTGGGATGCGATTAATTAGTCTTGATAACGGTCTTGGTTTTGATAGATTCATCGTCATTCCTGCCAAGCATTATGGAAGGGCTGTAGACAGAAATCTTCTTCGTCGTAGGGCAAAGGAGATATTCCGGAACTATAGCGGACGCCATCAATACCAAGAGAACACCACAGAAATCACAAAGGACTATGTCCTCATAGTGTACCCTGGGAAGGTTTCCAGTTTTTCCTTGCTTGAGTCTGACATTACAAAGCTGTTGGACAGGTCAAACAGGAAATAGTTCCCTTTTTCTCATCAGCAGAGTTCCTATTCCAACTTTCCAGGTACCGAGAAGCATATCCAGTCAGGAGTGAAAATGGATAGGAATACTATCATTGCAGTCATCCTCTGTGTAATTGTAATCACAGTGGGAATGGCCTATCAGCAGACCCTCATTTCCTCAGAGTACGTAGAAGAGCAGACCACTACAGTTGATACAGTGGAGAATGTACCTGTATCTGCAAACCTCTCCTCTTCATTTACTCCACTGGGAGAAGATGGGTCACGGGATAAGTTTACAGTTTCATCAGGTTCCCTGGACGTTGTCTTTGATCCAGTGGGAGGAACCATCGATTCCATCTACGACAAAAAGAATGATGTTGACCTGCTCCTTAAGGAGGATGGAGACTACAATGCCTTCATGCTCTATTGGGGTGACGACAAGTCTTCTGCCATCGATGATGTCTTCTCCTATTCCATCTCCTCCAGGTCCATCATAGGAAAGAAGGATGGAGCTACACAGGTAGCCTTCACACGCACCTACAGGGAGAACACAACTGGCACAGAGTTCACACTTGAGAAGAAGTTTGCTGTACCTGAGAACGATGAATACATGATCCAGATGGCCATCACTGTCTATACAGCTGACGGCTCTGCTATCCCAATCAATGTGGATTCCTCCATGTATACTCTTTCCGTAGGTTCACAGGTAGGTCCAGCCTTCCAGTCCCTTAACGGAAACTATGACTACAGAAGAGTCTACTACAGTCTTGAAGGAAAGAACTCCAGAAAGACAGCAGGAAGCGGAAACTTCTCCACCACCGATTCCATCGGCTGGACAGGTGTAGTCGGAAAATATTTTGCATTCCTCCTGATTCCTGAGACAAAGAATGTGATTACTCTGACAGAGGCTGTACAGACTACAGGTGAGGCAATCAGCCAGAAGAATACCATCTATATGACCAGGGCCGCCTCAGGAGAAGCAAAGACCACAGATATCTACTCCTTCTATGTAGGACCTCAGCTTGCTTCCACCCTGGGCATCTACGACAATGCTGAGAACAACGTCTTCGGTCTCTCCAACCATAACCTGAAGAAGGCTCTTGACGTATCATGGCTCAGCTGGCTTGAGAATATCCTTAAGGTTCTCCTTGAGGTATTCTACTTCATCATTCCTAACTATGGTGTCGCCATCATCCTCCTTACAATCCTCACCAAGGTCATTCTCATTCCTCTTTCAAAGAAGGGAACGGAATCTACAGCCAAGATGAGCGCTCTGCAGCCTAAGATGCAGGAGATCCAGGCAAAGTATAAGGATGATCCGGAAGCTCAGAATGCGGCTATTGCAAAGCTTTACAAGGAAGAGGGCATCAACCCAATGGGCTCATGTCTTCCAATGCTTCTCCAGTTCCCTATCTTCATTGGACTATATGGCCTTTTGAACAAGAACTTTGCACTTAGAGGAGCCATGTTCATTCCTGGATGGATTACAGACCTTTCAATTCCTGAAACTGTCTATACTCTTCCATTCAGCATTCCTTTCATTGGAAGCCAGATCCATCTTCTCCCGATCATCTATACCGCATCCATGATATTCTCCATGAAGATAACCCAGTCTGCCTCCACCTCCCAGAGCGGAAGCAAAGGTATGATGTGGTTCATGACATATGGTATGTCCATCATGTTCTTCTTCATCCTCTACAATGCTCCTTCAGGACTTCTGGTCTACTGGACAATGTCCAACTTCCTTTCCATCCTCCAGCAGGTCTACACCAACAGGAAGACAGTTGCAGGCTTCAAGAAGGAAATAGAGGAGAAGGATGCCATTAAGGCCCAGAAGAAGGCTCAGAAAAAGAAAAGAAACAGGTAATTGGAGATAGATATGTTTAAAGATTTCGAAGGCAGAACAGAAGAAGAAGCCAGGAATAAGGCAATAGAGGAACTTGGTCTTGAAGGTGGTGACTTTGATGTGGAGATTCTTGAGAACGTAAAGAAGAGCCTTTTCAAGAAGCCATCATGCAAAATCAGAGTCTACTACGGCAACGATGAAGAAGAGACCATGGATGAAGAAGATATGGAAGAAGGGGAGACAGCAGAAAAAGGCAAATCCCTTGAGCCCATAAGCGATGTGGAGAGGAAGACTCTTATCTTCCTTGATACTCTCGTAGAGAAGATGGGATATGAAGGAAAGGCTTCCATCAACTTCCGCAGGGAAAGCAAGGTGGGCATCTCCATCGAATCACCGGACTCCTCCTACATCATAGGCAGAAAGGGAAGGAATCTTGATGCTATCCAGCTTATTGCCAACGTATACGCAGGAAACATCGATCCTGATATCAAGGTGGTGGTGGATAGCGAAGACTACAGAATGAGACACGAGGAGCAGATCATCCGCAATGCCTACAAGACAGCAGAGATGGTAAGGCGCACAGGAAAGAGCAGACTTCTCGATCCAATGAACCCCTTCGAAAGAAGACTGGTCCATACAGCCCTCAACGATTTCGATGGTGTGGAGACAAAGAGTGAAGGCGAAGGCCTCTACAAGCAGGTAAGGATCATTCCTACCAGATAAAATACTTTCACATAAGTTATGCCGTCACAGAAGCGTGGCGGCTTTTTTTAGCTTTAAAGGCTTATTGAAGACGAATCAGAAGTTGTCTTCGATGTAGCTGATGATTTCAGGAAATTCCTCTTTCTGGAACTGGGCTCCTATTCTTGTGATTATCCTTCCTGCCAGATAGGATGCAATATTGCAGGCTGCCTCGTTGGACCTTCCTGTAAGGTAGCCGTACAGGAAGCCAGCTGCATATGTATCTCCTGCGCCTGTAGTGTCTACAGGAACAGAGGTTCCATACATAGGAATCAATGATATCTTTCTATTGTCTGAAAGGAATGATCCCTTCTTTCCATTCTTCACTACAGCAATGGGACAAAGCTTTCCTAGGCTTCTGCAGCACTCATAAGGATCGTAGTTGTCCATAAGATATCTTGCCTCCTCGCTGTTGGCGAAGACAATGTCGCAATACTCTGAAATCAGAGACTGGAAGGTCTGCCTGTATCTTCCCACAGCAAAGGGGTCAGCCACGTCAAAGGCTATCTTCTTCCCTTTCTTCTTGCAGATTTCCAATGTCTTGAGAACGGAATTCTTCTGGCTCTCCGTATCCCACATATATCCTGTGAAGTAGAAGAGGTCCGCCTCTTCTACGCTCTTCTCTACCACATCTTCTGGACTATATAGACGATTTGCTCCCAGGTAGGTGTTCATGGTCCTCTCCTTATCCGGAGTAAGGAGGATGATTGATGTTCCAGTCACGCTTTTGTCTTTAGTCACCAGCTGGTCCGTCACACCGCTTTCCCTAAGCTTTTTCCTGTACATCTCTCCCAGTTCATCGTTACCGATGCTTCCAGCCAGTGTTGTAGGGATGCCAAGGGAGCAGAGAGTGACCATGGTGTTGGGGCAGGAGCCTCCACAGGAATAGGAGATGTCTCTTCCTTTGGTATATTCCACAATCTCCTTCTGCTTATCGCTATCGATGAGGAGCATGGTTCCCTTGTTGAGGGAAAGGGAAGAGAGATCTTTGTCTTCGATGGAACAAAGATAATCGATGAGTGGGTTTCCTATTCCATATACTTTAGCCATGTTAAGATTATACGACTCAAAGAAGGAATAGGGCAATTCAAAGGATTGTTTTTGAAGACACTATATGTGTGTTTTTCACAAGTTTTTCACATTTTTGCACAATATGGATTTATCCTGTGGAAAACTAAACTTCATAGAGTTGTTTCACCTATGAAACAGAAACAATGTATCAATAATATAAATTGTTACAATAAAAGAAGATATAAAATTAATTACTACTATTTTCAACATTAAATCTATATAATTCTGAAATAGGGTGAAGGACCATTGTTAAAATGTGAAAAACCGGAAAAAAAGGGAGTTTTCCACAAGTTTTTAACATTTGTATGATTTCTTTTTCACTTCAAGTCATAACTCTCAACTATTATTGGAATTAGCGGAGGAAACATATTTTCTTGTCCCGTCCATTCCTTCCTTTTTCTAGTGTTTTGTTAATCGGATTATCAAAGTCTCTTGTTCTTATAGACCCTATCCAGGAAGTGGAGAAGCTCCCTTACATTCCCTTCCCATCCATATTCCATGAGAGGATTCCAGTCCTTAAGCCTGATGTCTGTAATGCTGTTCTTCTCCTCATAGTCCTTTATAAGGTCCGGAATATCCTCCAGATGATCCTTAAGGGGAGGAAAGTATATGGAAATGTTCTTTATCCTGTAGTAGAAGTCCTTTCTAAGCTTCTTATCCTCCACCAGCTCCTCCAGTGACCTGTGGGCTGCTGTGATCAGGCGGAAGGATGATCTATCTTCAGTGTCTGAGCCTATTTTCCTGTAGGTCCCGTTCTCTATGGCATCTAGAAGCTTACCCTGTAGATCTAAAGGAAGATCTCCCACTTCATCCAAAAAAAGTGTGGAGTCGTCTGCAAGGCCAAGAAGGCCCTTCCTTTCGCTGCAGGATGAGGTGAAGGCACCTTTAGTGTGTCCAAAGAGATCTGAATCCCCAAGATTTGAATTAAGGTTGGAGCAGTTTACATATACCAGCTTCTTTCTGTTTCCGCTTATGGTATGGATAAGACGGGATGAGAAGGTCTTTCCTGTTCCTGTCTCACCATATAGATGTACAGGAAGTGAGGAGAGGGAAGAAAAGGCTATCTGACTCCTGAGCCTTTTCATTATCCGGCTTTTCCCTACAAAGTAGGACTTGAGACTGTTTTCCAGCACTCTCTGCCTTCTTATGGCTTCAAGAGCGTTCTTTACATCGAAGTTTGTGTGGATAAGTGGAATGTGGAATATATTTCCAGATCCCAAATGCTTTACGAAGGGAAGAAGATGGGACGAAGCCATGAGAAGGGAAACTGAAGGATCCAGGTTTTTCCAGATGGAAAAGATATCCTTTGATGAGTCGTCAGACACAGCAACTACATCTGTCCTATGGTCTACTTTTTCTGTTCCTATGACTATTTCGTCCTCAGCTCTCAAGGCCCTCAACATTTCAGAGGAAAGGGTCCCCTCCCGGCCGTGAATCAAGATTCTCATTGATGCCCCCCGATTTCCTTTGTTGCATAGAAAACAGGAATCGTCAATGAAAGGAATTTCAGATTTTCTCGTGTAGAATGGACTGAACCACAGAGGCAGTGTAAACCGCAGCGGTTTCAGACCGAAGGATATTTGTGCTGAGAAGCACAGGAATGACCCCTTGATTTTCAGCTAAAACGCATTCTTCATCGCTCCATCCACCTTCCGGGCCTATGAAGAGGGATACAACAATTTTAATATCTTCAGAATGAACAATTTTTTGTAGAGTTGTACTCTTTTTCCTTACTCCCTGGTGGAGAATCACTCTTTTTCCTTCTGAAAGGGCTAAGGCCTCTGGAAATGAAAGGGGACCTGAAAGCTCTGGAGCCTTTCCGCCAGACTGCTGGACAGCTTCCTTTTCAATCAGTTCCAGCCGCTGTCTCTGATGGTCTGAAAAGGTATGCTCCTGAACATTCTGTGAATCCACGAAGACAATTTTCCTTACTCCGATTTCGGTCAATGCCCTGACCACCGTCTCGTTCTTCTTTCCTTTCAGCATGGAAATGTAGACATCAATGGCTGCAAAGGGCCCTTTGTAGGAGGAAAGGGAGTCCAGGAGAGTATCCTCCGGGTTTTCTGTCGGCTCCAGAAGGAGTATGCCTTCCTCCTTCAGTGTAGCCTTGTAGTAGTTCTCATTCCTGTCCTTTGCGGTGAAGACAGTGCCTTCCTCCAGTCTCAAGACCTTGGAGAGATACTGTATCTCCCTTTTTTTCAGGCTATAGAGGGTTTCTCCTCCATAGGAGCTGTCTAGAAGGAAGACTCTCATTATTGTCCTTCCACAGGGGTAGCTATGACAGCTGGAGAAAGCGCTTCCTGCTCCTTCTCGAACTCTTCCACAGTGATTCCGCTCTTTACAATCTCCACAGCCTTTACCAGCTGGGTATCGAAATCCAGGTCGGCAACCGGTCTCTTGTCGTAGTCCAGGGAATAGATATATTCATTCCTTATGAGAAGGTGGAGAAGCTCCTCCGGCACTCCGGAGTCCTTATGCGCTTCGCCGAAGGCCAGAATGTTATCCTTTGTGTAATCAGGATACTCTTCAAGCCATTTATCGATGTTGTCGCTTTCCAGGAAGGCTGCATAGGCATCCATCTCTTCATCTGAATACTCTTGGTCCACGTCAATCACATAGTCTGGAGTGATTCCCACCTCATGGATATCTGCTCCGCTAGGAGTGTAGTAGTGGGCTACAGTAATGTTGAGATATCCTCCCATGAAGGCTATGGTGAACTGCATGATTCCCTTTCCGAATGTCTGGCTTCCTACAACGAGTGCCCTGTCGTTATCCCTGAGGGCTCCTGTAAGGATTTCGCTGGCTGATGCGGTTCCGCCGTTGGTAAGGACCACCAGAGGAGTGGACTCAGGAACTGCCAGGTAACCAGTGGAGGTGTAGACAGTGTCCTTATTGGTAGACTTCTCCTTGAATTTAGTGGTCATAAGGGTCTTGCCTTCAGGAATGAACATATTCGCTATGCCCAAGGCTGAGTCTACGCTGCCGCCGCTGTTGTTCCTTAGGTCGATAATGAAGCTTTCTGCGCCTTTTCCCAGGAGATCCTCCACGTCAGAGCGGAAGCTGTCCAGTGTGGTCTGGGAGAACTCAAGTATTCTGATGTAGCCAACGTTGTCAGCAATGATTCCCTTCTCTGTGGATGGACTTGTAATCTCCTCAGGCATTAAAGTCACATCAAATTCGCTGTCTCCTCTGTGGATTCTAAGGGTAATTGGAGTGTTTTCCTTTCCCCTTATAAGCTTACTTGCCGCGTTGGCGTCAAGCTCGAAGATCTCTTCTCCGTTAACGTGGCTGATCATGTCACCTGCCCTAAGGCCTGCTCTGTCTGCAGGACCGCCTGGGAAAGGAGTGGTTATGACCACCATGTATGTGGATGGGTCCTCCCAGTCGATATAGGAAGGATTGACCTTGGTCAGGTATATTCCTATTCCTACATAGCGACCAGTGGTATCTTCACTGAACTCCTCTGCATCCTCTGGAGGAATGTAGTAGGAGTACTTGTCTCCAAGTGAGTCGATCATTGCAGAAATGACCGCATCCTGCATCTTCTGGCTATCTATGTCATAGAGGAAGTTTGCATCCAGATAGGAATAGAGATTTCCCAGGGCATAGAGCATCTCGGAAAGGGATGCCGCCTGCTGGGCAGACTGGGCTGCATCAGAGGATCCATATTGGGCGGAAGGCGCCATATAGCGCTCTACGGAAGGAGCGGCTGCAAGATGAAAGGCAAAGGCCAGAATGACCAACAGAATGACCAAGGTTTTTTTCATAGGAATATAATAATTCCATTCTTCGCGAGTTCCTACTTAATAATTCTGTATATTGTGTGTTGTTGTATCCAATCCGCTTCTTCACTGATTAGAGTTAAATGAATATAATCGGTGTATGTCACTCTTCGTAAACTTTCCAGACTGGATTTCTCCCTTCGTAATCGAAGGCCTTCCTATCCGATGGTATGCGGTAATGTATATTTTTGCCTTTGCTACCGCATATCTACTGCTGATTCAGGAAATGAAGAGTGAGAAGTCCATCAAAAGGGAGACCATTGAAGATGCCTTCTTCTGGTGTATCCTTGGACTGTTGGCGGGAGCAAGAATAGGCTCCTGTCTATTCTATGACGATGCCGTCTACTACCTTACAAAGCCTTGGATGATCTTTTGGCCCTTCAGGAACGGAACATTCATCGGTCTGCCGGGAATGAGCTACCACGGAGGAGTCCTGGGAGCCTTGGTTGCAGGACTCATCTATTGCAGAGTGAAGAAGGTGAATTTCATGAAGGCTGCAGATCTGGTGACTGCGGCCATTCCCTTTGCCTATACCTGGGGAAGGATCGGAAACTTCATAAATGGTGAGCTCTATGGCAGGGTCACCACATCTCCACTGGGAATGATATTTCCTTCTGCAGAGCGCTTCAGCACCACTCACGGCTGGGTCAGGGAAATTGCAGACAAGGTAGGACTGGAATACATTGCCGGAGATTATGTGAATCTCCCCCGTTGGCCCAGTCAGCTGTTTGAAGCCTTCTTCGAGGGCCTGGTGCTAGGAGCCATAATCTGGTTTATCGTGAGAAAGCTGAAGGAAAAGAGGAATCTTGCAGACGGAACCATTCTTGGATCCTATATCTTCGGCTATGGCTTCATTAGATTTATTCTTGAATACTTTAGGCAGCCAGATAGCGATATAGGCTATGTCCTGGGCCACAGCACGAATATCTATCTCTTTGAAAGCATCTCCAACATTTCAAAGGGACAGGTATTCTGCTTCATCATGGTCCTGGGAGGCCTGGCTATCATTGCTGGTGTGAACTTGATAGGAAAAAGGAAGAAAGAGAGATGATAGAAGAGAGAATTGACGCCCTAAGAAAGGAGATGTCAGAAATCGGAGTGGACGCCTGGTTCATTACAGGTACCGATCCCCATCAGAGTGAATACGTAGCTCCCAGGTGGAGGACCAGAGAGTTCATTACAGGATTTACCGGCTCTGCTGGTACTGTGATCATCACAAAAGACAAGGCTCTCCTTTGGGTCGACAGCAGATATTTCCTTCAGGGAGCACAGCAGATTGAAGGAACAGATATTGTCCTTATGAAGCTGGATACCGACGGCACTCCTGAGCCTTGGACCTGGCTTCAGGAGAACATGGAGAAGGGAAGCAGGGTTGGAGTGGATGGAAAGACAATCTCCATCGAAAGCTTCGAGAAGAACAGCGTGGCTCTAAAGAAGAAGGGAATTGAGCTGGTGTCTACAGATGACCTTCTTCTTCCGATCTGGAAGGATAGACCTGATGTACCATGTACCCCAGTGACGAAGATGAAGGATGAATATGCAGGCTTCACAGCAGCTGCCAAGATCAACTTCGTCAGAATCAAGATGAGACAGATGAATGCTTCCTGGACCTTCATCGCCAGCATCGACGATATTGCTTGGCTCACTAACTTAAGGGCAGACGATATCCCATGCAACCCAGTTTTCGTATCTTTTGCCTTCATTTCCTTCGATAAGGCTATTCTTTTCATTGATGAGAGAAGATTTGATTCCGCCCTTCTTGAAGAGACCAGGAAGGATTTTGAGGTAAGGCCCTATGAAAGTGCATACTCTGACCTTGCCTCCCTTACCAGGCGCGGAACTGGATACTATTCACCGGACAAGGTTTCCTATGCTTTTGCACCAGCCATCAACAAAAAGCGCAACCTGACTGGACGCGATATCACTACAGACCTTAAGGCCAGAAAGAATCCTGTGGAGCTGGAGGGCATGAGACGGGCCCACTTCCTGGACGGCATCGCCTTTGCAAACTTCATGGCTTCCCTGGATCCCCTTGGAAAATATACAGAGCTGTCCATTGCAAGGATGCTGGAGGATGAAAGGAAGAAGATGGAAGGATATCTGGGACCATCCTTTGAACCAATCAGCGCCTTCAGGGAAAATGGAGCCCTCTGTCACTACAGCCCTTCCGAAGAACATGATAAAACTGTTGAAGGACAGGGCCTCCTGGTTCTGGACACTGGAAGCCAGTTCGCCTTCGGTATGACTGACCTGACCAGAACCCTTCTTTTCGGCACAGAGGCTACAGAAGAGCAGAAGAGGGACTACACCCTTGTACTGAAGGGACACCTGGCACTGGCACGCCAGATCTTCCCTAAGGGAACCAGAGGAGTCCAGCTGGATGTTCTGGCCAGACAGTTCCTGTGGTGTGCAGGAGAGCACTATATGCATGGCACAGGACATGGAGTAGGATGCCATCTTAATGTACATGAAGGACCGGCAAGAATTTCAGGAGCCCTCATTGACGTTCCTCTTGAAACAGGAATGGTCCTCAGCGACGAACCTGGCGTATACAAGGCAGGACGTCATGGAGTGAGAATCGAGAATATAGTTGCTGTGCAGTCATACTCGGAAACAGAGTTTGGCGAATTCTACAACTTTGAGATTCTCTCAATGGTTCCATATGAGAAGAAGCTCATTGATGTAAGATACCTTACAGATGTGGAGATTGCACAGATTGATGCATATCACCGCTGGATCAAGGACCAGCTCATCGACTATGTCTTCGAGGAGACAAAGCCATGGCTGGAGGAAGCTACTTCACCTTTGAGAAGAAATTGATTATCTAGATATTTGGAGAAATGAAAATGGTTGAAGCATTGAAGAAGAATGACAAAATCAAGAGAAATGGCCCGGTTGTACTGGTCATCATGGATGGTGTCGGTTTTGGAAAGTACAAGGAAGGGGATGCAGTTGCATCTGCTGTCACAAAGAATCTGGACAAGTTCTATGAAACCTGCCCCTGGACAAAGCTGAAGGCTCACGGAACAGCTGTAGGTCTTCCTACAGATGCCGACATGGGAAACAGCGAGGTTGGACACAACGCCATGGGCTGCGGAAGAGTTTTCAGCCAGGGAGCAAAGCTTGTAGCATCTTCCATCGAATCTGGAAAGATGTATGAAGGAGAGACCTGGAAGAAGCTTATCAAGAATGCAAAGGACAACGGTTCCACCCTTCACTTCATCGGTCTTCTTTCCGATGGAAACGTCCACTCCCACATCAATAACCTGAAGGCTATGGTGGAAGAGGCAAAGAAGGAAGGTGTAAAGAAGGTCAGAGTACATGCACTTCTTGACGGAAGAGACGTAGGAGAGATGTCTGCCCTGGATTACTTCGATCCATTTGCAGAGTTCCTTGCTTCCCTCAGCGCTGACGGCACCTTTGATGCAAAGATCGCTTCCGGCGGTGGAAGAATGGTAATCACCATGGACCGCTACAATGCAAACTGGGATATGGTAAGAAAGGGTTGGGAGACCCATGTCCTGGGAGAAGGAAGACAGTTTGCTTCCGCCCATGAAGCTATCGAGACACTGAGAAAGGAGACAGGAGCCATTGACCAGGATCTTCCTCCATTTGTAGTGGCAGAGAATGGTAAGCCAGTGGGAACCATCGAGGATGGAGACAGCGTAATCCTCTTCAACTTCCGTGGAGACAGAGCCCTTGAAATCACAAAGGCCTTCGAAGCCAAGGATCTTAAGGAGTTTGACAGAAAGAGGGTTCCACAGGTGGAATATGCCGGAATGATGGAATATGACGGAGACCTTCATGTACCTCACCAGTATCTGGTATCTCCTCCAGCCATCGACCGCACTCTTGCCGAGTATCTCTGCAAAAGCGGCGTGAAGCAGTTCTCAATCTCTGAGACCCAGAAGTTCGGACACGTCACATACTTCTTCAACGGAAACAAGTCTGGAAAGTTCGATGAGAACCTTGAGGAATATGTGGAGATTCCTTCAGACATCGTTCCTTTCGAGGAGAGACCTTGGATGAAGTGTGCAGATATCACTGACCGTGTAATCAAGGAAATTGAAGACGGAAAGTGGGACTTCATCAAGCTTAACTATCCAAATGGGGATATGGTTGGACACACAGGTGTCTACGAAGCTGTAGTATGCTCCATGGAAGCCATGGACCTTCAGCTTGGAAGGCTCAGAAGCGCCATTGAGAAGAAGGGTGGTGTCATGATCATTACAGCAGACCATGGTAACGCTGATGATATGTATGAGCATGGAAAGGACGGAAGCGTCAAGACAAAGGCTAACGGAGATCCAAAGGCCAAGACTTCCCACTCCCTTAACCCTGTACCATGCATCATCTACGACCCATGCTACAACGGCGAGTATTCCCTGACCCTTAACGAAGGCCTTGGAATCTCATCAATTCCTGCAACATGCATGAACTTCCTGGGCTACGATGCACCAGAGGATTATGACAAGTCTGTAATCAACTACAACTGATTCTGGAATTAATAGTGAAAGTGGACTGTAGAGCAAGTTGTTCTGCAGTCCATTTTTGTTTCCATAGAGGAGTTTCAGGGGGAAGCTTTCTCCTGTCCTTAGAGGCTGTCCCCTGCGTTAATAGACAATATGATGGTGGCAGGAATGGCCAGCACCACAGCAATTATTGCTGAATACAGTGTGTTGTAGTAGGAGAAGTATATGGAAATCACAAGAAGAATGAAGGCTATGGACCTCTTTACGTTAAGGCTGGTCTTGTCTTTGACAGCTGTGATTATGAAGGTGATTATGGAAACCAGATAAAGCACCAGAACTACTATCTGTATATAAACCTCGTAGCCAGGAGTCAAAGTGCTCATCTGTCCTCTGTAGCTGGAGAATGGAACCATGGAGGAAAGAAGAAGGGAGATGGCAAGGAACAGGGCTGTATAGAAGCCCATGTTTGATGAAGAAAAGCCATAGTACCTGAGGGAAGAGAGAAGGAACAGGGCTGCTGTAGCAACCAGAGAGAATCTCTGTACCACAAGAAGCTGCTCCGGGAATATGAATATGAAGCCCATGGCTGTCACAGCATCTGTGACGATAAGGGATGCCTGGGTTGCAATCATAGTGAAGAGAAGAGGCATTATCTCTCCATCCTGGCTATGGAGCTTATGCTTGAAGAGAAGGGCTGCCTGAGGCCATATGGAGCATATCAGGATAACCAGATGGGGAAAGTAGTTGAGAAGAGGCTCCTTTATACCTGTAAAGCCTCCTTCCCTGAAATAGAAGAGACATACTTCAAAAAGGGAGAAGGCGTATACAACGGTAATTATGGTCTGGACCACAAGGAGAGTCGCTATGGTCTTCCTGTTCTGGTACTGCATCAGATGGTGTCCTTAAGAGGAATCTTTGCGTCTGTCTTGGTTCTTGCTCCTACTATGGCTGAGGCCATGAAGGAGATCAGGACATCGATCATGATGGCAAAACCATTGAGAATAGGAAGCAAGGCTACTATGGCTGCCTCAGCTCCATAGACATTGATGTTAAGGAATCTGATGGCAAATACAGATACCACAGCAATTTCAACGCCTGGGAAGAAGGAGGAGACCAGAGAGAGGCCTGATATGGTAAGGGCCAGGATAACAAGGGCAAAGGTTGATATTTCTGCTCCGAGAGTCTTCAGGAGGGTAACTGTAGTGAGGGTGGAGACAAAGGCTGTTCCTCCTCTGGCAATGAGAATGGAAAGGGGAGTAGCTGTGGATGAGATCCTCTTCTGTATTCCCATGTTTGACCTGGAAAGGGACTCTCCCATAAGGGAGGAAGCATAGATGTTGGAGCTTAAGAAAGCTGTAAGGAGACCTGCAAGTCCTCTTCCGACCACTCCATAGGGATTCTTCCTGAAACCGGTGAAGATTGCATATAGAAGAGGCAGCACCACCATAATCACCAGAAGAACAGAAAGGGCCAGGGCTACAAATGGCTCAGGGGAAACAAAAGCTGTCTTCTCCTGCCATATGTTAAGGAAGAAGGCTGTTCCTGCAACATAGACGTAGAAGGCTCCGAAGTATGCAGCGGTCCTCTGTATGCGATAGACAGCTTCGCTGAAGGAGTTCATAACTGTGTATGCTGGTCTTATGACATCCGAGGAAGGAGTAAGGGCTGCTCCAAGAATGAAGGCTGCAAATACTAGAGGAAGGAAGAATTTTCCGATGATTGATCCTGAATCCAGGGCATCAATGGAAGAAGTGAAGGAGCTGAGGACTTCTGTGTAATTTCCACCTGCAGATGATGACACAGGGAAAATCTGTGGAATACCATTGGCAAGAATCACGCCCAGTATAGACAGGATGACAGTGGTGACAACAGCCCAGAAGATGGTGATCCTTACAGTCCTACCTCCAAGCCTGTTCTTCCTCAGACTTGCTGTTCCGGAAGCTATGGTCACAAAGGAAACCACCAAAAACAGAAGGGCTGCAACACCTGTCAGGAAGGAAGTTGCGGCAGACATCATCTTCAACAGAGGTGTGGAAGAAGAGAAAGTATAGGCAGTGGCTCCTGCCATAAGAAATGCCGCCAGATATGTAAGCCAAGTTTCCATAGTTTTCCTCCGATCCGGGCCTTATTCCTTAACTAGTCCGGAAAGTTTGTAACCGCTTGATATCTCCTTCTCCAGAAGGGTCCTTGCAAAGAGATCGCTATCCTTTGCTGTCCTTTCCTGGGTTACGGAATAGGCAAGAGTACAGACCATAATGGCTCTCTGCATGCTTTCCTTATTATACCATACGGTTCCCTGGTATTCATTACACTGTACCAAGTTCATTACACCATTGTCATTAAGAAGGCAGGAAAGCAGTGCCACAGGTGTGTCACCGATATCCTCCTCCTTGTAATGTACAAGGGCGGATACCAGAAGTGCAGCCTCATGGGAAAGGGCACGCTTCTGGTTGTCGTCAAGACCAAGTTCTCTTGTATAGGAGGAGAAGAATTCATCCAGCATCAACCTGTCTGCCACTTCCATCAGAGCCTTCGGTGTCTTTTCTTTTGCAAATGGAATAAGGATGAAGGCTGATGTAATGAGAATATGGATTGTCTCATCAAGGCTGTTCCAGCTTCTGAGAGCCTTTGCGCCCTTTGCGCCGAAGGCCTTGGATAGAGCCTTCACCAGCTTGATCACAGGCTGGGCCTCCACATCTGACGGTACAGCTCCCATCTGTCCCTTCACAGCTTCGTCCATATCAGGATAAGCCTCAAAGAGGGTTGAATATACTTCTGCCAGACTCAGGAGAAGTTCCCTTTCACCTTCCTTTTCGCTTACGCCGGAGGTGATGTCCTTCACAAGAGACAGGAACTTTTCATCCCTCAAGGATTCCAGGACGTTATATACAGGCTTCAGCCTCATCATGGCGATGGCCTTGTTGATGTCCTTAATACCTCTTTCTCCATATTCCTTATGGAGAGCTTCTATGCAGCCGTCAGTGTCTTCAACTTCCCTGATGTTCCAGAATACTCTCGCTTCATATCCGTTAAGGCCGAAGGAGAAGCCGTCAAAGAGATTGATTGAAGGAATGATGTATGTCAGTCCATCTGAGAAGCAGTCCATAAGACAGTAGTTCCTGCTTCCGAAGTTGAGATTAAGGTTCTCTGCCAGATTGGTCCTGACCATCTTTCTCTCTTCTCCATTCTTCTTCAGCTTTGGAGCAGAGACGGAAATGGTTCCATAGATTCTTTCATATCTGTTGTTCACAAGGACCAAAGTCCTTTCGTTGCCGCTGCCGTTTACAAATGCGTATACGGATTCCTCCACCCCATTAGGACCATTGCAGTCATAGATGTTGAAGTTATCTACATTGGCGAAGAGATATCTCTTTCTCAGGAGAGGGAAGATTCTTCTTTCATGCTGGTCTATAAGCCAGCCGTTTGGCTTCTCGTCAAAATATGCCCTCTGGTACTCCATGCCATATTTCTCTCTGTAGCCTTCAATCTGTCCATGTCCGATCATTGGAAGACCAGGGAGGGTTGCGAGAAGGGTGGCTACACCGAAATATCTGTCGTCTGAGCCGAACTGGGCGATGGCTGTATCCTCGTCCGGGTTATTCATGAAGTTTACATATCTCTTGAGGATTTCAGGCTCAAACTCCAGGGTCTTCTTGATGGAATCCCTGTATTTCTGGTTCTCCTGGTTCTTGAGCATGTTCATGAAGGCGCTGTTGTAGACTCTGTGCATTCCCAGTGTCCTGACAAAGTATCCTTCCATCATCCAGAAGGCTTCTGCCAGAAGCAGTGTGTCCGGCACTTCCTTGGCCACTCTGTCCACGACCTCTCTCCAGAATTCCTCTGGAATGCGTCTGTTGAATTCCCTTTCGTCCATGGAATGCTCGGCTCTGCCTGCAATGTCTCCACCTGTTCCTGGCTTAGGATACCAAAGTCTTTCGATGTGTCTCTTTGCCAGGGTCATTGCAGCGTCGAAGCGGATGATAGGGAAGTTTCTTGCAACATGGAGAATCTTCTGTATGACAGCCTCTCTGGTCACAGGATTGAGGTAATCCAGCTGAGCTGTGTCGTTCCAGGGCATTGTTGTTCCATCGTTGCCATGGAATACATATCTTGTCTCCCCAGTGTGTCTGTTCCTCATCCTGAAGGTTACAGCTGCATCTGTCCTGTTGTAGTAGTGGTCTTCCAGCTTGACTTCCCAGTCTGGATTATGGGAAAGGTCCGGACCGTTATATGTGTATGAAGGGAATGGTGAATAGCTCTGGGAGATGAAATAGTCTGGATGCTCATAGACCCAGTTTCCGTCGATTCCTGTATGGTTTGGAACCATGTCGGAAGCCAGCCTGATTCCTCTACGCCTACATCTTACCCTAAGGTTCTCTACAGCTTCCCAGCCTCCGATATCAGGAGAGATATCGTAATCCTTCAAAGAATATGCTGATGCTACAGCGTCAGGGTTGCCACAGAGATGCTTGATGGTCTTGCTGGCTTCGCTTCTCTGCCAGAGACCGATGAGCCAAAGGGCTGTGATTCCCCTATGCTGCATAAGGTCCAGCTCCTCGTCTGGAATCTGGTCCAGGGAAGTGATGGGTCTCTTGTATTGCTTTGAAAGCTGGTCCAGCCATACCAGGGTGGATTTTGCAATCATTACCACGCAGGGCATCCAGTTGGAGTCTGATGAGAAGGCTTCGTATTCGTTGATTTCAGAAGAGAAGTCCACCACAGGAATTGGACCAGGAGCTCCTCCGAAGCCATGGTCCTTCTGCTCTTCATTGATGTAGTCCATGCTGGACTTCAGAAGATTCACGAAATACTCAGGAAGCATTGCAGCCCACTCCCGGATTATGTACTGGATCTGGTCCAGAAGTGAATCTGGATAGAGACGGGCAGGCATGCAGAGGAAGGTGAAGATATCGTCTGTGTTGGGTTCTCCGTTCCTCAGGTCATCCTTTACATAGGAGGAGAGGATGGAACTGAGAGCCTTGGAGGAATCTGGGAAAACAAGGCCTTCTGGTGTAAAGAAAGGCTTTGCTGCAGCTACCATGGCCCTGTTCTGGAGGATGACCTGGTGGATGAAGAATCCTCTCATGTCCTCCTCCCTGGTCCTTTCGTCAGGAAGCTCGGTGGGGAAGGCTGCGGAGTAGAAGTCCAGGGCATTTCTAAGGGAATCGTTGGCTTCTACGGTGGCAAGCCTTCTTCTAAAGAAATCTTCATTGGTTCCTGAAATAAGATAGGTCAGGATGGTCTGATATGCAGAGTGGAGAATAGCGGAGGCATTGAGCTTTCCAGCAGAAAGGTATTCGAAGTCTCCTCCCTCCTTCTTCTTCATTTCATTGTATTTGAAAGAAATTGAGGAAGCTTCCCTGTAGAAGGATGCTGTGCCGTTACCTGTCTGGAAAAGAGGTTCCATAAAATCAATCTCTTTTCTTGTAATCTCAGCAATTCTCAAATCCCTGTTTACCATAAATCCCCCTAAGTCCGTTGAGTTCAACTTTAATCATAACATATCCTAAAGGATATGGATATCGAAACCGTATTTCAGAGGAGTGAAAACTCCCAATCTTCATCAAATCTACCCTTTCTTTTTCCTATTTCCGAAAAAGCCTGGTCCAGAAGAATGGCTTCATCCTTTGAAAACGGGGATGTTACATATAGCTTCACGTCTCCGTGGACCGGCCTTCCGATTCCTATCCTCAGCCGTCTAAAATCTGCACTGCCGACTCTGTCCTTGATATTTCTCAGTCCGTTGTGGCCCTGAAGGCCGCCACCCTTCTGGGACTTGACCTTTCCTAGAGGAAGCTCCAAGTCATCATGAACCACAAGAATCTCATCGCTCTTTATCCTGAAGAAGGTAGCGCATTCGCTGACCGCAGTGCCTGAAAGATTCATGAATGTCAGAGGCTTCAGAATCTTCACTCCTCCCTCACTGCCATACAGGGAATGGAATTTGCCTTGCCAGGAAAGGGAAGGATATAGATAGGACGCAAGGAGAAAGCCTGCGTTGTGTCTTGTCTTTTCATATTCCTTTCCAGGATTCCCCAAAAATACTATCAGCTTGATCATCTTGTCTTCTCCTCGCCTATCTTTGGGCACTCTGATGAAAGTGGGCAGAGGGAGCATTTTGGAGAAATTGGTGTGCATACATTCTGTCCCCACATCACAAAAATCTCATTGATCGGAATCCAGAACTTCCTTGGAAGTATCTTCTTCAGCTCCTTCTCCGTCTCTTCCGGCGTCGCAGTCTCCACCCAGCCCAGTCTATTGGAAATCTGATGCACGTGGCAGTCTACGCATATGGCATCCATGCCGAAGGAGATGTTCATCACAAGGCTCGCTGTCTTGATTCCAACACCTGGAAGAGAGAGAAGCTTCTCTTCATCCTTGGGTACAATCCCGTGCCAATCTTCGATTACTATCCTTGCAATCTCTTTTAATTGGTGAGCCTTACGAAGGTAGAATCCGCATGGTTTTATTGCATTTGCGACCAATTCTTCGTTTATAGAATATAGTTTTTCGAAATCAGGGGCTATTTTGAATAACCTTTCCGAAGCCTCTGCCGTTACAGCATCCCTGGTGCGGAGGGATATGATGGTGGAAGAAAGAATCCTATAGGGAGAAGGGTCTTCTGCAGCTATCAAGGATACTGCAGGCATAGGAGCCCCCATATTCTTCAGAGCCTCTCTTAGGGAGGAGAAGACCTTCTCAAAGTGTTTTTCCTGTTGTTGTGCTGAGTTCAATTGCTTTTATCCTCTCAAAGATTTTATCATTGGAACTATGATTGTAATCTTAAAGAAGGGTATTACCCTAGAAGAAAAAGATAAAGTTGCATCTACTCTTAAAGGCTATGGCTTCATGGTCAGGGAGATAGTAGGGGAAAACGAGACTGTCCTTGGAGCAGTAGGCTCTGTCCATGTGGATCCGAGAATCATTGAGCTTCTTCCAGGTGTCAGCTCTGTAGTTCCTATCTCCAAGCCCTACAAGCTTGCTTCCAGAGAGCTGAAGAAGGATGATACTATCGTCACCTTGGGCAGGGTGAGGATCGGGGGAAACAGAGTCTGTGTTATGGCCGGTCCCTGTGCAGTGGAATCCTATGACCAGATAATGACCATTGCTGAAAAGGTCAGGGAAGCTGGTGCGGTTGTCCTCCGTGGAGGCGCCTTCAAGCCCCGTACTTCTCCATATTCATTCCAGGGCCTGGGAGAGGAAGGTCTGAAATACCTTCAGGCTGCAGGCAAGGCCTTTGATATGCCTGTGGTCACAGAAGTGGTATCCCCACTGGACGTGGAGATGATGACCTCCTATATAGATATGTTCCAGATCGGAGCTAGAAATATGCAGAACTTCGAGCTCCTGAAGGCTGTAGGAAAGACAGGAATGCCTGTGCTTCTCAAGAGAGGCATGAGCGCCACAATCGAAGAGTGGCTTATGGCAGCCGAGTATCTTATGAGTAGCGGAACAGATCAGGTGGTGCTCTGTGAAAGAGGAATCAGGACCTACGAAAGGGCCACCAGAAATACTTTGGACTGTTCAGCCATTCCTGTGGTGAGAAAGCTGTCCCATCTTCCTGTAATCGGAGATCCGTCCCATGCTACAGGAATCAGGGATATGGTGGCTCCAATGTCTCTGTCCTTGATTGCAGCTGGAGCATCTGGAATCGAGGTTGAGGTCCACAACAATCCAGAGAAGGCCTGCTCTGACGGACCTCAGTCCCTCTATCCACAGCAGTTTGAGAAGCTTATGAGGGATATCGAAGCTCTCTGCCCTGTATTGGGAAAGACTCTTGAGAAGACACCTCGCATTATTCCTCAGTCCATAAAGGAGCCTTCCGCCTCCGTGGACCTTTCCACTTCTGAAAATAACGTAGTGGCATTCCAGGGAGAAAGGGGAGCCTTCTCCGAGCTGGCTGCAAGACGATTCTTTAACGAAGACGTAAAGGTTCTTCCCTGCCACTTCTTCAAGGATGCCTTCGATGCAGTATCCTCCGGAAAAGCTTCCTTCGGAGTCATTCCTGTGGAAAACGCCTTAGGCGGAACTGTGTATGACCCATTGGATCTTATCAAGGTCCACTCTGAGCTTAAGGTGGTTGGAGAGACTCAGGTCAGGGTTGTCCACAACCTTATCGGCTTTCCGGGAACAAAGCTTGAAGATATCAGAAAGGTCTATTCCCATCCTCAGGCAATAGCCCAGTGCAGACAGTTTCTGGAGCGCGAGCTTCCATGGGCAGAGGCCATTCCATTCTTTGATACAGCAGGAGCTGTAGGTTTTGTAAAGGAAAGCGGAGACCACACAATTGCAGCCATTGCCGGTTCTCCTGCCGCCCTTTTCCATAACATGGAGATCCTCAGACAGGGCATCGAGACCAATCCATCCAACTATACCCGTTTCTACATCCTTGAGCGTGAAGATAACGCCTCCGCCTTCACCCGTGGAAGGAAAAAGGAGAAGGCCTCCTTCCTCTTCAATGTCTCAGATGAACCGGGAGCCTTGATGAAGGTCCTGGAGGTGCTTTACCAGAGAGGCCTCAACATGCAGAAGCTTGAGTCCAGACCTATTCCTGGTAAACCTTGGGAATATACATTCTATGTAGATGCCCTTATTCCCGACTACAGCCAGTTTGAGGAGACCTGCAGGGAGATAGCTTCCCAGAGCGTAGGTTTCAGACTCCTTGGCGTATATGAAAATGGACTGGTCTGATGGAATATAGACCTTACGATAAAGTTATGCTCTTCATGGGCGTCCTAAGCACCAAAGGCTTTCCTTCTTCTCTCAGAGAGAGACTGGAGGAGGCCTTCGGTCCCATAGCGGCCATCTCCGATCCCTTTCCCTTCTCCTTTACAGATTACTATGTTCCGGAAATGGGGGAAGGAATAGAGAGATTCTTCATTTCTTTCTCCCGTCTCATCTCCCCAGACTCTTTGGTGGATGCAAAGGCCATTACCAACGAAATAGAAAGACAGTGGCGTGAAGAGGGAGGTCGGAAGATTAATCTGGATCCGGGAACACTGAGTGAAGCCAACATTGTTCTTGCCACTACCAAGAACAGGGCCCATAGGATTGCCATCGGAAAAGACATGTATGCAGAGCTTACCCTTATGTATCAGAACCACTGTTACCAGGCCTTTCCCTGGACTTATGCAGACTATAGAAGCCAGAAGGTGCAGGATATTCTTCTCTCCTTCCGAAAGGACTACCTGAAGTTGAGAAAAATGGACTGATTCCCAGAGAAATGGAAATATAGATGAAGAAATATCAAAATCCTTCCTTTGTTATTTCCCCTTACTTTTATTTTAGTTCAATCACAATTTTGTGGGATTTAGGGTTTCTTACATATTCTCTCTTGCTTTCATCCATAATTTTTAAGACTATAGCCATTTTTATTTCATTTAAAATTCCTTTTCCAATATATGGCTTAGCTATTTGGTTAGGTAGAAAAGCAACGCCAGTTCCCTTTAATAGGATAGAGAGT
>JAEDOD010000098.1 GCA_016302165.1 Sphaerochaetaceae bacterium
AGCCTCTCCTCCAAGGCTGAGATTTCCTTATCCCGGCGGAGAGTAAGGATAGAAATAAGCTCATCTCTCTTTTCATCCCTGCTTTCACTTTCTTCATATCTATCAAGGTATGCGTTGAAGGATGGGCCTGAGTATGGCCTTACCTCCCACTTCTTCTTACCTTCTTCTGTCCTTACGTCCTCTATTAGCTTTTCTCCCTGACGCTCACCTCTCTGAGGCCTACGGAACAATAGCTCAAGGATAGTTCCGTCCTCCTTGGTGATTATTACATTGGCTCCAGGGCCGGAGTAGAGACGGAAAATCATGTTGATTCTGTTCTCGCTGTTCTCAAGGGTAAGGGAGAAGGCTCTATCGAAGGGATATTGCTTCACTTCCACCACTCTCCGCCCTATAGTGTGGGCTCTAAGGTATTGGGTGAAGCGCTGGCTGCTACTGCTCTTTTTTCTGATCTTTTCTGTTCTGCAGACTCTGGAGTGGGATGATGAGATTTCAGTGTACATCATCCAGGCCTTCTCTTCCTTGGAGAAGAAGTGGAGGGTGAAGGAGTGTACATCGTGCTCAGTAATACGCTGGATATAGCTTCCGACAAGTGGCATTTCAGAAAGAAGCAGTTCCAGCTCCTTCCAGTTTATTCCTCCCATAGTCCATCCTCCTCCAGAGTCTTCTTTGCGTTGGACGCAAGATAGAAGGAACCAGCGACTACTATAGGTCTGGATTCATGTCTTCTTACGGCTCTGATAAGAGCTTTTCTTATGTCCTTTTCAAGGAAAACCTTTTTCTCTGGATATTTCTCCTTAATATAGGAGTATATCATATCCGGGTCTCCCTTCTTCCATTCTCCCAGTCCTGTTACAAAGCATTCGTCAGAGAAGGAAAGAAGGATATCAGCTATAGCCCTGTAATCCTTATCCTGGGCTGTAGAGAAGATAAGCATCGCTTTTCTGTGAGTAAACACTTTGGAGAAGCTTTCCTTCAGGTGGAGAGCTGAATCTGGAGTATGGGCTCCATCAAGAACAATAGGAATTGAATATTTTCCTGTATTGATTCTGGCTAGCTGGAATCTAGCTGGAAGGGAGATGTGGGAAAGGTCGAAAGTATCCTTTTTATCAATAAGCCCCAAGAGGCAGAGGACAGTATAGGCAAAATAAAGGTCTGCCTTCACTATGGAGCTGGTGAAGGATTTGATTTTGATTTTGTCTTCCATTGTCTTATTGATATCAATTGAAAGAAAGGAGAGGGGAGAGCCGATCTCTTCTGCGTTTCTCTTCAGCTCCTTCTCCGCTTCCTCCCTTTGAGGAAAGGAGAAGGAAGGTACACCTTCTCTCATGATTCCAGCCTTCTCCCTGGCTATTTCAGTCAGTGTGGAGCCAAGAATCTTGGTATGCTCCAGCTCTATGGGAGTAAAGAGAGTTGCGTTAGGAGAAATGGTGTTGGTTGCATCCAGCCGTCCTCCCAGCCCTGTCTCTATGACAGCCCACTTGCATCCCTTCCTCTTGAAGAGAAGGTATGCATATGCTGTATAGAGCTCGAAGGTGGTAGGTCTTTCCGGTCCCAGTGAAGAGGGAAGGGAGAAGGACGAAAGCTTCTCCTGTAGCTCCTCTAGGGCGAGAGTGTACTCTTCGTCAGAGAAGAAACGGGAAGCGAGAGTGAAGCGCTCCCTGATGTCGTAGACATGAGGAGAAAGATATAGGCCTACAGAGTATCCCTTCCCCTCCAGAAGGGCTGAAAGAAAGGTTGCTGTGCTTCCTTTGCCCTTGCTTCCGGCAATATGTATGGTCTGGAAAGTCTTCTCAGGATTTCCAAGATGATCCAAGAGGAGAGACATTCTCTCAAGTCTGTTTTCTCTCAGAGATGAGGACAGGGAAGGCATATAGGAGTCAAAGAAGGACTCCAAGGTATCAGAAATTGAACTCATAACATAAATAGTAGTAAAATTTGCCCACTACAGGTATAGCTATAAGGCACCATATGTTGACAAAATATACCTATAGTAGTGAAATATCAATTGATATTTTACATGAAATTAGAAACTGTCAAAAACAAGGAGACTTGAATGGCATTCAAAGATAAATACTGGAAGACTAATGTAGAAACATTCTTTTCCTATCAGGGAAAGAAGTATATGGGACAGTGGCCAACCTTCAGAGAGATGATGGAGATCTCAGAGGAAAGGTTCCCAGACAATGAAGCCTTCAAGGCTATCGTTCCAAAGGTGGTCACCTTTACATATAAGGAAGCGCTGAAGAAGATCAGGGAGATTGCATATTATCTAATCGCAACGGGAGCCAAGAAGGGTGACCACATTGCTGTAACAGGAAAGAACAGTCCTGAGTGGGCTCTTGCATATTTCGCCATCTCCTTCGCTGGCTGTATCATCGTTCCTCTCGACTATTCCCTCCACATTGAGGATATGGAGAAGATCCTCGCCTTTGGAGACGTTGACCGTATCTTCATCGATGGCGAGAAGATTGACGAAATCGATAAGGAAGGAAAGCTCTTCAAGGAGAAGATCTCCCTTGAGCCGGAAAGCAAGGGATACAAGTATGTGCTGGACCTTACAGGACCAGAGACAGAGCTTCCTAAGCTCCACGCAGAAGATACGGCTGCTATGCTCTTTACTTCCGGTACCACCGGAACACCAAAGGGCGTAATGCTCTCCTTCTCCAACTTCATGTCATCAACCCTCTCTTCCCAGAGACTCTTTGATGTCTATCCAACAGATGTTTTCTATGCAATCCTTCCTATCCACCATGCATACACTATGACAGCTGTTCTCCTTGAGACAGTGATCAGCGGTGCTTCCTGTGTCTTCGGAAAGCGTCTTGTCACTCCAATCATGCTTAAGGAGCTGAGGGAAGGTAAGATTACTATGCTTCTTGCTGTTCCTATGCTCTTCAATAAGCTTCTTGCTGGTCTTATGGCTGGTGTCCACAAGCAGGGTCCATTCAAGGAGAATCTTATCCACTTCCTTATGGGTTTCTCTGGCTTCATGAAGAAGGTGTTCCATGTGAACCTTGGAAAGAAGATTTTCGGCAATATGCTTCTCTCTAAGATCAGCCTTGATAAGATGAGACTCTGCATCTGCGGAGGCGGACCTCTTCCAGCCTCCACCTTCAAGCAGTTCAACCAGCTTGGAATCGACTTTGTACAGGGATATGGTCTCACAGAAACAAGCCCTATCATCAACATCAACCCAATCGAAGTCTATATCGAGGAATCTGTAGGTATTCCAATTCCTGGAGTGGAGGAGAAGATAGTCTCTCCTGATGAAGACGGAAACGGAATCATCTATGTGAGAGGTCCTCAGGTCATGAAGGGCTACTACAAGAACGATGAAGCTACAGAAGAAGTTCTCTCCTCTGACGGTTGGCTCAACACAGGAGACGTAGGCCATATCGACTCCAACGGCTTCCTGTACCTTACAGGTAGAGCAAAGTCCATCATCGTCACAGAAGGTGGAAAGAACGTATTCCCAGAAGAGATTGAAGACAAGTTCCAGCTTTTCAATGAGATTGAGCAGTGCTGTATCATTCCTTACATGATCAACAAGGAAATGAAGACAGAAGGCATCAGAATGGTTATCTATCCAACTGAAGCCTATCTTAAGGAGCATGGCATGGAAGAGACTTCACGCCATATGGAAGAGGTGGTGGAATCTGTCAATAAGGATCTCCAGTCCTACAAGAAGATCACTATGGTTACTGTTGTTGACCAGCCACTTCCGATGACCAGCACCAAGAAGGTGAAGAGATTCGAAGTTGTAAAGATGTTCAAGTAATAAGAGTCTATCTTATCTCAGGGGTGCTCCGGCACCCCATCATTTTTGCCTTATTCAAGAAGTCTATAACCATTTTGCCTATAAAAAGGGCTGAAAATAGACAGAATGCAGGAAAACTAGGGGTTATAGTAGTTTTTCTCCATAGGAAAAAAATCAATTTACCATAGAATATCCTTTAAAAAGGATATAGGTTATTTTACAGTATTCTTATTGAATGTAAAAAATGGAGAGATACTATGAAGACAAAAGATAATTTCACACCTTGGAAGCAGTTCGATTCCTATAGAGGAAAGGAGTTCAATGGAGAGTGGCCTACAATCAAGGAGCTTTTCCATATCAATACTCTCCGCTATGGCGATAACGTATGCTGGAAGGAATATTCACCTAAAGAGATCACCTATACATACAAGGAAGCAGAAAAGAAGGTCAAGGAGCTTTCCAACTGGCTTCTATCTCTGGGAGTGAAGAAGGGCGACAAGATCATTGTCAGCGGCAAGAACAGCGTTGCCTGGGCCATCACCTACATCGCTGTCCAGTACGCAGGTTGTACTGTGGTTCCCCTTGATTCCTCCCTTCATGATGAAGACTTCATCAAGCTTGCACTCTTCAGCGATTCCGTGGTCCTCATTGCAGACAACGACAGAATGAAGAAGGTTGCCTCCTCCCTTCCTATGCTTGGATATGCATCATTGGAGGAGAATGGAGAGTATCCATCAATCTATGGCCTTAATGGAGAAGAGAAGGAAGGCTACAAGATGGGAGAGGAGGATGTTGCTGCAATCCTCTTTACTTCAGGAACCACAGGAACTCCAAAGGGAGTCATGTTGACCAACAGGAATATCGTTTCAGATATCTTCATCTCCCAGGCCAACATGAATATCTATCCGACCGATGTATTCTATGCAATCCTTCCTATCCACCATGCATATACTATGCTTGCTGTGTTCATGGAAGGCCTTGGTAGCGGTGCCAGCGTAGTATTCGGAAAGAAGCTGGTAGTTACCCAGATGCTTAAGGAGCTGAAGGAAGCCAAGGTAACCATGTTCCTCGGTGTTCCAATGATCTTCAATAAGCTTTATGCTGGTCTCCTGGCAGGAGTAAGGAAGAAGGGAGTTGTGGTCTATGGAGTAATCCGCTTCCTGATGGGAATCAGTGGTTTTTTGAAGAAGGCTTTCAACATCAATATCGGAAAGAAGATGTTCGGCTTCCTTCTTAAAAATCTCTCTCTAGACAACTGCAGAATCTGTATCTGCGGTGGCGGCCCACTTCCTTCCTCAACATTTAAGGGCTTCAATGAGCTTGGTCTGGATTTTGTCCAGGGCTATGGCCTTACTGAAACCAGCCCAATTACTCACCTGAATCCTATCTATGCCTTCAAGGAAGCCAGCGTAGGAAAGAATGTTGCCATGACAGAGGCAAAGATTGTGGATCCAGACAGCGAAGGTAACGGTGTCATATACATCAAGGGACCACAGGTCATGAAGGGATACTACAAGAACCAGGAAGCCACAGATGAGATTCTCTCTTCCGATGGCTGGATCAACACAGGAGACGTAGGTCACCTTGACAGCGAAGGCTACCTCTACCTTACAGGAAGAGCAAAGTCCATCATCGTTACAGAAGGCGGAAAGAATGTATTCCCTGAAGAGATTGAAGATAAGTTCCAGCTCTACGATGATATCGAGCAGATCTGCATTATCGGCTACCTTAAGGACAAGGCAATGAAGGTTGAAGGCATCAGAGCAATTGTCTATCCATCCAAGAGCGTCAGGGAGACCATGAAGGACGATGAGATCCAGGAGAAGATGGAAGGTATCATCAAGGAGGTTAACAAGGACCTCCAGTCCTACAAGAAGATCAATATGGTCACGGTCGCCAAGGAGCCGCTGGAGATGACAAGCACCAAGAAGATCAAGAGATTCGTGGTTGCTAAGCAGTATTCCTTGGACTGAGAATCCTTGAAATGTACATCGGGGGCGATTTGCCCCCATTTTGATTGCCGTAGTCTAGAAGTTGGTATAGTATTTGAGTATGGAACTAAAGAGTTATCAGAGAGCTTTCCTGCGCTCTCAGGCGCAGCAGCTGAATCCAATAGTATATGTAGGAAAAGAGGGATTCACCCCACAGGTTGCAGCACAGCTTGATGCTGCCCTTACCTGCCACGAGCTGGTGAAGGTAAGGTTCGCAAATAAGAAAAGTGAAGTTGAGGAGATATCACGTAAGCTTGAGACTTCAACTTCCTCAACTCTTGTAGCAATTACTGGATTTACCTCTGTCTTCTTCAGACAGGACAGTAAAAGTGAAGACAGAATCTACAGGATCTGAGATTTTCATCTCTTCCCTAGTTATCCTCTCTCAAAAAGGGAGGATATTTTCTTTACTCAGGTATTGTCTTAAGTGAAAAGTCTTGGGGGCAAAAAGGGCTTACCTTTTGTGGCAAGCCCATCTCTTCTTAATAGGGGGGACTAT
>JAEDOD010000099.1 GCA_016302165.1 Sphaerochaetaceae bacterium
TATCTTAACTGGATACCGAGGCTGACAACCAGCAGAAAACTCTTTTTAAGAAATTCTGAGGAGTGTGGTTTCGCATCACACTCCTCTTTACACATGAGGTATAGATGGCAACTAAAACGGATAAGAAAAACGGATTCAGGGATAGCTCAGGGTAGACCACATTAAAAGAAAGGAAGAATAACAGCTATTGAAGGATGATATTGCGGTACTATGATCAATTTGCAGATCTTTTCTGCCCGGAGCTATACCCGAGGATTCATTTCCTCCTTCCAGAAATGGAATCTCTCCATGAGACAAAGAATGGAAAGATAGGATCATCCCTTCAGTCTCGAAGGACACATCTATGACGTAGCTCTTACTCAGCCTGGAAAGGGCTAAGCCTTTCTCTTGACTAATGTCCGGATCATGATGATTTTCCTTGTTCTGTGCCAAGGAGAGGAAGTATAATTCAGGGGAAGGGAAAAAATGAGGTTACTTTGCGTTGCGGACACTACACGTAGTCTGGCCTTCTCGCCAAATATCAAATCCATATATGGGAATACGGATATAATTCTTTCTGCAGGGGATATGCCCCTGGAATCCTTTGACTACATGGCCACCATGCTTTCAAGGGATGTGTATTACGTATATGGAAACCATAACCTGAAGAATTTCAGCCGTGATATGAAGAAGGAAAGTTTCCCCCATTCTCCCACGGGAGACATGAACTCCAAGTTCTACGGCTACCTGATGGATGGCAAGTGCATCCGCCTCAAGGATTCAGGCCTTATAATGGTAGGCCTTGGAGGATCCATGCTCTATAACGGCGGAGACAGCCAATATAGCGAAAGGGAGATGGAATGGAGAATAAGGCGCCTTGTTCCAAGGCTTCTCTATAACAAAAGAAGATATGGCAGGTATCTTGATATCCTGGTCACTCATGCTCCACCATATGGTATGGGAGACGGAGAGGACTTGTGTCATATGGGATTCAAGTGCTTCCTATCCTTCATGGATAGATTCCAGCCAAGGTATCTTATCCATGGACATGTTCATCTTGATGACTATAATGCTCCGAGAGTCACAGAGTATAACAAGACGAAAGTTGTGAACGTCTTCGGCAGCTATCTCATCGACGATGAAATGCTTGGAGGATAAAAAGCTATGGCAGACAGCGCAACAACCGCCAACGACTTTGAAAACGCCAGGATGAAGGCAAGACTTCAGAGCATATTCTCCACTTTCAAGTGGAAGAAGCCTGACCTGTTATCCTTCTATGAAGTGACCAAGCTCATAAAGCCATCCAGTCAGGCCTATAAGGGAATGCAGGCCATTCCTGTGAAGAAGATCATCGGCAGCGAAAATAGATATCACGACTTCTCCTCTGCCTTCTATCCCAAGAACACTTCCCTTAGGGAGAGATGGCAGAGCATTGATGCTGCAAGATTGGACAATGTCACCCTTCCTCCCATCTCTGTATACAAGATCGGAGAGTGGTACTTCGTAAGGGACGGAAACCACAGGGTATCGGTCGCCCGTACCGAAGGCCTGGACTTCATTGACGCAGAAGTGGTGGAGCTCTCTTCAGAGATTCCATTGGAAGAGGGAATGACTCTCAATGAGCTTAAGAAGAGGGTGGTGGCCCATGAAAGGGAGAAGTTCCTGGAGCAGTACAATCCTACATATCTTCCTATGGACAAAATCTACTTCTCTTCTCCCGGAGCATATCCGGAGATGGTCCACCACATCATGGTCCATAAATACTACGCCAACGAGCACCTTGACAGGGAGCTTTCTTTCCAGGAGGGAGCTGAAAGCTGGTACAATAATGTATACAAACCCCTGTTGGACGCTGTAGACAAGGAGCATCTCAGATCCCGGTTCCCCGGCTCCACAGATGGAGACATCTACATGTGGCTGGTAAGGCACTGGGATGAAATGAAGAGGGTGGATGCCCTCAGCACGGAAATTGACGCAGCCCGGGATGTCAAGGAAAATGACAAAAGGTCGTTTATTGCAAGATGGGTGGAGTATCTGAAGGATAGGCTATCCAGGAAGTAGGAGGAAAAATGAGCAGGGCAGACCAGATTTTCATCGACAACATAAAGGATATCCTATCCTCTGGATTCTCTGACGAGGGCCTGGAGGTAAGGCCTCACTGGAGTGACGGCACTCCTGCCCATACAGTGAAGAAGTTTGGTCTGGTCAACAGGTATGACCTAAAAGAGGAGTTTCCTATCCTTACTATCCGCCGCACTTATCTCAAGAGCGCCATAGATGAGCTCTTGTGGATATGGCAGAAGAAGTCAAATAGGATCAGCGATCTCCATTCCCATGTCTGGGACAGCTGGGCAGACGAGAATGGAACCATAGGCAAGGCCTATGGATACCAATTGGGAGTGAAGCACAAATACAAGGAAGGGGAGTTTGACCAGGTGGACAGGGTCCTCTATGACCTGAAGCATAATCCCCAGTCAAGGCGGATAATGACCAATATCTACAACCATCACGACCTGTCGGAGATGATGCTGTATCCTTGTGCCTATTCCATGACCTTCAATGTCTCAGGCCATACGCTGAACGGAATCCTCAATCAGCGGAGCCAGGATATGCTTACAGCCAACAACTGGAACGTGGCCCAGTATGCAATACTTATGCATATGATGGCCCAGGTCTCCGGCCTGGAGGTGGGAGAACTGGTCCATGTAATTGCCGATGCCCATATCTATGACCGTCATATTCCGATTGTGAAGGAGATCATTGAAAACCAGCAGTATCCTGCTCCCCGCCTAGTGATGAACAAGGATATTACAGACTTCTATGCATTCACCAGGAAAGACTTCTCTCTTGAGAACTACGAATACTGTGACAAGAAATATGACATTCCTGTGGCAATCTGAGGAGGAAGCGGATGAGAGCTATTCTGCACTGCGATAGAAAGTGGGGCATCGGAAAGAAGAATGACCTGATGTTCCGTCTCAAGAAGGATATGAAGTTCTTCCGCTCCACCACCATAGGAAAGGTGGTGGTCATGGGCTCCAACACTCTTCTCTCCTTCCCGGAGGGGAAGCCCCTCCAGAAAAGGACCAACATTGTATTGTGGCCCGGTGGAGACAAGGAAAGGGCAAAGCGGGACGGCTTTCTGATGGTAGAGAGCCTAGAGGAGCTCTTTGAAGCCATAAAGGGCTATGATGAAGATGATGTTTTCGTCATCGGAGGGGCAATGATGTATCATACGCTCCTTCCATATTGCACAGAAGTCCTCCTGACCAAGGTTGACGCTGACGGAGGAGCTGAAGCCTTCTTCGACAACTTAGACCAGTTGGACAACTGGACCATGGTATCCTCCTCCGATCCCATTGATGACAACGGATACACTATCCGCTTCACTGTTTACAGAAACTCTTCTCCTCTCAGCTTAGCCTAAAGGACGCCAGAAACTGTATTGAGGTTTTTGGTCAAAAGAGGGAACATCAGAGAATGGAGAAAACAAAGGGAGACTTTTCTAAGGGCAGCGTTCCAGGCCATATCATGCGCCTGGCTCTCCCTATTTTCCTTGCTGAACTTGTAAATGTTACATATAACATAGTGGACCGTATGTTCATCGGCCACATTCCTTCCACCGGAACCCTTGCCCTTTCCGGAGTTGGAGTAGCCTTTCCTCTCATAACATTCATCAATGCTTTCGCCGGCTTCTCCTCTTCAGGCGGGGCCCCACTTTTTTCCATCGCCAGAGGAGAAGGGGAGGAAAAGAAGGCTGAAGATATTCTCTCCACATCCTTCTCCTTTCTTTTGGTGGTCTCCGCTCTATTGATGGCTCTCCTCTATGCCCTTATGGATGTGATTCTCCCCATCATGGGAGCAGACTCCTCCACCATAAGCTACGCCAGGAGCTATTTCTCCATATATCTCCTGGGAACTCCCTTTGTCTTAATATCCCTCGGCGCCAATCCCTTCATTACAGCCCAGGGCCACGCCATGGTGGGCATGGCTACTGTAATGATTGGAGCTGCGGCAAATATTATTCTGGATCCAATATTCATATTTCTTCTTGGCATGGGAGTAAGGGGAGCATCCGCCGCCACTGTAATCAGCCAGGGAATTTCAGCCTTATGGGTGACCCTGTTCCTTTCAAGAAAGGGAGAGATAAGGCTAAAAAGGCTGTGTATCGTTCCTCAAATCCTGGGAAGAATACTGAAGCTTGGAGTCAGCGGCTTTGTGTTCAAGGTGACCAACAGCATTACACAGGGAGCTGCCAACATGACCCTTCGCCGCTACGGCGGAGAGTCCAGCGCTCTCTATATCGGAGCCATGAGCATCATCAACAGCATGAGGGAAGTGGTATCCCTTCCTATCTCTGCAATCTCCTCATCCTCTCAGCCTGTCATGGGATACAACTATGGAGCAAAGCTTAACAGCAGGGTCAAGAAGACACTGAAAAGCCTCATTGCAATGTGTCTCTCCTATGGCTTTCTTGCCTGGTCTCTGGTAATGGCACTGCCGGGCCCGTTAATCTCTGTCTTCACTCCAGACAGAGAACTGCAGAGCCTTACAGTGCCCTTGATGCGTATCTATTTCCTGGCCTTCTTCTGCATGAGCTTCCAGAATTCAGGGCAGAATACATTTGTGGCCCTGAACTGCCCTAGAAGGGCTGTGTTCTTCTCACTCTTGAGAAAAGTTGTGCTGGTTCTTCCATTCACCCTTCTCTTCCCTCTATGGATGGGAGTAAGGGGAGTCTTCTGGGCTGAAGCCCTCTCCCAGCTCATAGGAGGAAGCGCATGCATCCTTACTATGCTCATTACTGTGTACAGAAAAGTGAGAAGTACTCCAGACGGAGTAAAGGCTGATATATAGAGAGCGAGTATTGTGTTATACTCTCTTTATGGAAAGAGCTGATAAAGATTTGGCATTTATGCTCCGCTACGAAAACGTAGCTTGGTATGAGAATGGAAACGTCAGGGTACTGGATAGAAGAGTGTACCCTGGAGAAATAAGATTTGTGGAATGCAGAAGCGTCAAGGAAGTTTCTGACGCCATCAGGGATATGGTGACCCAGTCCACTGGTCCCTATACCCTTGCCCCCATGGGCATGGCCCTTGCGGCCTGGGAAGTTAGGGGAAAGGGACAGAGAGAGACTGAAGAGCACCTGAAAAAAGCTTCACTAATGATCTCATCCTCCAGGCCTACTACTTCCAAGCGTATGGCTATGCTGACAGAGAGCTGCATTCCGGTGGCTCTTAAGGCTCTGGAAGAAGGAAGAAGGGCTGACGAAGCAATTAGGGACCATGTAATCGAAATGAATAACAGCCGCTACAATAGGGTCAGGGACGCAGCAAAGCTCCTAGTGGAAAAGTTTCCGAAGAACGGAACTGTAATGACCCAGTGCTACGCTGAGACAATACTAGGCATGATGCTTCTTGAGTGCAGGGAGAGAGGAAACAACATCAGGCTCTTCTGCCCTGAGACCAGGCCCTATTTCCAGGGAGCCAGATTCACTTCCACTGTATGCACTGAAATGGGCTTTGACACTACTCTCATTACAGACAACATGCCAGCCTTTGTAATGGCAAAGGAAGGGGTTGATGTATTTACATGCGCTGCAGACGCAATCAGCGTAGACGGCTACGTCTTCAATAAGGTGGGAACCAGCCAGATTGCAATCTGCGCCAACTATTTCGGAGTTCCTGTATATGTGTCTGGTGCTCCAGACATAGGTCATCCCACATGGGATACGGTAACCATCGAAATGAGGGATCCGGAGTTCTCTCTCCAGGCCATGGGAGTCAGGACAGCAAAGAAGGATAGCGGGGTCAAAGGCTACTACCCAGCCTTCGACATGACTCCTCCTTCCCTCATTACAGGAATTGTCACAAATAAGGGCATATTCAAGCCCAATGAGCTTTTCCATTACTTTGATGACGGAAAGCCCTACGAGCTTACAGTGTAGGAAGATTACTTATCAGGGGCCCAGTCGAGCCCCTGATAGTCTAAAGCGGCTCTACCGGTGACCGGTGGAATGCAGATATAGATGGTGCTTTGCACCAGGTACTATTTCTTTGTATGTTTTGGTTTTCCGCTTCTTGTGCTATATTACTATTAGGAGAAGAAAACATGGGAACATATGTAAATCCTGGGACAGAGAGATTAAAAAGATCTAAGGC
>JAEDOD010000100.1 GCA_016302165.1 Sphaerochaetaceae bacterium
CCCTTAATCAAAAGAGAATACTTCTGGCTTCGATTGGTCTTCCATTCCAGCATTTTATCATAAATCTTTCGTCTAAAAATAGTTATGCTCATTCATCAAGGTCCTTATATAAGGAGTATATCACAAATCCCCATATAAATTAATCGAAATAATGCGCAAATCCCCATAAACAAAATGAAGAAAACCACTCAAATCCCCATATAACCTATGGCCTCCGTATCCAATTCCAGGAAGTTTGCTTCAAACTGAATCAATAATACGTAACGATAGTTATCATGATTGAATTGGGCCTGTCACAATGTTTTGTGCTATTCTGCTTTTTTCATAGAGTGTCGCTAGCTGGAATTGAGACTAATAATGGTGTATGGTTCTCCTTCTGCCATAGCCGATGGGAGGCCAGCTAGACTGGTTTGTGAAGGAGTATTTGAAAAACATACGGAAGCAGGAAATGGAGACATCAAAAAGGTTGCTGTAGAAGCTGTATATCCTTGTCTCACATGACAGCGAAAAGGAACACTATATTTCTCACTTGCCCCCTTTTTTCTGGTTTTGATTTAAGGACTATGCTCTTCAATGAGGACGGCGGAAAGCTTCTTCTCTGCCGATTCTTCCCTTGTTTTCTTGAGAGTCTTCTTCATCAGAAGGAAAAGCTTGATGAACTCGCTCTTCCTGTCCTTGGCCAATAGGTATTCCAGTCCATTGATACTCAGGAATCTCTCAATGCGCAGGCATCCTCCCTTTAGAAGGAACTTTAGTCTTTCTATCTTTTCCTTCGATAGGTTCGAGAAGTCTGAGGCCTTGAGAAATGAAACCATCTCATCTATATACAGAGAGTCCAGAAACTCATCATTCCTGTATTCTATGTCTACGATGATTCTTTCTTCCCTGGTAAGGAAATTGAGATATTCATCATCCTCTACTGACTCCGGAACATGGATATAGTAAAGAGAGGAGGGTAGCTTATCCTTGGATTTCCTGATTACTCTTCCAATTCTCTGGATCCTTTGGAGTTCTGTGGCTGTGGTAGACATTATGATTGCAATATCTGCGTCAGGAACATCAAGGCCTTCATCCAAGGCTTTGCAGCAGATAAGTATTCTGCATCTTCCTTCCTTGAAGGCGCCTAGGCTTTCTTCCTTCGCCTTGGAATCCATTTCCCCATGATACCTCAATGTCTTTATGCCCAGGTCCTTCAGCTTGGCGGAAAGTGCATCCACCTGGTCTATCCTTTCTGTGAAGACAATAGTCTTTCCTTCCGTGTATTGGATGATGCCAATGACAGCCTTTATTCTTGTGTCTGCCCGAATGATAAGGTCCCGTCTTTCCCTTATCAGCGTCTCAAGATTCAAAGCCATCTCCTCTTCCCCCTTCTTTCTCAGGAAATCCAGTACATCGAAAAGGGTAGCGTTGATTTTCTTCAGTATGGGATAGGCTGAATACACTTTTCCGAAAGAAATGAGAATGTCCCGGGATAGGACATCATATATGAGCCGTTCCTCTTCAATGAAATGTACTGCTACATTGAAGACCAGAAAGTCATTTACGATTCCGTCTGAAAGGGCATCAGATAGGCTGTAGCGGAAGAATACGTCGCCAACTCTTGGAATAAGGACACCTTTCAGGGTCCTGACTTTTGTCGTGGCAGATAGCCCCAAGGAGTGATAGAGGGGAGAACAAAAGTGGCTGGAATCCATGAAGTCGAAGATATGGCTATTTGCAGGGCTGCCATAGTGATGGACTTCATCCAGTATCAGGAGTACATGCCTCTTTTCCATGAAGTCTTTTTCCACAAGAAGAGGCAGTACGTCCCTGGCAGTATTGATGGTCAAAATAGTGTATTTTCCCTTCTTCCTTCTGACGCTGCTCCATATTTCTATATCTTTAACCTTGTTTTTCGCAAGGGCTTCCTTCCACTGCTTTTTCAGTGCTACCTTGGGGACGACTACATATACGGAGAGATTATTGTTCATCTCTTCGTCAAGCATTAGGCTTCCCCTTACAGCCATCAGTGTCTTACCTGCACCTGTCGTAACTTCAGCTATGCCTCTATATCCACAGTTTTTCCAGGTGCCCAGGCATTCTTCCTGCCATTTGTAGAGCGGTGTCATTTCTGCATTATATTACCTTGCTTTTGGTTGTGACAGATTCAATTTATGGGCTATGATATTTGAAGTGAAATTTTTTAGGAGTTGAAAATGAGATATGAAGAGTTTCTGGAGTCCTTTCTTGCTTCAGACAAAACACTTAAGGAGATAATAAAAAAAGTATCAGGTCTTGAAGGCAAGATGCAGAAAGATAGCGTCAAAGGTGACGTCAGAAGCCTCTTGAAGAACCTGGAATCCATGAAGAGTGCAGTGGCTTCCCTTGAAGAAGCTCTGAATAGTGTAGATGAGGCTGTATCCAGTTTTGATTACCGCTCATATTTTGTATCAGGTGAATTCACTGAAGACATGCTCTCCGGTCTCAAGGAAAGAAAAATGGATACTGTGGGAGAATACCCTGTCTTTGAAGTATTTCCTACAAGAATCAGGATCGATGCAGAGAACCAGGAAGTCATACTTGGAAAGAAGAAGGTCCCTACAATGAGGCCGCAGGTTCTTGTAGAGGGTGCTGCAGACCTGGTTGAGAAGCTGGAGTCAGCATCCTTCAATGCCCAGTCTTTTGCCCAGGACCTTGAGAATGCCTATTCTGTCTGTGTCCTCTCGGAGAAGGCCAAGAATACTGGAAAGGTGAATGATCACCTTTACTATGTTCCCCTCCTTTCCTGCTATAAAGTGATGGTTCCTCTTGCAAGAAGCAGGAAAGACTATGATGAGATGGCTTTCGCCTTTGACCTGGCCCGTCTTTACAACGCAATCAAGAAGGGTGGATTTGTAACAAAGAGCGGCCACACTTGTCTCTTCGGCACAGGACGGGGAAAGAGCGTGAGAATTCTTGACGATACAGGAATGGAGCAGTTGATCAGTACAATATGCTTCCGCTGATTGGAGAGTGACAGATGGATAGAAAGGGCACTATGGTTGAGCTTCAGAGAGGGCGGACACCGAACGGGAACAAAGAGATTCTCAGGACACTTACAGTTGGACTTGATAAGGTCTCATCATTCATCAGAAAAGAGTATTTTGCTTCCTACATCAAGGAAGGAGGAAGCAAGATCAAGTTCCTTATGGGAAAGAAAGGAGCTGGAAAGACTCATCTTCTGGCCCTGATGGCAATGGAAGCTGAAGAAGAGGGATTTTTGTCTATTAGCCTTGATGCCCAGTCCATTCTCCTCTCTGATATGACCAATCTCTACATGGCTCTATATAGGGCTTTGGATTTTGAAGACATCGTTTCACGTATCTCAGAGTCGATCATGACTTCCCTTGGATATGATTATGACAGAAAAGTAGGGAAGTCTGCTTTGGCCTGGCTTTCAGACCGGGGAGAGCAGAGCGCAATCGTCAGGCAGGAACTTCGCAGCGAAGTCAGAAAGACAATAATCTCCAATAAGGAGCTGGACCATAATTTTGCCCAGATATTGTCCCTCAAGGTATCAGAAAAGCTTGGAATCCTTGCCATTGACGAAGACCTGGAAGCACTTTCTGACGATTGGCTAAATGTAGAAAGGAGCGTGAAGGTTGCAAAGCTCCGTTCCTACGGCCTTGCTGGATATAAAATCAATAAGACAAACGCCAGAAGGCTTTTGAAGAGTCTGGGAGAAGCGGTACATCTTGCAGGGTACTCGGGTCTGTTCGTTTCTGTAGACAATCTGCAGAACATTGTCTCCAACTCTTCCCTTGAAGAAGTGAAGTACACGAAGATGAAGAGGGATGACGCATATGAAGTTATTCGTCAGCTGATCGACGATATCGACGTCTTCAGGTATTTCTTCCTTATCCTTTCCTTCGACAGGATTCTTGTGGACCATGAGAAATGGGGCATGAAGAGCTATCAGGCATTGTGGCTTAGAGTCCAGAACGAGATAGTTTCCGGTAGAGTCAACCTATACAACGACCTGTTGGATCTGGATAAGATCAATCCTGCCATACTGGTTCCCCAGTCGGTGATGGAAATGTCCCGAAGACTTACGGAACTTTTCAGAAGTGAAAACTTCTCAGCTCACGAAGTGACGGAGAAGGAGGCTGAAGCCATCTTGAAGGAAAGCAGGTATGGAAGTGTCTCGATACCTCTGTTGACCAATCAATATACTCTTCAGCTGAAGGAGGCAGAAAAATGACAGATTTCGAAAATCGACATATGATTGAAGCCCTCAGGTCCGGTGTCCCGTCCCGTGCTGTCGGTAAATTCTTCTCTTCCTCCAGAAAAGAGATCATGGATAAGGCTGCGGCACTTATTGCTGAGTCGGCTGGCGGAGTATCAAATAGCATGGTGATAAAAGGAAAGTATGGTGAAGGCAAGACCCATTTCCTGAATTCCGTGTTTTCCATGGCCCAAGAGAACAATATGGTGGTTTCCTTCGTTGCACTTGGAAAAGAAACACCGGCAAATAAGATAGACATCCTTTACAAGAGAGTGCTGGAGCAGACATATCTTCCTGGAGAAAGTGAGCCAGGAATTCCTTCCCTGTTCACTTTCCTCTCTTCCGGCAGTGATAAAGCCAACGAGATGTTTCTTTATGCCCTGAATAAGCTTGATACTAACAGGCTTTATTATGTCCTGAAGGCTTTCCTCGCCTCTGAAGGCAGCAATGACGATGATGTTGATGTTCTGGAAGCTGACCTTCAGGGTTCTTTTGCATCAGTTGCGGCAATAAGATCTCTCTATTCCAGATACTGCAGGGAAAAGGTATCCTTCAACAATAAATTTGTTGTCAAGGAACACACATCAGATTACTTTGCCTTCATGTCTCATCTCTTTAAGGTCATGGGATACTCAGGCTGGGTCATTCTATTTGATGAAGCAGAATTGATAGGCCGTTTTGCAAGGAAATCAAGAATGTCTGCATATTCAACCATTTCCCAGTTTCTGTTTCCTCCTTCATCTTTCGATTCCGTCTCTTCCATTTTTGCCTTCTCCTCTTCCTACACAGAAGAAGTCATAGGCGAAAAGGATGATTTTGGTTATCTGGATCTGATGGAGGGAGACGAAGACTCCAAGGAAGTCATCAGAAAAGTACTGGATAGAATTGTGGAAGCTGAAGAGTTAAGGGCTCTGACAGAAGATGAGCTCACTTATTCGCTGAAGACAATTGTAGACATATACTCAAAGGCATATGGAAAAGATTATTCCGGGCATGCGGAAAAAGTGATTGAAACCGCTTCGTCCTCAGGATACTTGCTGAGAACAAAGATAAGGGCTGCAATCGAAGCCTTGGACCAGATATCCCAATATGGTGACGAAGGTGTCATATCTGCCGGTGCAGTATGCTCCGATAGTCTTTCAGATACTTTGGACCAGCTATTGGATTTCGATAGCTGAAAGCCTCACTGGTAGACAGCAATCAAGTTTTGGCTAACGCTGTCAAAAGAGGAAGAGAGGGACGAGAAATCGCCCCTCTTTCTGTAATCTAGGGAGATATTCCCACACCTGGAAAAGAATACTTTGTTTGTAATCTGGTGCAATACGCAACCTGAAAAGCAATCTGCGGGGCACTGGAGTCTTTTCGGGAATTGCAGTGAAACTCATGTTTAGCCTCCTTTATCCAGGATCACATTATTGTGCGACCACGGAATTTGTGCAGACGCCGTCTGCACAAATCCCTCGTCCTCGTAGGTTGCTGCAAACTTCACCATATATTTAAAGTTTCTAACAGAATATCCTTTTGCTTCGGGGAAGGATAGCTTAATATCAGCGGCAAGATTTTCAATGAATTTATTGCCCCAAGACTTATGCCCATTGATGATGCGACCAATGCCGTGATAGAGCAGAATAGGCTCTTTATTGACATTCAACGTTGCTTAATATTGTGCCTGCCTGATTTCCTGTTTGACCAGCTGAACCAAGTCTAGATATTCATTACAGAGAAGGTCTTGTAATTCCTTATGGTGTAGAGAAAAAAGTCAGAACCTGATTGTATCAAATTCTGGCTCAAAGGATAACAGAAATTGAGCCTAAGAATACTGCCATACTCTTTCAGAGAAAACA
>JAEDOD010000101.1 GCA_016302165.1 Sphaerochaetaceae bacterium
CCATGATTCTTCTATGGGAGGATTCCCCGATACCTGCTACAGGAAATAGCTTCACTCAATCCAATTGGTTTACCTGGGTGCATATAAGAAGGGAGCATTTCTTGACCAGTATGATTCTGTTCAGAATGGCATCAAAACCAATTACGTGACTTTTTAAAAAGTTGCTTGAAGTTCTCCCCTTAATCGTGTTGCGTTTCTTCCATCAATCGTGTTGTGCTTCTCCCCTTAATTGTGGCGCGGTTTCTCTTTTATCGTGTTGGCAACAGCCATGCTTGCTTATCCTGAAATACAATATGAATGGTTCTATTCTGCAATTCATACATTACCTCATAGATGGATGAGAGCATCGATTGGGCATTGTTGGCATCTCTCCTGAGACAAGCAGACTCATATAACTGTGAGATATGGAGGAGTACTATTTCAAATCTGATAGTCATTTTCCAGAGATCCCCTATCTATCCCTGGAACCTCTAGGAACCAAGAAAAATCTTTCTACTGTATATGACAAAATAATCCTTGACAGCATGTAAAGTCGACATACAATAAAGATTGTATAAAGATTGTCAGACAATCATACAATTTAAAAAAGGAGGCTATATGAGAAAACTTGCTGTCGCAGCTCTCATCATGCTTTGTATCGTCGGATCTCTCTTTGCAAATGGTGCAAACGAGAAGTCTTCAAATTCCGGTGTTGTAGAATTCAAGGTCGTAGGAAACAACAGCTCTGCTCTTGTTACTGAAGCAATGAAGAAGATTGCTGCAGAGATTGAAGAGAAGTCCAACGGAACACTCAAGCCTATCCTTTATCTTGAAGGTCAGCTTGGTGACAACGATGAAGACCTCTGCACAGGACTCAGCGAAGGCAACTACGAAATGCTGGTAAACGCTGAAATGCTCTTCAACTGGGCTGTTCCTGAGTGGATGGAGCTCTTCAACATGGCATTCATCTTCGATTCACAGGATCATCTCCAGAAGTTCTGGCAGAGTGAAATGGGTGCAGACCTGGCAGCTAAGCTTGAGGAAAAGTACAACGTTACAGCTTACCTCAACACAATTGCTCTCCGTGGACCAAGATATCTTACAGCTAACAAGGCTATCTACAGTGTCAGTGACATGAAGGGCGTCAAGCTCAGAACACCTAACAACGCAGGCGTCATCGCTTCCTGGACAGCAACAGGTGCAAACGTTACTCCAGTAGCATGGGGCGAGCTCTTCGGTGCTCTCCAGAACGGAATCGTCAATGCCCAGGAGAACCCACTTGCAAATATCGACCAGGCAGGTATGTATCAGGTTCAGAAGTATCTCATGCAGACTGAGCACCAGTACACAAACTACTTCGTCTACTTCTCAAACAACTTCTGGAAGAGCCTTACTTCAGAGCAGCAGGCAATCATCTCCACAGCAATCGACAATGGATTTGCTTGGCACAACGAGCAGGTCAATGCTGAAGATGAGGCATTCCTTGCTAAGTTCCAGGAGAAGGGTATGACTCTCATCACAAAGGATCAGATCGACATCGATTCCTTCAAGAATGCAATTGTTCCTGTACTCCTCGAGGAAAACAAGGACAAGTATCCAGAAGGTGCATACGAGAAGATCAGAGCTCTTGTTGACTAATTTCTAAGTTTAGGAGGCAAAAAGTGTTGAAGAAGATATCCAAAGGCTATTCTAAGGTTGCAGACATTCTGGAAGTGATCAACAAGAACATTACCATTGCATTTCTTGTGGTCCTGATTCTGATTGTCTTCTTCCAGGTAGCGTGCAGAGTGACAACAGGCAAGTCCTTTGTCCAGATTGAGGAAATATCCATAGTAATGGCCGCTTGGCTGGGATTCTTTGCATTGGCTTATTCGGCTAAAAGGGGAGTCCACGTCAGAATCGACGTCTTCTCCAACATGCTTCCCAAGAAAGCACAGAAGATTCTTACACTTGTGGTGAATATTGCTACCCTTGCCGCAAGCGTATACCTTGTCATCTACGGATGGCAGCTGGCCATGAGGAAGATGAACGTTCCTCTCATGGTCCTTCCATTCCCTTCGGGAGTGCAGTATCTTGCATTCCCGGTGGGCATGGCCTTCACTTCACTGTTTCTCATTGACCATACATTGAAGGCCATTGTCGCATTGACTGAAAAGGAGGAGGCTTGATTATGGCGGTAATTCTTGGATTTCTCGCAATGATTCTTCTTGGAGTACCCGTAGGTTACGCCATGGTACTCGCAGGTTTCTTCTATGTTACATTGGGTGGTGCTACAGTCGCACTTACCTTTATTCCTTCTGCCATGGTCAGCGGTATCTCTAGCTATACCATGTTGGCCATTCCGTTCTTCATGCTAGTCGGCGAAATCATGAACGGTTCAGGCATCACAAGGAAAATCTTCCAGTTCGCTTCTGCCTGGGTCGGCCACATCACTGGTGGCTTGGGACATGTAAATGTCCTGTCCAGTATGATCTTCGCAGGAATGTCAGGAGCAGCCGTCGCAGACTGCGCAGGACTGGGAGCAATCGAAATCAAGGCCATGACTGACGAAGGCTTCGACCCCGACTTCTCTGTCGGTGTTACAGCGGCTTCCTCCATCATAGGTCCTATCATTCCTCCATCAAGCCCAATGGTCATGTTCGGTATCGTTGCCGGAATATCCATAGGTTCACTCTTCATGGGTGGAATAAGCGTAGGTATCATCATGGGACTCCTGATGATGGCTACAGTCTATGTAATTGCAAAAAAGCGTAATTATCCCAAGCATCCGAAGTTCTCAAGAAAGGAGAAGTGGGTTGCAACAAAGGAAGCAGTTCCTGCCATCCTTGGACCGATCATCCTTATCGGCGGAATCTTCTCCGGTTTCTTCACTCCAACAGAGGCCGCTGCAGTTGCAGTAATGTATTCACTTCTGGTGGGTGTCCTTGTCTACAAGCACCTTAACCTCAAGACTATCTACCATGTTCTTGAAGTAGGCGTAGAAAACCTGGGTATGGTAATGCTTCTTATGGCTAGCGGAAAACTCTTTGCTTGGGTTCTGGGAATGGAAAAGGCTGCGGAAGTGGCTGCTACCTTCATATTCTCCCTTACCAGCAACAAGTATATAATCATTATTCTCCTGAACCTTATCCTCCTCTTTATGGGGATGTTCATGGAGACTAATGCAAGCATATTGATCCTGACCCCGATCATGCTGCCAATAGTGAACTCCATCGGAATGCATCCGGTACAGTTTGGCGTGATATTCATCTTTGCCTTGATGATCGGTCTTTTGACTCCTCCTATGGCAATGTGTCTTTTTGTGACGTCAAAACTTGCAGGAATCTCTTTTCAGAGAGCGTTTAAAGCTGTAAAACCTTATTACATAGGACTTATCGTCGTCCTAATACTGATTAATGTTTTCCCAGCTATCACGCTTACTATCCCGAAGCTGATTTTGGGAACAGCATTCTAAGGAAGAGAAATGGAGTTAGTGCAGAAGAAGTCTACTGTTCAGATTGCATCCCAGGCAATCATCGATTTCCTGAAGGAAGGGGAGATCAAGCCTGGGGAGAAACTGCCTTCCGAGGTGGAAATGTCCAAAAGACTCGGAATCAGCAGAGCTACCCTCAGGGAAGGTTACAGACAGCTGGAGACTATGGGTTATATTAACCTGGTCTCCGGCCGTGGGGCGTTTGTAGCAGAGAGCAAAAACGGAATAGTGGAAGAAGTATCCAACTACTTCCGACTTAATTCCGGTAAGATGCGGGATTATCTGGAGGTCAGACTTAGCTTCGATGCACAGGCTGCCAAATTGGCGGCCGAGAGAAGGACGGATGATGAGGTGATATTGCTGGAGGCGTATCAGAGGGATTTTGAGGCAGCAGTTGTCAAAAAAGACAATGTACTCATGGCTTCCCTTGATGCAAAGTTCCACGAAAAGATTGTTGACATGGCCCATAATGAGCTAATGACTGCCCTGGAGAAGCTGATAAACTTCTATTTCAGCCAGCTTAGGCAGACCAGCTTCCTTCTGGACGAGCATGCCAACAATGCCATTGAACCTCATCGGGCCATTTTGTCTGCAATCAGGAAAGGAGACGGTGAACTGGCGGCTCAGGAGAGTTTGAAGCATATGCAGCAATCTCTCTCCGACATATGTGGCTGCTAGCCGAAGTACCATGACATCAAAAGAATTAAAGATTAAATGTAGGGATATCAGAAAGGATATCCTGAGCGTTCTATGCACCGCTGGAAGCGGTCACTCAGGCGGCTCTCTGTCGTCTGTGGAGATTATGGCGGCCCTCTATTATGACGTAATGAAGATAGATCCAGAGTGGAAGGATGCAGACCGGGACAGGTTTGTATTGTCAAAAGGACATGCCGCTCCTTGTCTGTATGCTATCCTTGCAGACCTGGGCTATTTCCCAAAGGAAGAGCTTTATACCTTGAGACGCCTCCATTCCAGGCTTCAGGGTCATCCGGATTCAAAGAAGCTTCCAGGCGTCGAGATATCTACAGGCTCCCTGGGGCAAGGAGTATCCATTGCCACAGGTATGGCTTTGGCAGCAAAGAAACAGGGCAGAGGAGTGAGAGTCTTTACTCTTGTAGGTGATGGCGAATCCGATGAAGGTCTGGTTTGGGAGGCTGCAGAGGCCGCAGCCCATTTCCACCTTGATAATCTTACTGTCATCATCGATAGAAATAGGCTTCAGCTTGACGGTCCCTGCTCCTCCATCATGGATAACAGAGATCTGGTGGAGAAGTATAGGGCATTTGGATTCGATGCGGTGAGAGTTGAGGACGGTAACGATATCGACCAGATTCTTTCAGCACTCAAGGCTCCTGTAGTGAAAGGAAAGCCCAGGTGCATTGTCGCTGAAACAGTAAAGGGCAAAGGTGTGTCCTTTATGGAAGACCAGGTCGGATGGCACGGTATGGCTCCAAAGAAGGAACAGCTGGAATTGGCCCTGAAGGAACTTGATGGGGAGGTGGATCATGAGTGACAAGATGATGAGGGTCAGCTACGGCGAAGCTCTTGTTGAACTGGGAAAGAAAAATGACAAAGTTGTGGTCCTGGACGCAGATCTTGCCCATGCCACTTTTACAGGAACATTCCAGAAGGAGTTCCCGGATAGATTTTTCAATGTGGGAATCGCTGAAGCAAATCTTGTTGACATGTCTGTAGGAATGGCAGCAATGGGATATATTCCTTTCTGTTCCACTTTTGCTCTTTTTGGTGCAGGAAGAGCCTATGAACAGATTAGAAATAGCGTTGCATATCCAAAAATGAATGTGAAGATCTGTTGTACTCATGGAGGAATCACTGTAGGAGAAGACGGAGGAAGCCACCAGTCTATAGAAGACTTTGCCTTGATGAGAGTCATTCCCGGCATGACCGTAGTGGTTCCAAGCGATGCAAATGAAACTGAAAAGGCTGTCCTTGCCGCATCTGAGCATAAGGGCCCCCTTTATATGAGGATAGGAAGATCTCCTTCTAGAGTTCTTCCTCCTCAGCCCTTTGAAATAGGAAAGGCCAATGTGCTGAAGGATGGTAGTGATATCGTACTCTTTGCCTGTGGCATAATGGTTCCAGAGGCTCTTGATGTTGCCCAGACCCTGGAAGAGAAGGGATACAGCACAGCAGTTGTAAATATGCATACCATAAAGCCTTTGGATGAAGAATGCGTCCTGAAATATTCAGAGAAGTGCAGACATATCGTGACGATGGAAGAGCATTCGGTTATCGGAGGCCTAGGTGATGCTGTAGGATCAGTCTTGTTGGAGAAATGCCCGAAGAGACTGTTGAAGATTGGCGTCATGGATCGTTTCGGCCAGTCTGGAAAGCCTTGTGACCTTATGGATGAATATGGTCTTTCTGCAAAGACTGTTGTTCCAAGGATTCTTGAAATTCTCTAGGGAACATTTCGTAAGAAAAACGAAGTGGTTTTATTTTTCAAAAGATAATACTGTGGAGTATGGATGGAAAATGGAACGTAAGTACTTTAGATGAGGGTATACTATGTCACCCACTAGTCTTTAAGAGGGTGGC
>JAEDOD010000012.1 GCA_016302165.1 Sphaerochaetaceae bacterium
TCACTATGACTGAAGTGACACCTTCCTGGTCTGTTTCGATTCTCATGTTACTGAACACAGCGGTATTGACATTCAGAAGCTTTCTTAGAGATTACTAAGCCTAGCCATTTGTTTATTCCTTGTGTTGTTTTTTTGTCATTCAGCACACCAGGTTAAATATATGGCTATTTTCAATACCGTTATTCTTCCTTATTTTTCATGTGGTTTACCCACAACTATCCCTGAAGCCTCAAACTTCTTCAGTAGTATAGAGAGCTTGTTCCAATTGATGGAGGTTATGACTCTCTATTGTCTTCTGAATTCATTTCTGAAGGAATTTCTGGAGAATGGAGTCGTTCCTTAGGTGTCCGTTTCCTTCTCCTACAGGATTCCAAGACCAAAGGTAGGCTAAGAGGAGGCACAAGGACGTAAGGAAGCCTGATGGGGTGGGCTCCCGCCGGCCATATTGCCGATTTAATCAATGCGAACGATAGAATCCAGAATGGAGTAAAGGTACTTCTAGCGCTTCTGAAATACTTTCCATCACTATCCCTCCCTAATGGTAGAGAGGCTGGAAAAAGTACAAGGAATAATAAGCTGTAAGGTCTCCCAGCAGCGAGGTACATTAGGCTATGACGAAAAGTGACTTTGCTAAGAGGACTATGGTCATTTGTATGCTGTCTTTACTATTTTCCAAAGTACCTCTTGGAATACAGGAATCTGCAATTCTCTATGGAAAGTCACTTCAAATGTGGTATACCTGAAGCCTCTAAGTTTTTTCTTAAGTCTAAGGCAATTGAATAGAAAAGGGTGCCGTTTTTGGCACCCTAAGTCATTTATTTACAAATAATTACTTATTGAGAATGGCCATGAACTCTTCGCCTGTAATGGTCTCCTTCTCAAGAAGGAATGATGAGAGCTCATCCAGCTTTTCCCTATTGGCCTTAAGGATTTCTCCAGCCTTTCTGGCTTCCTCGCCTATTATCTTCACCACTTCCTTGTCTATTTCCTCGCTGGTAGCAGGAGAGCAGGCAAGGGAAGTATCTCCACCCAGATACTGGTTGTTCACTGTCTCAAGGGCAACCATACCGAACTGGTCGCTCATTCCATACTGGGTTATCATGCTGCGCGCAAGCTTTGTGGCTTCCTTGATGTCGTTGGAGGCTCCAGTGGTGATCTTGTTGAATACAAGCTTCTCTGCTTCTCTTCCACCTGTAAGTGTGGCGATTCTTGTAAGGATCTCCTCCTTGGACATAAGGTTCTTCTCTCCGCTATCCACCTGCATAGTGTATCCAAGGGAACCGGAGGTCCTAGGAATGATTGTAATCTTTGTGACAGGAGCGGAACCAGACTGCTTTGCAGCTACCAGTGCATGTCCTATTTCGTGATATGCAACTATTCTCTTCTCCTCTTCGCTGAGTACAGCATTCTTTCTCTTGTATCCAGCAATTACTGTCTCAACGCTTTCCTCAAGATCTTCCTGGGTAACCTTGTCTCTTCCCTGACGGACGGCTCTAAGGGCTGCTTCATTGATGATGTTTGCAAGCTCTGCTCCGCTGGCGCCACTTGTTGCCCTGGCAATGGAGTTGAAATCAATATTGTCTTCAGTCTTTACGTCCTTTGCATGGACTTTGAGGATTGCGACTCTTCCCTGAAGGTCTGGAAGGTTTACAGGAATTCTCCTGTCAAAGCGGCCAGGACGCAGAAGGGCAGGGTCAAGGATTTCAGGTCTGTTGGTGGCTGCTAGGATTACAACTCCCTTGTTGCCGTCGAAACCATCCATTTCCGTTAGGAGCTGATTCAATGTCTGCTCTCTTTCGTCGTTGGTTCCCATGCCTCCGTTGTCTCTCTTCTTTCCGATGGTATCGATTTCGTCTATGAACACAATGCAAGGTGCCTTTTCAGAAGCCTGCTTGAAAAGGTCCCTTACCTTGCTTGCTCCCATACCTACGAACATCTCAACGAATTCAGATCCTGAAATGGAGAAGAAGGGCACATTAGCTTCTCCTGCAACAGCCTTTGCCAGAAGGGTCTTTCCTGTTCCGGGAGGGCCTACCAGAAGGGCGCCTTTAGGAAGCTTTGCACCGATTTCTGTGTACTTTCCATTGTCGTGGAGGTATGACACTATCTCCTCCAGGGCTTCCTTTGCTTCATCTTCTCCCTCCACATCCTTGAAGGTGACTCCTGTCTCCTTCTCTGCGTATATCTTGGCATTGGATTTGCCGAAGCTCATGGCGTTGCCACCTCTCTTGTTAATGAAGGAGAAAAGTAGTTTTCCAATGATGGAGAACATGATGATAGGAACTATCCATGACACGAGGAAGTTGATGAAAGGTGAGCCTTCAGATTCTATGTAGGAGGAGAATTCCACTCCGCTCTTTTCCAGCCTTTCAATAAGACCCTGGTCAGGGAATACGCCTGTCTGATAGGTGCTTAGCTTTTCATTATCGTCATAGGCTGCAAAGAGGATGTATTGGTCGTCCAATACCACCTGCTTCACTTTTCCTTCGTCCACCATCTTCAGGAAGGTGGAGTATCCCACTTCCTGGACTCTGTGTCCTGAGAACAGTGGGAACACAAATGCATTCAAAAGCAGTAGTGCCAATACTACAATGTATATGTAGTAGAACAGGGGTTTCTTGTTATCTTTGTTGTCGTTTTCCATTTTCAATTCACCTTAAGGTGAATAATAGTTTTACAGACAAGGAAAAATAAGGCTTATTCCCTGTAAAACACAAAAAAAACATACAGTTTATAAATTAAGGGCAAAATGACTCGTATAGTTGTCCAAAGGGGAGAAAAGGATTATATAAATTTTGGAGCAGCTATGGGATTCATTGAACGACTTGAGCCAAGGAATAATCTGGAGAAGGAAAGGAAGATATTCTCCTCCTCCAATCTTATTGCAATCCTTATTCCTTCCCTGGCGGAGCAGTTTTTCACCACCCTAGTGGGCCTTGTGGATACATTGATGGTCTCCTATGCAGGGGAGGCTGCAGTAGGAGGAGTAAGCCTAGTGAATCAGCTGGCCTTCCTCTTCATTTTCGTTCTCTCTGCCCTTAGCGGAGGCGGTGGCATAGTAGTATCCCAATATCTTGGAAGGAATGATAAGGAAAGTGCAGATAAGGCTGCAGGACAGTTCTTCCTGGTATCCTTCTTCTTCGGCCTTCTCATTATGGCAATATGTCTCCTTTTCAGGATCAATATCCTCTCCTCCCTCTTCGGTTCCATAGAAAGGGACGTAATGGATGCCGCCACCATATATCTTTTTGTTACAGCACTTTCCTGGCCTTTCCAGGGAATCTACTCTGCTTCCGCTTCAGTCTTCAATGCCATGGGAAGGACCAAGGTTATAATGAAGGTCTCTGTGCTGATGAACACCATCAATGTGGTGGGAAACTTCATTGGCATATTTATTCTGCGTCTGGGAGTGCTGGGAGTTGCCATTCCCACACTTATCGGCCGTATGGTTGCAGCCTTCGTGATGGTGAAGGCCCTAAGAGATAAGGAGAACACAGTACAGCTCTCCTTTAAAGGTATGTTCCCTCTTTCCTTTTCTCTTATCGCCCTTATTGTTTCCATTTCCATTCCTGGAGCCCTGGAGAATTTCCTCTTCCATTTCTCGAAGGTGGCCATATCAAGCATGGTAAGCCAATTCGGCACATCATCCATTGCAGCCTACGGTAGCGCTGGAAACTTCTGGGCCATGTCATCAATATGTGCTGTGGCCTTAGGGCGGTGCTTCGTTACAGTAATAGGCAGGACTATGGGAGCGGGAGATAAGGAGGCAGCAAAGTATTACACCAGGTATCTCTTACGTATTTCCTTTGTGTTCTCCATTCTCTGGAATCTGGCTCTTCTCCTTATTTCTCCACTATTTCTCTACGGCTTTGCCCTTTCCCAAGAGACCAAGGCTCTTACCTTTATGCTGATCCTTGTACATAACACAGCCTTTGCCCTGCTTTGCTCTGTCCATAGCGCACTTCCCAACGGTCTCAGGGCTAGTGGGGACGTGAAATGGGTGATGGGAGCTTCAATTTTCTCCACTGTCATCTGCAGAGTATTCTTCTCATGGCTCTTTGGAATCAGACTAGGGCTAGGCGTCATAGGCGTTACTCTTGCCATGGTGGCAGACTGGTCTGTAAAGAGCCTTCTGGTACTGGTAAGGTACAGAAGCGGAAAATGGCTTCAGAAGAAAGTCATATCATAGGCTTCTCTATCCAAAGCATGACCATTTTCTTGTAGTTTGGAAGCATGATTGGGAACTCGTCGATTCCTGAGCTTTCCAGATATTTCAGATAATCCTCTTCTTTTCCATTTGGGTATGAGGCCCTGATGAAGGCCCGGGCCTCCTTCTCATCCTTCAGAATCTGGTGGAAGGGAATTGTCAGGACCTTGCCTTCAGCCTTAAGGCCTTTATCTCTGAGGAAGGAAAGGGAAGTCTCAAGGTCCGGAGTATATCTGGAGATAAGGTTTCCGTCCTGCCCTGAGTGCAGGGAATGGATTGACAAGAGGGCCTTGTTTGCCAGAGAGAGAAGAGCGCTAAGGTTGTCGTCAACCCAAAGCCTACCGAAGAATATGGTAAGGACCACATCTCCTTTTCCCTTGTATTCCTGGTAGTCTGAAACTGAGAAGATATCGAGGCCGCTCCGTTTTCTTGCCCTTTCTATGACTTCCTGGTCCCTATCGATGGCAGAGATGGAGTAGTGGTGGCCATTGAGGATCTCTGCAACGTGGCCCAAGCCGCAGCCCAGCTCCAGAATAGAGTCTTCCATGTCTATATATGGTTCTATTTCTGAAGCCAAGGTCCTATGGAAAGCTGAGTAGGCTGCAGCCCTTTCATACCACTCTATCTTCTCTTTGCTCCACCATCTTTTATTTTCCATTGTGCTCTGACAGTTCCTTCAATCTTTTCTCTGCATATTCCTCCACATCCTCAGAAAGGGTATCAAAGAGCAGGATGATTTCCCTTGCTTTATCTGTGAGCACAGCCTTGCCCCCGCCCTTTCCTCCTGTGCTTCTTTCCACAAGAGCACAGCCAAAGCCCTTTTCACTGTCCTTTATCATCTTCCAGGCCTTGGAGTAGGAGAGATTCATATTTAAGGCTCCTCCGGCAACAGAGCCATATCTATCTATACTTTTGAGAAGTTCAGATACTCCAGGTCCGAAATACCAGAAGTCATCTTCTCCCAATCTGACTTTTACGTTGGTCCTCACATTCCCTCCGTATTGTTTTTTCAAACAATTCCTTTGTGGAAACTTACCTTCTATGTTAGACTCCATTCTACTATGGAAAAAGAGATGGTGAAAAGGAAAAGTGGAAGATGGTCCAGAGATATTCTGCCTCTGGCCTTCATAGTAGTGTTCTCCCTTTCCTTTCTGGTTGGCAGGTTTCCTGTAAATCCTTTTACTGCATTGAAGATATTGTTGTCAAAGGTGATTGAGGCCATAACCTTCGGCCGTTTCTCCCTTTCAGGCTGGAGCGGGGCTGAGGAGGCGGTGGTGGTTTCAATCAGATTCCCTCGAATTGCTCTTGCCTCCCTTGTGGGAGCAGCCCTTTCCGTTTCAGGAGCCTCATACCAGGGAATGTTCCGTAACCCTATGGTCTCTCCTGATCTTCTTGGAGCCTCCACAGGAGCAGGCTTCGGCGCTGCCATTGCAATCCTTCTCGGTGGAAGCTACTTCGCCATAACTCTCTCATCCTTCTTCTTCGGCCTGTTGGCTGTGGCTCTGGCTGTGGCCATCTCAAGCCGTAGCCGCATTGAGACAACCCTTTCCCTGGTTTTGGCTGGAGTCATGGTAAGTTCCCTCTTTTCCAGCTCCACCAGTGCCGTAAAGCTTGTTGCAGACACCAATGACCAGCTTCCAGCCATTACCTATTGGCTTATGGGCTCTCTGGCTTCCGTAAAGCTGAAGGACCTTGCCTTCGCTTTCTGGCCCATAGTCATAGGCCTTGTGCCAGTGCTTCTCTTGAGGTGGAGGATCAATATCCTGACACTTGGTGAAGACGAAGCAAGGAGCATGGGGCTGAATACCAAGGCCCTGCGCCTCCTGGTGGTGCTCTGCTCGACGCTCATGACAGCTGGAGCCGTTTCGGTCAGCGGTATGATAGGATGGGTGGGCCTTGTCATTCCTCACTTCTCAAGACTTATCTATGGGGATGACTACTCTGTCACCCTGCCTACTTCTGCCTTTATGGGAGCAACCTTCCTACTTGCTGTGGATGATCTGGCAAGAATCGCAACTACAGCTGAAATTCCCTTGGGAATACTAACGTCCTTTGTAGGGGCTCCCGTATTCCTCTATCTCATAGCCAAGGGAGGAAGAAGAAATGAAGCTTGAAGTGAAGGATCTATCCTTTTCCTATGGAAAGACCAAAGTCCTGAAGAATGTTAGCTTCTCCTCCTCCGGTGGCGAGGCCATTGCTGTCCTAGGCCCTAATGGAGTTGGAAAGAGCACTTTCTTCAAATGTATCCTGGGCTTCCTTCTTCCAACGGAAGGGAGTGTGGAAATTGAAGGAAGGAAAGTCAGCGAAATAGGACGCAAGGAGCTTTCCTCCTATGTGGCCTACATTCCCCAAAGCTCCCTTCCTGTATATAACCACACTGTGCTGGATTCTGTGGCTATGGGCCTCAGCGCAAAAATGGGACTTTTCTCCGTTCCTGGAGAGAAGGAACTCTCTCTTGCCCGTGAGGCTCTGGAAAGGATGGGAATCTCCCATCTTGCCTCGAGGGGAGTCATGAATATCTCTGGAGGAGAAAGACAGCTTATGCTCATTGCCAGGGCTCTGGTGCAGAACGCTGAAATCCTCATAATGGATGAGCCTACAGCCAATCTGGATTATGGCAACTCATATAAGGTTATGGAGACCATAAGGAATCTGAAGAAGGATGGATACACTATTCTTTTCAGCACCCATGATCCAGACTGCGCCATGAGATATGCTGACAGGGTCCTTGCTTTCAGTGGAGGCCGCCTGATCAGGGATGGAGAAGTGAACAAGGTTCTCTCTGGCGATGTTCTTTCTACCCTCTATTCCATAAATGTATCCATAAGGGAGGTCTCTCTCGGCGAGAGAACCTATAAGGTATGCATCCCTACTGGCCACGATACAGTTCCCAGTGCAGGCTGTGTGGTATTCAGGGGGAAAGAGGTGCTTCTTGTCAGGTTCAAGGGACGCATAGGCTTTCCAAAGGGCCATAGGGAGAAGGATGAGACGATGGAGGAGACAGCTCTGAGGGAGACGGAGGAGGAGACAGGAATCAAGGCTGAAATCAAGGACCTTACTCCTTTTGTGGTACCATCTGTCAGGCCTGGAGACCAGAGAAGCGTCTACTTCTATAAAGCTCAATATGTTTCCGGAAAGGAAAGAAGCGGTACAGGAGAGACCGATGAAGCCTTCTGGGTGGATAGGAATAAAGCTCTTGAGCTTCTTTCCTTCAAGGAAGACAGAGAAATGTTCTCCTCTCTGCTTTCTTCCCTATAGAGAATATCATTTGCTTTGCTTTCTCTCCCTGCTGTACTATATTTTTCTTGGAGAGAACAATGGAAATTGTACAGGAAACCAGGGAAATACTGGAAAAGAAGATCATTCCTTTCTGGCTTAAGCTTGAAGACCAGGAAAATGGCGGCTTCTATGGATATGTTGACGACAAGACACTTGAAATAGACAAGAAAAGCGACAAAGGAAGCATCGTAACTTCAAGAATCCTATATTTCATGAGTGAGGCTGCCCTTTTCTATAAAGATAAGGACAGCGCCCTCTATGCAGAATTGAAGAAGGGGGCAGAGCACGCATACCGTTTCCTTTCAGAGTATCTTGTGGACAGACACTCTGGAGGAGTGATCTGGTCCGTTACCTATGACGGTAAGCCAAAGGATACTACAAAGCACACTTACGCCATGGCCTTTGCCATCTATGCCCTTTCCTCCTTCTACGGCCTGGAGAAGAGGGAAGAGGTGATGAGTCTCCTCTCTTCCCTGTATTCCACCATTGAAGAGATATGCTGGGATGGAGAAGGATACATGGAGTCTTTCCATGGAGATTGGTCCATAAAGGATAACGTGGAACTCAGTGAAAATGGAGTTTTGGCAGAGCGTACCATGAACACTCTCCTACATGTCATTGAAGCCTATGCCAACTTGTATCATTACACTGGTGCAGAATATGTAGGTATCAAGCTTTCCCTTCTTTTGAACATCTACAAAGAAAAGATATTCGATGAAAAGGAGGGAAGACTGAAGGTCTTCATGGATTCTTCCTACAGATCAATCATCGACCTTTGGTCCTTCGGCCATGACATTGAAGCATCCTGGCTTATTGACTGGGCTGCAGAAGTGCTGGGGGACGAGGAAATTAAGGGAGAAATCTTTTCCATAGATGAAACTCTCTCCAGGAGAGTATACGAAGAGGGACGCGGCGAGAAGTGGCTCAAAAGTGAAAGGGAGAATGGTGTAGACAACCTGACTGCCACTTGGTGGGCCCAGTGCGAAGCTGTGGAAGGGTTCCTGAGAGAGTGGAAGAAGAGCGGGGAGGAGAAATACCTTAAAGCTGCAGAGACAGTTTTCTCTTCAATAATGGAAGATTTTATTGATAAGAGGGAAGGAGGGGAGATGCACAGCGAAATCCTTCCTGACGGAAAAGTTGGAGATAGGGCTCAGGTGGAGCTTTGGAAAGGGCCATATCATGATGGTCGAATGTGCATTGAGATATTGAGGCGGTATGGAGAATAGAATAAAAGTCAGAAGATATGAAGAAAAGGATAGGGCGAGGGTTGAGGAGATCTGCCACATTACAGACAGGAACAATCTTCCCATTCCCCTCCTTCTATCCCTCTATTGCCATAACTACATCCTTCTTGAAGGGGAAAACTGCTTCGTCGCCACAGATGAGAGCGATAGGGCTGTGGGATATATCCTTTCCACTCTGGACACTGCAGCGTGGAGGGAGAAGTTCATATCCTTCCTTTCCTCTTCGTCAGAGGAGATAAGACGGAAAGGGATAGAGTCAGTAGAAGGATATTTTGCCTTCTATCCTGAGTATCCTGCCCATCTCCATATCGACATAGATCCTTCTTATCAGAGGATGGGCATTGGAAAGGCTCTGATGGATGCCCTTGTCTCCCACTTGAGGAAGAACAAGGTTCCAGGCTTGATGCTGGGAGTGGACCCGGAAAACGAAAAGGGGGTCTCCTTCTATAGGAAGTACGGTTTTTCTCCACTCTCTCAGGATGGAGTATGGTGGGGCCTCAAGCTTTAATGGGCTTAAGAGTAGTCCAGGTCGATATTGAATTCCACTGAGTAACCGGGAAAGGTCTTCTCCAGCATCTCTGTCATAAGACGCTTGAACTTGGCATGGTCCTTCAGGACAAAATCCACTACTACATCAAACTCTATCTTCTTCTCTTCGAAGTGGACATGGAAGCCATGGATGCCGATTACGTCTGAAGACAGCATCTGCATCTTCTTCTGGGTCAGGTCCCTCATTCTTATGACCTCTGGATCATCCTGGTTGGTGGCATTCATTCCGAAGGTCAGGTCTATGCCCATTTCCTTTCTTATGGCCTCCCTGGCCTTCATCATGGCTTCATAGACTTCTTCAGCTGTTGCTGTAAAGGGCACTTCCACATCTATGGTTCCTACAGCAGAGTCTGGACCGTAGGAGTGGATTCTGATGTCGTAGCCTCCTGAAAGGGGAGGGAAGGAGGAGATGATAGACCTGATTTTCTCCACATCCTCCTTGCTGGGCCTTTCTCCAAGAATGGAGTTGGATGTGGTGAGAATTGAAGATATTCCGTTCCAGATTATGAAGGCTGAAATCAGAAGTCCGGCCCATCCATCCACAGGAATTGAAGTGAACTTGGAGGCAAAGGCTGCACCTATGGTCACCATGGATGTCAGCACATCGGAAAGGGCATCTGCTCCGCTGGCAGACAAGGCTTCGGAGCCTGTCTCCCTTCCTACCTTGGTATTCATTCTCCAGAGCCAGATCTTCACCAGTACTGTAAAGAACAGCACTCCAATCATCAGATTTGATACAGACATATCGTGAGGATTCTGTATTGCATCGATGCTGGAGTTGAGGAATGAGATTCCTGTCATGAGAATAAGGATTCCAACCATAAGGGCGGAAAGGTACTCGATACGTCCAAAGCCAAGGGGATGGTCCTTTGTCGGGCGCTTCTTGCTGAAGCGGTAACCGATAAGGGTAACCAGGGAGGATACGCTGTCGGTGGCATTGTTGGCACCGTCTGAGACAATGGCTACGGATCCTGATAGATATCCTATTACTATTTTTACAGCTCCCAGGGCCACATTAACAGCAATTCCTGTATTGGCGGCCTTCTTTATTTTTTCTGAGCGTACAACTTCTTCTTCAATCATAGGCGAAATTCTATTCCACTGACGGGAGCAAGGCAACAGATAATCGGCAAAAAGAACCATTTTTTTGCATGAGAAATTCAAGTAGTGAAAGGAATTATTAGTTTAAGCTAACTTACTGTATCAATTATTCAATTGCGGAAACAGTATTGTTTGATATAATTTCGCCATGGAAAAATACAAGTTTTCAGAGCTGCAGTACGAGCCTACAGATTACAGTAAGGTTAATGAAAAGTATCTTGAATTGGAAGAGAAGGCTCTTTCGGCGGAAAGCCTGGAGAGTCTGGAGGATGTGCTCCTCTCCTACGATAGGATAGTAGCTGATGCAGAATACAATTTCACCCTTGCCTACATCCATTCAAGTCTGGATGCAAAGGATGAAAAATGGCAGAAGGCAATTGTAGAGGAGACCCAAGGAAGTGCTTTATCTGATCCTTCTGGTCTGGTGAAGGCCATTCTCGGCAATCCATTCTTTCCTCTATTGGAGAAGAAGTATGGTAAAGCTCTTTCCATAAAACTGAATAAGAGACTCCAGACAGAAGGAAAGGCCCAGTCACAAAGGGCCAAGGAAGGTGAGCTGGTTTCCTCATATCAGAGAATCAAGGCCATGGTCAGGGCCACATACAATGGCACTCTTATGAGCGAAGGAGGGTTCTATCCTCTCTTCAGTGATCCGGATAGAAAAGTGAGGATCCAGTCCCGAAAAGCTATATTCAACGCCTTTCTGGAGAAGAAGGAGGAACTGGGTAGACTCCTGGAGACACTGGTTGCGCTGAGGGATAGCATCGCCAAGGAGAACGGATTTGAAAACTATCTGGAGTATATGGACTTCTGCTATTGCCGATTCGGCTACGGGGAGAAGGAGCTGGATAGGTTTGTGGAGGAGGTAAAGAAATACGTTGTCCCCCTTTATGTAGATATTTTGGAGGAGACCAGGAAAAGGCTTGCCCTGGATAGGATGATGGTTTACGACATGGGCCTTATGTTCACAGATGGGAACCCGAAGCCGATGGGAGACAGCGCCTATCTAACAGAAGCTTCCAGACGGGTATACAATAACCTTTCTCCTGAAATCGGGGAATTCTTCAGCGGTATGGTTGAGACAGAAAGCCTTAACGTGGATTTTTCTCCCAATAAGGTTGCAGGAATGGGTTTCTGCACAGAGATGCGGAAAGGAATGTATCCTTATGTATTCGGAAGCCTAGACGGAACAGCAGAGGATGTGGCTGTATTCACCCATGAAGTCGGGCACGCTTGGCAGAGCTGGAAAAGTGACCAGAGACTGAAGCTTTCCCTTTTCAGGGAAGTTCCCTTGGATGCTGTGGAGATTCCTTCAAAGACCATGGAGCTTTTTACCTATGAAGGGGCTGAGGAGTTTTTTGGAAAGGACGGAGAGAAGTTTCGCTTTTCCCATTTCAGAAATGCCATAAGGGAAATCATAAACTATTCAGCAATCCATGAGCTCAACACCTGGATCTACACTCATGTTGGGGCCACCTTTGATGAAATCAACGCCAAGTGGCTTCAGATCCATTCTTCCTTCTTCCCAGGTCTGGAATGGGGAGAATTGGAAGAGGAGGAGAAGAAGGGGGCAAGTCTATTGAGGAATATGGGAGTTTATATGTTCCCTAGATACCTTATCAGCTACGCCCTTTCTGAAATGTGTGCCATGGATCTCTTCTTCCTAAAGAGGAGAGATAGGGAAGGAGCCCTTGCTGCCTACTCGGAGCTTTGCTCTCAGGGTGGAGACAAAAGCTACGTTGAAATCCTTGCCCAGGCAGGCCTTGAGCCTAGCTACAAGGAGGGCAGGGTAAAGAAGGTCATGGAAGAGGCAAGAGCTTATCTGGAGGCCAATTGATCTCTATCTTTCTTTGGCTTTCTTCAGGGAAATGAGAAGCAGAATCAATGATGCGCCCAATAGGATGTGGCCTATTCCTGCAATTCCGGAAATGGAAGCGGATAATCCCTTTGAGATTTCTTTTCCTGTGGTTTCGATGATACCTCTTGTCACCATCATTATGGCTGTAAGGGGAAGAGCGATGGAGTGGAGAAGGAGAAAGAGGCGGAAGCTCTTCTCTTCCTCCACTTTTATGCTTTTTGAAAACAAAGCGACAATAAGGAAAAGGAAGGTTCCCAGCATAAATAGGTGAGGATGGACGGAAGAGAGCATGGTGATACCACGATAGTCCATAGCCTTGGTGAACTCCCTGTAGAAGACTCCAGCCACCATGGCAAAAACAGCATAGATAATTGAATAGTTGATGTACTTCTTCATTCTTTTCTTCCTTTGGGAAAGGCCCTATGTATTATAGTTTCTTTCCAGGACAGGGATGTCAAGAAGAGGAACGGCTGTTTCTTAAATTCCAAGGTGGAGATATTCCTGTGGGAACAAAATGTAAATTATTTAAATCATTTTAAAAATTACTTGAAAGCTATGGGCTTTTGCATAAATAATTGTCTATAGGAAAAACGAATGGCTTCAAAAATAGGAAACAACCTCCCTAGGATCAAGGTCTCTAACCAGAGCGCCATAAGGGAGACCATCTATAAGTTCGGTCCCATATCCCGTACAGATATAGCCAACAGGCTTAATCTGACCTTTCCCACCATTACCACCAACATCAATCTTATGATCAATGAAGGGCTGTTGGAGGAGAAGGATAGTGAGAGCATTCCAGGAAGCAGGGGCAGAAAGACTATGCTGGTAGACTACGTTCCTTCTTCCAGGCTGTTTTTGGGAGTGGAGATGAGGCGTCATGCTTCCTATGCCACCATAGTGGACCTGAGAGGCAGGACCTTGGCCTATAGCTCCAGAAAGGTGTTCCACGACTCCTATGAAGGCTCCATGAAGGAGGCTTTGGATACAGCTCTCACCATGATGGATGAAAAGGGCTACAGCTGGAAGGACCTTTCCGGATTCGGTTTCTGCCTACCAGGAATAGTGGATTCAGAAAAGGGAATTCTTGATATCCATCCCAGATTCAAGTGGAAGGAGCTGAATGTGAAGGAGGATGTGGAAAGGGCGACAGGCTGCACTGTTCCCATTACTGTCCTGAACAATACCTGCGCCAGGGTCTATGGAGCCAGCCTATTTAATTGCGAAGTGTTCAAGGGTGCGGATTACGCAGCATATATGTGTGTAGGGTCAGGAATAAAGTGCCCTTTGGTCTTCTCTTTGCGGGATACCTTCGGAACCATAGTGGGGGAAGGTGAGGTAGGCCATATGGTAATGGATCCTGATGGTCCTGTGTGCAGATGTGGAAACCATGGATGCCTGGAGTCCTATGCCAGCGATTCCTCCCTGATAGATAGTGCCTACAGAGCCATAGAAAGGGGCGAAAGCACTATTCTTGAGGAGATGTCGAAGACGAGGAGAATAACTGTAGACGATATCGTCACAGCTGAGGCCATGGGTGATGATTTCTCCCTGTCTCTGGTGACCAAGGCTGTAAAATACCTGTCTCTTGCCATTGCCAATGCAAACAACTTCGTGAAACCTGACTGCACTGTAGTGGAAAGCAGACTCTTCAAGATTGAAAGGAACAGGAAGATGCTGGAAGAATATGTAAGGAGCAATCTCTCCTGGAGCTCCATACTGGAATATGACCTTTCCTTTGTAGACTACAGGGAGGAGGGAGGAGCCAGAGGAGCCGCTGCCGCCGCCATCAGGGATAATCTTCAGATATTCATGGAGTGATTACACTTTCTTCACACAAAAACATAGGAAAAAGGCTAGAATCCCAATAAGGAGTGATAAGTGCATTTTGTAAAGGGAGTTCTCAAATTTCTATTGGACCTTATGGTCATTGCCTTTTCCGCCTTTTTGGCATCTCTGGCCTTTCCCTCAAAATATGTGGAAAATGGGCTTCCCTTCCTTGCCTTCTTCTACCTTATTCCCATGTTCTACATCATTTGGAGAAGAGGCTGGGGCACAGTATGGCTATTTGGAGCTGTCTACGGCTTCCTTTTCTATCTCTTCTACAACTACTGGCTGGAGACCTTCCATCCTCTGGCAATTCTCATTGCGCCAATTCTGGAATCTGTACAGTACGCCCTGCTCTTCATGTGCCTCCGATTTAGCAAGACTCTATTCCGTAGGCATTACTCCATAGCTGCAGCCTTTCTATACACTGCCTATCTCTACCTGACCCAGCAGGGTTTCCTTGCCTATCCTTATGGAAATATTGCTTCTGCTGTCTACTCCTACACTCCATTGATTCAGATGGCTGAGGTCACTGGAATCTGGGGAATCGGCATGGTTCTGGTGCTGCCTCAGGTCATATTCTCCGAAATACTATTTGAGAGGGACTGGAAAGGGTGCAGGAAAAGCTTCCTTTTCTCCCTTGCCCTCCTTCTTCTATCCTATGTGGGAGGAATGGTGTCACTGGAGATATGGGAGAAGAAGGAAAGCAGCAGAACCATCAAGGTTGCTGCTATCCAGCACTCTGCAGATACCTGGAAAGGTGGATACTCCACATATAAGGAGAACTTCGAGAACCTGAAGGCTTTGACACTGGAAGCCATGGAGGCTGAGCCAGATATAGTGGTCTGGTCTGAGACAGCCTTCGTGCCTTCTGTGGCCTGGCACAGCGCTTATCCCAATAATGTGGCCACTTCAAAGCTGTGCAATGATTTTGTATCCTTCTGTTCCAACATAGGAGTTCCCCTTATTACAGGAAACCCGGAAGGAGTTATTAAGGATAAGGAGCTGGCTCCTATTCTTGAAAGCGGAGAGTGGAACTGGAAGACATACAATACTGTAATCCTTTTTGCTGACGGAGGAATCCAGGGGACATACAGAAAGCAGCACCTGGTTCCATTTACAGAGTATTTCCCTTATGAAAAGGAGCTTCCCTGGCTCTATGAGCTTCTTCTTGCCAATGACTACAAATGGTGGGAAGTCGGGGAGGAGGCAACTGTATTTGAGTATGATGGGCTAAAGTTCTCTACTCCCATCTGCTTTGAAGATACCTTTGGAGCCTTGAATGCAGAGTTTGTGGCAAATGGCGCTGAAGTGTTATTAAATCTCACTAACGACTTCTGGTCCCAGGCTTTGCAGGCTGAGCTTCAGCACTATCAGCTTGCTGTATTCAGGGCTGTAGAGAACCGTAAGCCTCTTCTGAGGAGCACAAACAGCGGAATAACCTGTATGGTGGATGTTACAGGTAAGACCTATGGGATCCTGCCTCCCTTCGAGAAAGCCTGGGGGATATATGAAATGGAGCTTTATGAAGACCAAGGTCTTACTTTCTACACCAGGCATCCTGATCTCTTCGGTAAGCTCCATGTGGCCTTGGCAGCCCTGTCTGTGGCTTTGGGAATAAGTCTGAAGATTTCTTCTCCTATCATCAGACGCAGAAAAGAGAGAAAAGACAGGGAAGAAAGATTAAGTCATCTCTTTGAAGGAATGGACGAAAGCACAGAGTGCTGAGTTTCCGTGGTATTATTGAAAAAACAATGGTACCATTCTACTTATGTTCAACGGACTATGGAATGAAATGGAAAAGCAGTTGGTGGAGGGAGGGAAGGCCTTCATATCCGTTACCGGAGGCGGAGGAAAGACCACCTTTCTCATTGCTTTCTCCTCCTATCTGAAGAGTAGGGGATACTCTGTGCTGCTATCCACCAGCACAAAGCTGGCTCCTCCATGGAAAGTTGACTACAAGGCTGATATGGTTTTCCTGAAGGAAGATGTCATGAACTACTTTCCGAAGAAGGGGGAGACAGTATTCTATGCCCACTATGATGAAGAGAAGGGTAAGGTAGTTTCTCCAGAGGAAAGGATAGTTGCTTTATTGAAGCCTAGATATGATGTGGTCATAGTTGAAGCTGACGGCTCCAGGAATCTGCCCTTCAAGATCCACACCTCCCGGGATCCTGTAATCTGGAAAGACACCACTTCAGTAGTTGCCATATGTGGAATGTGGGGACTGGGAAAGAGAACGGGGGAAGTAAGCTTCGGAGAAGAGACTGACAGCGTGGTGGATAGAGATTACCTTCTTTCATACATCTCCTCCAAGGAAGGTTTATCCAAGGGAATGGATGGCCACAAGGCCATATACCTATTTAATGGAGCTGAAGCAATGGGTACGGAAGAAAGAAAAGTTTTCCTTTCCCTTCCCATTGCTGAGGGGAGAAAGGGATTTCTTGTTTCCCTGAGGGAGGGGAAGATCTATGGAACTCTTTGAAAAATGTGCTCTTTGGGAGAGGATGAGACTTCCTTTCGCTTTACTGACCATAGTGGAGGCCAAGGGCACTGTCAGCAGAAGAAGCGGAAGAATGGCTGTCTCCAAGGATGGAGAGAAAGCAGGAACCATAGGTGGTGGAGCCCATGAAGCTGAAGCTGTTGAAGCTGCATTGGATGCAATAAAGACAGGCCAAGGGGAGAAGAAGAGAATCAAGGTAAGGGATAAGGGAGAGATTGAAGTCATGATAGATATTCCTATTCAGGATAGATCACTGGTAATCATCGGCGCGGGGCATGTAGGTCAGGCTCTCTATGAAATGTTCTATAGACTAAAGTGGCACGTAACGGTATTGGACAGCAGAAAGGAACTATTGAGTGAAGCTTCCTTTCCCTTTGCAGAGCGTCTCTGCCGAGATGATGTTGGCTCTGCCTTATCTCATGTGGTCCTGGATTCAAATACAGCTGTGGTCTCCACCATACCTGAAATGAATCAGGAGATTCTTCCCCTTCTTCTGGAGAGCGACGTGTTCTACATCGGGCTTCTCTCTTCCAGAAAGAGATTGATAAGTGGAGACAAGAGGGTCCACTCTCCCATGGGAATAGATATTGGAGAGGAGACAGTGGAGGAGATAGCACTTTCCACAGCTTCTGAGATTCTGGCTGCAAGAAATGGCAAGTCACTTCGTCCCCACTCCGAGTGGAGACGGAGACTGGTGGTGGTGAGAGGAGCCGGAGACCTGGCCACAGGAGTCATCGTAAGACTCCACAATGCCGGATACAGCTGCATTGCCCTGGAGACAGAGAAACCTACTGTAATAAGACGCACTGTCTCTTTTGCTGATGTAATATATGAAGGGACAAGAAGTGTGGAGGGCGTAGAGTGTGTTCTGGTAGAGAACACAGATGAAGCACTGGAAGAATTGAAGAAGGGCAAGGTTCCGCTTCTTGTCGACAGTGAAGGAAAGACAATAGACGCTTTGAAGCCTGGAATAGTTGTGGACGCAATCATAGCCAAGAGAAATCTTGGAACCCGTATAGACATGGCTCCTCTTGTGGTGGCCATGGGGCCGGGATTCACGGCAGGAGTGGATGCAGACGTGGTCATCGAGACCATGAGAGGCCATAGGCTGGGACGCTTGATCTATTCCGGTTCAGCACTGCCAAACACAGGTACTCCTGGTCTTATTGGAGGAAAGGGAAAGGAGAGGGTCATCCACTCCACAACTTCTGGAATCTTCAGAGGAGTAAGGAAGATCGGAGACCTGGTGGAGGAGGGTGACACTGTGGCCTATGTAGGAGATGTTCCTCAGAAGACTACCATTTCCGGTCGTCTGAGAGGCCTTTTGCATGATGGCCTTACAGTTCCTGAACACTTCAAGATTGCAGATGTGGATCCCCGAGGACAGGAGACAGACCACACTACAATCAGCGATAAGGCCAGGGCCTTGGGAGGCGCTGTACTGGAAGCCATAGATTCCTTCCTTTCCAAGGCCTGATGTCTCAATGCTCCAAAATGGATGTAAAGTCTACAAGGAGAGTTGAACCCTTTTCTTCCTCTGGTTTATCATTTCCATATGGAAGATCTCTTTGATTCATTTGCATCTGTCAGGAAAGCATCCTTCGCACTTGCCTCCTCCTCAATTGAGGAGAGGCGTAGGGCTCTCAAAGCCATCAGCGAAATATTGAAAAGGGAAGAGGAAGCTATCTTTTCTGAAAACAGAAAGGATGTGGAGAAAGCTAAGGAAGAAGGTATTCCTTCCTCTATTCTCCATCGTCTTTCCTTTGGAGAGGAGAAGGCCTCATCTTCAATCACCGGCCTTGTGGAGCTATCCAGACTGCCAGATCCAATTGGAAAAATCAGGGAGAAGAGGGAGCTTGATCCTGACTTTATTCTGGAGAAGAAGACATTCCCCATTGGAGTAATTGGAATGATCTTTGAAGCCAGGCCTGATGCCCTTATCCAGATTGCAGGACTTTCCTTGATGAGCGGCAACGGTCTTATCCTTAAGGGTGGAAAGGAAGCCACCAGGACCAACAGAAAGCTTATTGCCCTTATTAAAGAAGCCACTTCTTCCTTCTCCTTCTCTTCATCCTGGATCATGGGCATTGAGAGCCATGAGGAGGTGGATGTGCTTCTGAAGGCTGAGAAATATGTGGATCTTCTTATCCCTCGTGGTTCCAACGGATTTGTCAGATACTGTATGGACCACACAAGAATTCCTGTCATGGGACATGCCGACGGAAAGTGCCACACCTTTGTGGATGAAAGCGCAGACCTGAAAAAGGCTCTGGAAATATGCATAGATGCCAAGACCCAGTATCCAGCTGCCTGCAATGCCACCGAGACATTCCTTGTGCATAGATCAATTCTTTCCTCCTTCCTTCCTCTTCTGGACGAAGCTTTCCATGAAAAGGGAGTCTCTGTACACGCTGATTCCTCCTGTCTTAGATATATGGACCATGCTTCACTTATGGAGAAAGGTGACGAGGATAAGGAATACCTGGCTCTTGAGTGCAATGTAATGGCTGTAGACTCACTTGAAGCTGCAGTAGACCACATCAATCTCCATGGATCCCACCATACAGATGCAATCATTACTGAGAATAAGGAAAACTCCTCCTTCTTCACTTCCCGTACAGACAGCGCAGATGTATTTGTGAACTGCTCCACTAGATTTGCAGACGGCTTCAGGTTCGGTCTGGGAGCTGAAGTTGGGATCTCCACCAGTAAGCTCCATGCCAGAGGTCCTGTGGGCCTGGATGGTCTTATGACCACCAAATGGATTCTGAAAGGCCACGGTGAGACAGTTGGAGAGTACAGCGGAAAGGATGGAAAGTCTTTCCACCATAAGGAGCTGATATGAGAGATTTTTCTTCTGTAAGAAGAGTTGTCGTGAAGGTGGGCACCAACCTGCTTTCCTCCTCCACTGGTATCGACAAGGAAAGAATTCAAATAATCGTCGATGAAATCTCAGAGCTTAAGAAAAAGGGATATCAGATAATCCTTGTGTCTTCAGGAGCTGTAGGTCTTGGAGCAAAGGCCATAGGTCACCTTAATCCTGTGAAATACATTCCTCTCAAGCAGGCCTGCGCCTCCATTGGCCAGCCCTTGCTGATGAGAGCCTATGAGGAGGAGTTCTCCAGACATGGCCTTCTATGCTCCCAGATCCTGATTTCCCGCTCTTCCCTTAACAACAGGAAGAGCTACAATAATCTTAGGGCCTCCGTAGGTGTCCTCCTGGATTTGGGAGTAGTTCCTATCTTCAATGAAAATGACGTGGTCTCCACTTCTGAAATCGGAGATAACTTTGGAGACAACGACAGGATGAGCGCCTACTGTGCCAGCAAGATGGATGCAGAGCTTCTTATTCTTCTTACAGATATCGATGGAGTATACACAGGAAATCCCAAGACAGATAAGGATGCAAGAATGGTGAAGGAGATTACAGACATTACAGATGAAGTGTTCTCCTATGCCAAGGGGGCAGGCTCCACCTTCAGTACAGGTGGAATGAAGACTAAGCTTCTTGCAGCAGAGATTGCCCAGAAGGGAGGATGCGGAACCATCATTGCCAGCGGTTACGAAAAGAATGTGCTCGAAAGAATCCTTAGTGGCGAGGATATTGGTACTTATATTCTTCCTACAGAAAGACTTAAGCAGAGAGAGCGCTGGATTCTCAATACTCCTTCTAGTGGCTCTGTGATGGTGGATGAGGGAGCTGCAAAGGCTGTATGCGCTGACCATAAGTCTCTTCTTCCCAAGGGTGTCAAAAACGTGGATGGAGTCTTCAGGAAGGGAGACGTAATCGATGTGGTGGATAGCCAGGGAAAGGTTATTCTTAAGGCTATAACTAGTTTCTCTTCCTCAGAGCTACTTAAGATCAAGGGCCTTTCATCCAAGGATATTCCAGAGAAAATCGGAGGAGCCCATAAAGTTGTGTTCCGACCGGAGGATAGTGTAGAAAATGTCGAGTTATAGGATAGTCTTCAGCAGGCAGGATCTGGGATATAGAATCTCAACACTATATAGGCAGCAGCAGTTTTCCATAGGTATCCTTGATTTCGGAAGTAAGGAGGACCTTTTGGCTACCTTGGACTGGTATCTGGAGAACATGAACCTTTCCATTCATGTGTTGACCACAGAATTCAAGATGGACAGGTACGATATCCAGGACTCCTATCCTGAAGTCACCTTCATTGTGTTCAAGAATGACACTACCACCGGGGAATACATTAACGCTATGGCTGACGAGTGCTATACAGACTATTTCCTTATAGTACGGTCAGATATGGAGATCATTGCCTTTGAAAGCAAACCGCTCTTGGAGGTAATGAAAAGTAAAGACCATCCTGTGGCCATATCTCCTGTAATGCTCTCCTCCTCAGGGGAGATCATGCCTACTCTCCGTGCTCCCTATATCAGGGGAAAGGAGGTTGACCCTCAGTCCTTCCAGCCAGATATTGAAAGCGACAGCTGTCAGCCCACACTCTATCCTGTGCTTTGTCTTGGGTTATACGACAGAGCTCTATTGCAGCGCCTCAGAGGCTATGATGTAGACATTCTTGGTGAGTATTACCAGAGTCTGGACCTGGGTGTAAGGTCATGGCTCTTTGGCTACAAGATGTTCACTACAAGAAACCTTGCTGTAAGGTTTCCTAACCGTGTATCTGTCATTGAAGACAGAAGCGAATGCTCAGGTATGGACAGGTTCTATACCAAGGCCCTTTCCATAAAGAGAGTCTCCGGCAAGAACATGGTTTCAAAGTGGAAGCCCTATGTGGATAAGAAGGTTCTCTCTGAAGAGGTGAAGAAGAAGCAGGTTAATCTGCAGAAGACAGATTTCTTTACTCTCATTGAGAAATGGGGAGAATAGATATAAGTATTATTCTTAAATTGGAATGATATATTTGATTATTATTTATAGATTCTCAAAATAAGACCGCACCCCGAAGGATGCGGTTTTATCTCAAATCTTGTCTTCTGCCATCTTTGCCTGAAGAATGAGATTACCTTTCAGGTTCTTCAGCTCTGTGGAAAGGGACACCTTATAGATGTGAGGGTTGACCTGTCTCTTGTATGATTTGTCGAAATGGGAAAGCTTCTCCCTGCTTGATTCCTGTATCTCCTTCAGGGTAGGGGAAGGAGCAATCCGCTTTCCGTTCTCCATCTGCTTTTTCAGTAGTGGTACAGCATCCTGATATGCATTCTTCCTCATCACAAACATATCCTGGGTGGAGAAGGGGTGGTAGAAAATGTGGTTTTCTCCTTTATTGACCTTCTCTGAGTCAAGGGTAATGAGGTCTGCCAAGGCCTGGCCATTCTTGTCGAAGAAGCGGTAAACCTGCTTGATTCCAGGGTTTGTGGTCTTCTCGTAGGAAGAGGAGATCTTCAGGGTAGGGATGAAAACACCATTCTCCTTCTTTGCCGCCAGCTTATATACGCCCCCTAGAGCTGCCTGGTTTCCTCCTGTTACAAGATGGGTTCCGATTCCCCAGCTGTCGATGGGAGCGCCATCGTTGATTAGGGTAAGGATGATCTGCTCATTCAAATCATTTGAGACACAGATCGTCGCATCCTCCAGTCCAGCTTCATCCAGCTTTGCCCTGGCTGCCTTGGTAAGGTAGGAAAGGTCACCGCTATCGATTCTGATGCCGATTTTCTTTCCCTTGGCCTTCTGCTCAAGGCCCACCTTAATTGCTGCTTCAATACCTGAGCCGAGAGTGTCGTAGGTATCGATAAGGAGAATACAGTTATCTGGATAGATGTCGGCAAAAGCTCTGAAGGCCTGGTACTCATCTCCAAAGAGCATGATCCAGGAGTGGGCCATGGTTCCTGCCACAGGAATTCCATACTTTTTTCCTGCAAGAGTGTTGCTTGTCACGTCACAGCCGCCGATATAGCATGCTCTGGAAGCAGATAGTGCTCCATCTATGCCTTGGGCTCTTCTGAGGCCGAATTCCATGATGGATCCTCTGCCTTTTGTGGCCAGGCTCATACGGGAAGCCTTGGTGGCAATGAGAGTCTGGAAATTGATTGTGTTGAGAATCAGGGATTCAATAAGCTGGGCATCCAGCATATTGGTCTCAATTCTGATCAATGGCTCCTGAGGAAAGGCAGGAGTTCCTTCATCGAAGGCGTAAAGGTCACCGGAAAATGAATATGACTCAAGATATTCCAGGAATGAGGGCTGGAACTTGTTGAGGCTCCTCAGGTATTGGATATCTTCAGGACTGAATCTGAAGTTCTCCAGTTTTTCTATAAGATCCTCCAGTCCTGTAAAGATGGTGTATCCACCATTGAAAGGATTGTTCCTATAGAACATGTCGAAGACAACTCTTGGGTTATGATGCTCCAGGAAGAAGCCCTGCATCATTGTCAATTCATAAAAGTCGGTGACCAGTGCGCTTGTCATAATCAGTTCTTCTTTTCGATCTTGTCGAAGCCTGTATACACTTTCAGTGCTTCAGGAATTGTAATGGATCCGTCTTCGTTCTGGTAATTCTCAATTACAGCAACCATTGCTCTGGACAGGGCTACAGCTGTTCCGTTAAGCATATGGACGAACTTGATCTTTCCATCATCGTCACGATAGCGGATGTTCAATGAGCGGGCCTGATAGTCAGTACAGTTGGAAGTGCTGGTCACTTCACCATATTCACCTTCGTCACCACGGCCTGGCATCCAAGCTTCGATGTCGAACTTTCTGTAGGCTGGAGCTCCAAGGTCACCTGTGGCTGTGTCAACGATTCTGTATGGAAGACCAAGTCCCTGGAAGATCTCCTCTTCAATGGCGAGAATCTCCTTGTGGTAGCTTTCGCTTTCCTCTGGAAGACAGTAGATGAACATCTCAAGCTTTGAGAACTGGTGCACTCTGTAGAGGCCCTTGGAATACTGTCCTGCGCCTCCTGCTTCCCTTCTGAAGCAGTGGGAGAGACCTGTCATCTTGATAGGAAGGTCCTCTTTGTTGAGGATAGTGTCCTTATAGTATCCGCCGAGAGTGATTTCAGCTGTTCCTACAAGACAAGTATCTGTTCCTTCGATGGTGTAGATGTTGCTTTCAGCTCCGCGGGGATTGAAGCCGATTCCGTTAAGAATCTCTTCCTTGGCCACGTCTGGAGTAATGAATGGAGTGAAGCCATGCTTCATGACGATATCCATGGCATATCTCTCAAGAGCCATCTGGAGGATTACAGCCTTGTTCTTGATATAGTAGAACTTCTGTCCGGAAACCTTTGCACCTTTGTCGAAATCCAGGATATCCAGCTCTTCACCCAGCTGTACATGGTCCTTTGCCTTGAATGGGAAGTGCTTTGGCTCTCCGAAGAACTTGATTGCAAGATTGTCCTTGTCTTCCTTTCCGATAGGAGCTTCAGGGGAAGCGTAGTTTGGAATTGTCATGGCTTCCTTTCTGAACTTCTCGTCGATTTCAGCAAGCTTTGCTTCCTTTGCAGCAAGCTCTTCCTTGATGTTCTTTCCTTCCTGGATGAGAGCCTGTCTTGTTTCGTTGTCCAGCTTCTGCTTCATCTTCTGGGCTGTCTCATTTCTCTTGCTTCTGAGATTCTCGACTTCCAGAAGGAGCGCTGCCCTTTCATCCTGGTCCTTGACGATCTGGTCAAGGTCCACATTCATATATCTGTCCTTGATGTTCTTTGCAATTTCGTCGTATCTGGTCTTCAGTTCCTTTACGTCAATCATTTAGGTTTCCCTCCATATCATTTGGCGCTTTGCGTCATTTCTTCGCTTTTTCTTACTGTGGCTTCCACAGCTTCCTGTACTATTGAGGCAAATCCTCCATCTGTCAGAGCCTTTACCCCCTCAATGGTAGTTCCACGTGGAGAGCATACCATAGTTTCCAGTTCAATTGCACCCTTGCCGGTGGCTTTTTGAAGCTTGGCTGCCCCTGCCATTGTGCCTGAGACAATGTCCAGGGCGGTCCTATAGGGGATTCCCTCCCTGACTCCAGCCATGGATATCTGGTGCATGAACTCGTAGATGAAGGCAATTGCACTGCCGGATATGCCGATGAAGGCGGAGAAGAGATTCTCCTCCAGAGGGAAGGCTTCTCCAAAGCTTGAGGCAATCTTCATGGATAGATCCCTCTTATCCTCTTCCACTTCCTTTCCAAAGGCGACAGCTGTAACAGAAGCGCCTACCTTGGCTCCAATGTTAGGCATGAACCTTACTACCTTTTCGCTTTCCAGATTCTTCGTCAATGTTCCCAGGTCCACTCCTGCGCATATGGAGATGTAGAGTCCAGGCTTCAGGGAGCGAAGAGTATCATATAGATGAGGAAGGTTCTGGGGCTTCAGGGCAATGATGACTACATCAGAGCCTGAGGCATCTGGAATGGAGGAGAGCAGTGAGATGTTACATTCCTTCTTCAAAGCTTCACCTTTTTCCTTGGTACGCTCATATACAGAGACCTTGAAGGAGCTATCTTTGGAAAGAGCGTGGGCTATGGCTCCTCCCATGTTTCCTCCGCCGATTATGGCAACCGAGTATTCATTCAATGTTTTGCCTCCTATATAAAATCAGGATAATCCCATTGCCTTAGGCATTCATATGCAGCTACAGCTACAGCATTGGACAGATTAAGGCAGCGCTTATCTTCCTTCATGGGTATTCTGAGGGTCCTGTCTTTATATGAAGAAAGTATTTCCTCTCCCAGTCCACAGGACTCCTTGCCGAAGACCAGGTATATGTCTTTTTCCTTTGGGAAGGAGACGGAAGAGAAGCTTCTTTCCCCATGGGCTGAGAAGAACCAGGCTTCCTTTCCTTCCAGGTGGTCCAGGAACTCCTTCTGTGACTGGAACTCAATTCTCTTTACATCCTTCCAGTAGTCAAGGCCCGATCTTCTTGCAGCTTTGTCTGAAATGTCGAAGCCCAGAGGATGGACCAGCACCAGCACTGAGCCTGTGGCTGCACAGGTTCTTCCGATGTTCCCCGTATTCTGAGGTATCTCAGGCTCAATCAGGCAAAGGTAAAGCATAGTGGAATTCTACACCCATGGCTATCCTTGGGCAAGTTCACTGCTTCTTAAGTACAGTGGCTCTGGTAACCTTTTTCCCGTCTTTCGATAGATTTAGTATGGTCTTTTCCAGCTCTCTCAGCTTTTTCTCCTTCTCCATGAAGAATTCTCCCTGTTCAGGGTTCTCTCCTTCATAGAGATTTCCCAGGGAAAGGCCCAGGAGCCTTACTCCACTGTTGTTGTATTTCTTCTCCAATAGGCGGCAGGCAATGGAGTATATATCCTCGGAGGAATAGATTCCCCTCTGGGGAGTTTCACTGATGGTGAAGGTGGAGAAGTCACCATATCTTATCTTCAGCGTCACTGTGCGTCCCACACTTTTTTCGTCCAGGGCACGGAACATGATGCTTTGGCTCATGGCCAACAGCTCCTCCTCCATGGCGCCTTTGTCGTAGACATCAGGCCAATATGTGTGCTCCTCGCTGATGGAATGGCTCTTTGCTTCACCCTGGTATATTCCTGGGTCGATTCCTCTGGAGACAGAGTATAGATACTCTCCGCTGGAGGGTCCGAAAAGGGAGGAAAGCTCTTCAGGAGAGTATGACCGAAGGGAGGAAGTGGATGTGATTCCCTTCCTTTTCAAGGCTTCCAGTGTGCTTTTTCCAACTCCCCACAGCTTTTCAATTCCTATGGTGTCTACAAAGTCGATCTCTCTACCTCTGGGAACCACAGTAAGGCCGTCAGGCTTATGGAAGTCGGAAGCCAATTTTGCAATGAACCTGGAGGTTCCTACTCCCACAGAAACTGTAAGACCTGTGTTCTTCAGAATATCCTCCTTCAGCTTTCTTGCAGCCTTTCCTGGAAGAGGGTAGATTCTTCCCATCCCTGTAAGGTCCAGGAAGGCTTCATCTATGGATACCTGGAGAAAGCCTGGAGCGAAGGCTTTGATTATGTCCATGACTTCCTTAGACTTCTCGCTGTATCTTCTGTAGTTTCCCCATACACATATGGCATCCGGGCAAAGCTTCAAGGCTGTGGTCATGGGCATGGCGGAGTGGACTCCATATTTCCTGGCTTCATAGGAGCAGGTGGAGGCTACGCTTCTTGGACCGGGATAACCTATGATCAGGGGCTTTCCCCTGTACTCGGGATGGTCCAGGCACTCCACAGAAGCAAAGAATGCATCCAGGTCTATGTGAAAGAAGACAGTTCCCATAAACTACATTATAGCTTCAATCTACTTCCTTTCCAACTTTCATCCTGTTGGCTATACTTACATTGATGAAAAGGAAAGTGTCTTTTATCCTGATGGTGTGTCTTATTCTGGCTTCTGTCTTTGGAGCCTCAGAGGAGTCGGCAGCCTTAAATGCCCTGACAAGCAGTGCACTCCGTTCCCCTTCCTACAGCGGAAGCATTGAAGATGTATTTGTAAATCCGGCAACACTTCCTCTTCTTCGTGACCAGAAGCTTTTCAAGGTAAGCGTTGCAACCTCCGAATCCTACAATACTTCCCTCTTTGGCTCTACGCCTTCTCCTTTCCTTCAGAATCTGAATACTGAAATACAGGGAACCGTTACCTCAGGTTCCCTGGCAGTTTCTGCAAAATTCTCAAATAGGCTTAGAGATAAGCGGATTACAGAGGATGGGAGAGGATTATTCGATGTCTACACAGGTGTGGATATAGAGCTGGACCTGGGATACAGAATCGGCAATAACTTCTCCTTTGGTTTCCGCCTTGGAGGAGGAAACTCCCTCTCTAGGCAAGGTAAGGAGATAAAGGGACCTGTTGGCGTCATAGAGAATGCTCTCTTCAGCCCCTATGAAAAGGTTTCAGGCTCTGAAAGGTTCTCCTCCACCGTGGGCATCCTTGTATTCAACGATAATCTCTCCTTTGGCATGACCACTAAGTCTATTATCGGTGAGGGGATATCAATGGATGGATTCTTCAGAAGACTGATGGGAAATACCACCCTGGCTCTTTCATTTATCGGCGACAGATATTCTGCAGAGGGAGACTTGAATCTGATTGTTCCCCGTATTGGAGGAAGTCTGACAGGTATGGGAATAGGGGAGGAGCGGTCGCTGACCATAGGTGGGGATATATCCCTACAGTTCCTGAAGAACGCATATCTGGATGTGGGAATGAAATATCTGTATCTTGCAGGTAGCGATGGCATAAGCAATATCCTTTCCTTCTCCATGTTGGGAGTAATGGATGATTTCAGCCTAGGCCTGAATATTTCAGTAGACTTCCTGGGAGAATATGATCTTCTTCCTTCCCTTGTGTTCACATATTCCAACTGATAGTGGATTAGACTATGGAAAGACCAGCTTTTCATGATATTCTTCCTACATAAGGAAGCATCTATGTCCACTACAGAGCGTTACAGAAAAGGAGAAATGGTATATCCGGAGGGCTCCTTCGAAATGTCCATGTTCCACATTATAGAGGGAAGTGTCTTGATATATGCCTTCTATGGAAAGGAAAATGAGATACTCTTGACGGAGGAAGGGAAGGGCAGTTATTTCGGACAGCTGGAGCTTATTGAAGCTATTCCCCGTTCTGCAACTGTAATAGCCAAGGAAGACTTGGTGGTGGAGAAGATTACTGGAGATGAATTTGGCTCTTACCTTGAAAGCCATAAGGGAGAGGATATGGCCCTTTTGACCCAGATGAGTGCTAGGCTCAGGGAGATAGGGAATCAGCTTCATGTAGTATATCACACCATAGATGAATATATCTCTGACTCTCATTCTGGCCATGACGAATCCTTCTTCAATAGGCTTGGCAGGATAATCAGGTTCGGTAAGGGTGTAAGGAAGTAGGCTATGGTAAGGGACAGAAGATTCAGGAAAAATGAAATCATATATAGGCAGGGAGATCCGGCATCAGAAGTCTTCTTTGTAAAGTTCGGTACAGTTGATCTTTATGTAGACTACAAGACAGAAGACAGCAAGCTGATATCTGTGGTTCCTGAAGGGAAGGTCTTCGGGGAACTGGGAGTCATAGAAGGTAAGCCCAGGACCATGACCAGCGTTGCCCGGGAAGATTCTGTGGTCACAGTTGTGGATAAGGATTCATTTCCCTCCTACATTGAAGAGCATCCCAATAAGCTGATTGTTGTCTTGGAAAGCCTTAGTTCCCGTATACGTGCCCAGTCTCATAAACTGGCAAGAGCCTGCATTGCCGTTGCTGAATACGCAGAGGAGAAGGAGACCAGGGGATCTGTAGACCAGGCTCTCCTAAGTGAACTGGAGACTCTTGCCAAGGAGAACCTGAAGGCAAGGAGCTAGGTTATGAGAGCTTTGACTGGGAAAGGAAAGCTTTGGTCCGCGCCCTGTTCTCTTCAAGCCTTGCCTTAAGGTAGAGACTGAGCTTTTCATCTGTACAGTACACCAGGCATCCCTTCATTCCTCTAGAGAGAAGGGTGCGGTAGGTGTTCCTGATAATTGCATCTGCCTTTTTCAAGGCCAGTGGGTCCTTCTTCCTGCATAAGCCTAGGATGCCGGAAAGGGATTTATCTGTCTTGGCTCTTTTGGAGTAGTCTGTAATGACTTTCCCATCCTCAAACCTCATATCATCTCCGATTATTACTCCCACATAGCTGAATTCCAGACCTTGGCTGGTGTGGATGCATCCGATTTCGTTGACGCTATCTTCGTCGATGGCCCAGGTGGAGGTGTCTGCAAAGTTCCATCTTGCCTGGAAGTCAAACTCTTCCATCTTGATGTCCATGGCAGTTTTGTCTTTTTTGCTGTCCCAGTTCCAGCAGTATCCAGCCAGCATTCTTGATTTGTTGTCCGTGCCATTAAGGACCTTGATCCTTTCCATCATCTCCTTTGGTGAGTCCATGACAGTGATTGAGTACTCATCCTCATCAAAGGTGTAGTAGTCATGGCGGATATCCAGTACATCGTCAAGGAAGGAGAGATATCCGTCGCTTCCATTGCATCTGAATTGGGACTCCAGT
>JAEDOD010000102.1 GCA_016302165.1 Sphaerochaetaceae bacterium
GGGGAACAAGCTGGTCCTGCTCCCATGGAGTCTCCCGCTGGTACAAGGACTGCGGCTGCCACACAGGAGGAGAGGCAGGATGGAACCAGAAGTGGAGAACAGGTCTTAGGGATGCACTGAATAATCTTGGCGACAAAGTGGACTCCATCTTCAACAAGGAAGTGGATAGAATCTTCTCAGGCACCCTGGATAGTCATGAGCTATTGAAGAAGGCGGGAACAGTATTCTGCGGAAAAATTGAGATGAAGAAATTTATAGAGGAGCTTCAAGTCAACTATGGATTCTCCGACCAGGACAAGACCCAGCTTTCCCACCTTCTTACCGGAATGAAGTATAAACACTTCTCCTTCACTTCCTGCGGATGGTTCTTCAATGAGATCAGTGGAATTGAGCCAAGGCAAGACATAAAGTATGCCATCCATGCCATAACGCTGTTCCAGCAGTTCACCAGAGAGGAGCTGATGATTCCATTCCTCAATGACCTGAAGAAGGCAAAGTCCAACATAAGGGAAATGGGAGACGGAATGCTTATAGCCCAGGAGGAGATCAAAGGTCTGGATGGAGATGTGGAGGCAGCAGTATACTTCTACATGAACACTTCCATGGCAACTCCTGAAAACTGGAAAAGAAGATACGGCATATTCTATCTCAAGAATATTTCCACAGAAGACGGCAAGGAAGTCCAGACCACAGTTTCAGACACATCCACAGATGAAGAGTTCTCCTTCAGAATTCTTCCTGCCCTCACTATCGACAAAGGTATAAATCTCTACGTTACAAAGATAAAGGAAAGTGGTTTGAAGCCAGAGATCTATCACATCACCAATGATGATATTCCCCAGAGAGTCCTGGACGAAGCATATAGATGGGTTGATGACGCCATGGTAAGCATTGACGAAAAGACCCTGATCGACCAGATAAACTCCCTGAAGGTCTACGCAATGCTCCTTTCCCACAGCAAGGTGGGAGAAATGGATGCAAGACTTGTAGAGAACCTGGGAGTTGCAATGAGATGGATCAGAAGTCTCCTGAAGTCAAAGAAGAATTTCCAGCATGAAAAGACCATTGACATGATCAAGGACCTTATGTTCTTCATCCAGGCCTATGGCAGGGAAAATGAAATGGTAATGCTGGATGACCTTGTGGTACAGTCCATGGATACCCTATCCAAGATTGTCAGCGAAGATGGCCTCACGGAAAAGACAGCCCTTTCCATAATCTCTGTACTTTCAACCCTAAGGGAAGTCGGAAAGGAACCTGACCTGAGAAATCTTCAGAATCTTGTCTTCGAATTCTACTCAGGGAAGAAGGAAAAGAAGTGTCCGGAGGATCTGGCACTGAAAGTCTTCTCCCTTCTGAATTTCGGTTAAGCAAAGAGGCCCGGTCAGGGCCTCTCAGTATTTCTAAAGCTGATTCTGAAGAAGAGCTCTGGCATGAGAAAGGGATATTTCGCTTTCGTCGCCACTAAGGATCCTTGCAATCTCCCTTACCCTATCCTCACCTTCGATGAGGGAAATATGGGAGATTGTCCTGCCATCCTCCTCCTTTTTATAGACCTTGTAGTGTCTATGGGCTTCGCTGGCAATCTGGGCAAGGTGGGTGATGGTTATAACCTGCTTTTCCGATGAAAGCTCCTTAAGCTCCTTGGCAACACAGAGGGCAACCTTTCCTCCTATTCCTGCGTCAACCTCATCGAAGAGCATGGTATCTACACTACCTTTATCCTTCATGCTTACCTTCATGGCCAGCATAAGCCTGGAAAGCTCTCCACCACTGCTGGTGTTCTGGATAAGGCTGGTCTTCTCTCCCTTGTTGGCTGCAATAAGATATTCGATTTTGTCATTACCAAAGGGTCCTGGTTCATCCAAGGGCGTTACATCGATTCTGAATACAGCGCTTTCCATGCCAAGCCTTCTAAGGTTAGACTCAATACGGGAAGCAAAGGCAATGGCGCCTTCCTTTCTTTTTGCTGTAAGGATTTCTCCCTTCTTCAATAATTCCTTCCTCTTTTCCTCTACTTTCTTTTCCAGAGAGGAAAGGACTTCACTGCTGTCTGAAATGAATTCAAGCTTCTCCCTATATTCTGCCATAAGGGCAAGGGCCGCCTCAACAGATCCTCCAAAGCGCCTTCTCATTCTTTGGATTACTGAAAGACGCTGATTCATGAACTCAATCTCAGTTTCACTGAAGCTCATGGAGGAAAGATGGTCCCGGATAGACATCTGGATATCTTCGATTTCAATGGATGAAGACTCAAGACGCTCTGAATACTCGACAAGAGATGTATCCTTCTTTTCTGCCTTCCTTAGGCTGGAAAGGGCTTCGCTAAGGGAAGAAAGGGCAGAGCGGAGTTCATCTTGGCTTGAGGACAGGTTTTCTGCAATAAACTCACTGGAAGCCTGAAGAGACAGTTTCTCCTTCAGCTCCTCCTCTTCCCCTACTTTCAGATCTGCATCCTCCAGTTCCTTTAGGCAGAAAGCCATGTAGTCAGCCTCTTCAGCTCCCTTCTCAGATAGGCGCCTCGTCTCCTCCAGCTTCTCTTCCGCTTCCTTAAGGCTTCTGAAGGCATTTCTATATTCATCAAGAAGAATCAAGGATGATGAAGCTTCATCCAGCACATGCCTCAAAACTTCATTCTTCATCAGTGACTGGTGGGCATGCTGGCTGGATACATCCACCAGAAGCATTCCCAGCTCCTCCCCTTCACTTCTGTTGAGGGCTGTTCCATTGACACTGAAGGAGCTTCTGCCGTTGGTGCGTATGACCCTTCTAAGTACAAGCTCATCCTCTTCGCATTCTATTTCATGGTCTTTGCACCAATCTCTCACCACAGGAGAAATGGAGAAAGTCCCTGAAACTTCAGCCATGTCTGAGCCCTTTCTTACAGCTTCCTTATCAGCCTTCTGGCCAAGAAGCAGGCCTAAGGCTCCAAGTATTATGGATTTTCCACTTCCTGTCTCACCTGTAAGGACGGTAAGGCCATCTGTGAATTCCAGATCCAGCTTATCTATAAGTACATAGTTTCTTACATGAAGGCTCTCAAGCATTTCTCATGTCTCCTGCCCAATGCAGCTTCTCTCTGATGACTTCCGTAAAGTTTCTCTTGGTGGAATGGATAAGCCTCAGCCTCTTTGAGCTCATTTCAACTATGATCTTGTCGTTGGCCTTCAGCTCATAGTAGATCTGGCCGTCCACTGTCAATACGATATCTGTTCGCTGATGCTCCAGTACTTCCAGCACTATTTCCTTCTCTCCTGTTACCACAGGTCTATTTGAAAGGGTGAATGGACAGATAGGAGTAATGATCAGGGCTCTCATTTCTGCATCAAGAATCGGGCCACCGGAAGCCAAGGAATATCCTGTACTACCTGTAGGAGTTGCAACAATCATACCGTCACAGCGGAAGTTACCGGCAAAGGTCTTGTCCATACTGAGACCAAGATTGATGACCTTTGCAATACCGGAGGAGCATATTACAGCTTCGTTCAGCCCACGGGAGAAGAAAACTTCCTCACCATTCCTGTATACCGAAACCTTCAGCATAAGTCTTTTGGAAACGTTGTCAGCTCCAGAGAGGTATGCATCAAGGCTTTCCTTCCACTCGGATTTTTCAATTTCAGTGATATATCCGAAAGTTCCAAGGTTTACTGGAAGCACAGTGGTTCCATATGGAGCTGCGCACCGTGCTGCATACAGCACAGTTCCATCACCCCCAAGAGCAATGATAAGGTCCACAGAATCTCCAATGTCCATGGTACCTTCTGTGGACTCTATGAAAAGTGTCTGTACCTTAATACCCTTGGCAACAAGGTATTCTTCAATCTCTCCTGCAACATCCTTGCTTTCGCTTTTGATCTCTGGCGCTATGATGAGAACTTTCTTTACTCTGGACATGTTTCACCTCAAAATTCCTATGACCTTCTGTACAGTAGCCACCTCTCCTGCAGACAGGAAGGGATATAGTGGGAAGCTTACGCCTCTTGAAAGAGCAGGAACAGCCTTAGGGAATCTGTCAAATCGATCCTGGTAGCGGGCTCCTATGGCCTTTGAAAAGGTTTTTCTGATGGTAACCTGATATTTTTGGGCAAGCTGTATGGCTTCGTCAGGCCTATCGTTGATTATGCAGCAGAATCCATATCCATTCACTTCCAGGTCAATGCCTCCAGAGCCGAAGACCTTAACCCTATTCCTTTTCCTTGCTTCATCCAGATAGATGTCATATATGGAAGATCTACGCTGGACAATGGAAGGAAGCTTATCGAGCTGGACAATACCTAGGGCTGCATTCATGTCAGCAAGCTCAATGAAAGGAGAATAATCTGAAACTTCCTTCTTCATAATTGAGAGATATTCCTCATTGTCTGAAAGAAGCACAGCGCCACCGGCTGTGGATACAATGGAGTCCTCCTCTGTGGCCGCTATGACTATATCCCCTATTACTCCAGGCTTAATGGAGGAGTATGCGCTTCCGATGCTTTCAGTTATATCTTCTATGACAGGAATGCCTATAGCTTTAATGGACTCCATACTGGAAGGCAAAAGTCCAAGAGGCTCAAAATAAAGCACAGCCTTTACGCCTTTGTCCAGCCCAGCCTTCACAGCTTCTGAGTCGACCATCATTTCATCATCCACATCCACCAGATATGGCTTTATTCCATTTCTTCTGAAGGCTTCACTGTAGATTTCAGGGGAAAGAACGCTTATGGCACAGCTGTCTCCTTCCTCCAGTCCAAGGCACTTCAGGGCCAGGCCCACAGCATCAATAAAGGAACGGAGGGCTACTCCATCCTTCTTTCCGGCATAGGAGGAGAATGCTTTAATGAAAGCTTTCTTCCTATCTCCGGGACCTATCTTCTCATCTACCATTGTCTGCAAGACTGCATCCATGTCCTTACGGAATAGTGCAGGCTTCTGAAACTTTATTGAGGCCATACATTTATGGTATCATAAAGAAAGAACTTTTGTATGTCCTCAATAGGACATTTTTGGAGGAACAATGAATATGGAAGAAAAGTACAGCAAGATATTGCCATTACTTCTATCATCCACAGCAACAGATCCAATTGAAATACAGAATTCAATCATGAATGAAAGCTTTGTTTCTCCCAACGGCCCTGAGCATCACTTCATCGACGGTGGCTCATTTCTTGCAGCAATCAGAAATAGCGGATATTCAATTGACCTGGAAGAATGTCTAGATAAACTTATGGAAAGATCATTGAAGATGCCAGGTGCCATGTGTGGTCTATGGGGAGTATGCGGTGCTGCAGCCAGTCTTGGTGCTGCCCTTTCCATATTGAACTGTACAAGCCCTCTTTCAACAGACAATGGCTACAAGGACAACATGGAGCTTACATCCTCCATCATCTCAAGAATGAGCTCAATCGGAGGTGCCAGGTGCTGCAAGCGTAACGCATACATCTCTCTCCAGATTGCAACTGGATTTGTAAGGGAGAAGTATGGCATTGAAATCAACATTGATAAGCCCATAGTCTGCTCATATAGCCAAAATAATAGAGACTGCATAGGAAACAGGTGCCCATACCATAAGAAATAAAACATCTGTTCAGTTAAAAATTGAACAAAAAAAATCAGGCACCTACCTACTCTCCCGCAGACGAACTGCAGTACCATCGGCGCGAGAGCGTTTTACTTCCGTGTTCGGGATGGGAACGGGTATTTCCACTCTACTATGGACACCTGAACATTCATTAGAGGGCCCATTAAGAGCCATCCAAGAATATGTCTCAATTGAGACTATATATAATCTTCAGCTTTTGCTGAATAAATGCATAAAAAAAAGCTGGCAGCGACCTACTCTCCCGCGGACGAGCCGCAGTACCATCG
>JAEDOD010000013.1 GCA_016302165.1 Sphaerochaetaceae bacterium
GTTTCAGAATCAGTCTTCCTTCTCTCTTGAGGAAAGCTTCTTCCTGAGCTTTTCAGTCTCTGGGTAAAGGATGGTTCCTGCAACTACGCTTACAGCCATCTTTACAGCGTCTCCGATGATGAATGGAGTCATGCCAACAGCAAAGGCCTTTGCCCAGGTTGATGCAATCTTCACCTTCAGCCATGGAATACCGATGAGATATGTTATGACTTCCATTACCACTACAACGAATATATTGTAGAGATAGGATCCTCTCTTTCTCTTTGCCAGGAAGGAACCTACTATTGCGGAGACCAGGAAGCCGAAGATGAAGCCGCCTGTGGGGCTGAAAAGGGCAGAGAGGCCACCGCCGGAAGTGAAGATAGGAAGACCTATTGCACCAAGGACGATGTAGATGCCCAATGCAGAGGCTGCAGAAGATGGAGTAAGGAGAAGACCTGCAAGGAAGACGAAAAGTGTCTGCAGAGTCATGGGAACCGGAATCATGGGAATCTTGATGAAGGCTCCCGCCGCAATCAAAGCTGTAAAAAGTGCTGTCAACATTATCATGAGTGAAAAGATATTTTTTAAGAATCGATATTGTCAACCTGAGGCTTTAAATAGGTTTACAGACTTAGAGTAATCATTTATTCTCCTCTTATGGACACGAAACAGGAAATATTGGAGATGCTCCTTTCAGCCAAAGGGGAATATGTCAGTGGAAATCAAATATCGGAGAAGCTTGGAGTTTCCAGGATGGCTGTGAATAAGGCAGTTGCAGTCCTGAAAAGAAGGGATTATCCCATAGAGGCAAAGAAGCATTGGGGATACAGACTGGATACAGAGGAGGATATCTTCTCCTCCCTTACCCTAAAGAGGGCCTTGGAGGGAAGCGGCATTACTCCTTTCTTCCTTGAGGAGACCGTCTCAACCAATAGGGACGCAAAGGAGAAGGTGGCTCTTGGAGTTGAACCTCCCTTTGTAGTGGCGACCTCCAGGCAAAGTGGTGGAAGGGGGAGAATGGGAAGAGTCTTCGAATCCCCTAAAGGTGGAGTCTACTTCTCTCTGGTCCTCAGGGGAGACAAGATTGCATCCTCTTCCCTGGTGACAGTGTCTGCAGCATGGGCCATAGCCACCACAATGGAGCGCCTTACAGGAATAGAATGCTCCATAAAATGGGTGAATGATGTCTACATAGGAAAGAAGAAGGCTGTAGGAATACTTACGGAAGGAATAGTGGACATGGAGAATGGAGGACTATCGGATGTGGTTATAGGCTGCGGAGTGAATCTGAAGTCTAGGCCAGAGGATTTCTCCCCAGAACTGAGGGAGAAGGTCACCTCCTTCTATCCATCTGGAAAAGCCATGGTTGACAGGGCTACTGTGGTGGCAGAATGCTCCAAGGCCATAGTTGAGGCCCAGGAAAGGCCCTTCCTGGATGAATACAGGAAAAAGTGCTTCCTCCTGGGAAAGAAGATCCAGGTAATAAAGATGGACAGGGAAATAGAGGCTGAAGCACTGGACATAGATGACCAGGGTCACCTTCTGGTGAAATATGGGGACGGAAGCAGGGAGGCTCTCTCCAGCGGGGAAGTATCCATTCGCCTCTGACACTTTACTATCGCCTTGACGCTGGTTTATCATCAAGACGAGGTAAATATGCTCTCTAGACTTAAGAATGAATGGAAAACGTTCCTTGAGAATGAACTCAAGGCTTATCTTGGTACAGATGAAATAACTCCACTTTCAGTTGGAGTTCCACCAAAAAGTGATATGGGGGATATTGCTTTCCCCATGTTCCCATATGCAAAGGCTGCCAGGAAGGGCCCTCAGCAGATTGCCCAGGATTTGAAGGATAGGATTGGAGAGAACCATCCTGAAGGAACCATCCTGATTGCAGGCCCGTATTTCAATGTTTCACTGGATATTTCAGCCCTTTCCCCTGCCATATACAGGGAAGTTGTGAATAAGGGTGAAAGCTATGGAAGAAGCCAGAAGAAGAAGGGAACCAAGGCTATGGTGGAGTTCTCCTGCCCGAATACCAATAAGCCTCTGCACCTTGGCCATATGAGAAATGACAGCCTTGGCGAAGCTGTGTCAGCTCTCCAGAAGAGCCAGGGAGCTGAAGTGATGAAGGTAAACCTTATTAATAACAGAGGTGTACACATCTGCAAGAGCATGCTCGCCTATAAGCTTTTCGGAAACGGTGAGACTCCACAATCCACAGGAGAGAAGGGAGACCACTTTGTAGGAAGATACTACGTACGCTTCGCCCAGTGGGAGAAGGAAGCAGAGAAGATGAAGGAAGAGAATCCTTCCTGTGTCCTCAGCCCGGATTGGGTGGATCCTGACCAGGAGGCCCAGAAAATGCTCAGGGCCTGGGAAGATGGAGACCAGGAAGTAAGGGCTCTCTGGGAGAAGATGAATGGCTGGACAATCTCAGGCCTGGAGGAGAGCTACAGGAACATGGGCATCTCCTTCGACAAGTTCTACTATGAATCCGAAACCTACAAATTCGGCAAGGAAGAGATTCTGAAGGGTGTGGAGAAGGGAATCTTCCAGAAGGAGGAGGATGGTAGCGTACAGGTAGACCTTTCACCAATCGGTCTTGACAAGAAGGTCCTTCTCCGTAAGGATGGAACCTCACTCTATATGACTCAGGATATCGGAACAGCTATCCGCCGTCATGAAGACTGGCCCTTCGATTCTCTTACCTATGTAGTTGCTTCTGAGCAGAAATATCACTTTACAGTTCTTTTCTACTGTCTTGGTCTTCTTGGCTATGAGTGGGCCAAGGAGCTTCATCACCTTTCCTACGGCATGGTCAACCTTCCAGAAGGAAAGATGAAGAGCAGGGAAGGCACAGTTGTTGATGCAGATGACCTGTTGTCTGAGCTGACCACTCTTGCCAAGGAGGAGATAATCGCCAAGGGCAGAGAAGGGGAAGTGGAGGACGTGGAGGAGACAGGACGCAAGATTGCTCTTGGTGCCCTCAACTACTACTTGCTGCAGGTTTCTCCTACAAAGGATATGGTCTTCAATCCAAAAGAGTCCATTTCCTTCAATGGAAATACAGGCCCCTATCTCCAGTATACAGGAGCCAGAATCTCCTCCATTCTCCGTAAGTATGAAGGGGAGGAGGGGGATTTCGATGGATCGTTACTTTCTCTCGACGACGAGAAGGCCCTCCTGAAGCTTATAGACTCCTTCCCTGAAATAGTTGAGAAGGCTGCAGATGGCTTCGATCCATCTGTGATTGCAGGCTTCCTCTATGATGCTGCAAAGACCTTCAGCCACTACTATCATGACAACAGGATCCTTAACGCAGAAAGCCCTGAACTGGTGAAGGCCAGGGTCATGCTGGTGAAGATGCTTTCAGTGGTCATGAGAAATGGCTTTGCCCTCATAGGAGTTCCATTCCTGGAAGTAATGTAAAGAATGTGCGCCCGGAAAGGGCGCATATTGCAAAGGGAGGGAAGAAGTGATATTGTAGGCGAACACTTGTTCAATTAAGAGGCCTATGATGAAGAGACTCCTTGTTCCAATTCTTCTTTTTCTTCTCCTTATTTCCTGCTCTTCAGAGGATCTGAAGGGGAGAATCGTCGAAGGGGAGACATCCATATCCGTTGATGCAGAATACTTCCAGGGAGAAAGGACCTATACTCTAGATTTCGATGAGGATAGGGAAGTGAAGCTGGACCTGGAGACACTTTCCGGCAAGATATATATAAAGGTCCAGGACAGTGGCGGCAAAGTGGTGCTGGAAGGATCTTACAGCAGTGACTGGAACCAGTATGGAAGGACCTCCTTCTTCATTGAAAAAGGTAAGGTGACCCTTACTCTCAAAGGTGAAGCCTATTCAGGAAAGGCGAGACTGGACTGGAATTAGCCAATGAGTGTCAGGATTCCCTTGAGGCTTTCATAGAAATCCCTTTCCTCATCCTCCAGTATCTTTTCAACTGTAACAAGAAGAAGGGACGAGAACAGTGGGGCAAGCACCCTCTTCTTCTCTTCCGTTATGGGAAAGGCTGAGACGATGACAGTTGCATGGGAAGACAGCATCAGTGACAGGGACCTGTATTCGTCATATGCATCCCTATTTGTGAAGTGAAGGGCAAAGACCACACGGAGAAACTTCCAGTTATCCTCCTCCTGGAAGATCTCCTCCCATCCTTGGGCTGCTTTCTTGAGAATCTCATCAGGCTTTCCTCCCAGGTCCAAAGGGAAGCCCTTCTTCATCAGTCTTCTGTGGCCAAGGGCCATCATCTCTGAAAGAATCTCTTCCTTGGAAGTGAAATAATGGTATAGGGTAGCCTTCGACAGCCCCTCCTCTTTGGCAAGACTACTCATGGTCAAGGCGTCGATGCCTTCACTGCTGACGATATCCATAGCTTTATCAAGAATGTCCATCTTCCTATCCATAGGGGAAGTATATCAACCGAACGGTTGGTTGAAAAGAGGATTATTTCCATTTCTTTCCCCTCTTTTTCTTCATCCCTTCTTGTCCCTTTTTGGGGAAAAGGGGAAAATCACTGTACAAAAACTCGAAATAAGGACGAATACATGTACGCATTAGTAGAAATCCTCGGCAAGCAGTATAAGGCAGAAGAAGGCGCAGTACTTCTTGTCGATAGACTCCCACTGGAAGCTGGTGCTTCCTATGAGATCGAAAAGGTTCTTGCTGTGGTAGATGGAGAGAATGCAAAGTTCGGTACACCATGTGTCGAAGGCGCAAAGGTTCTCGCTACTGTCGGTGAAGAAGTGAAGGCAGACAAGGTGAAGGTCTACAAGTTCCACAGAAGAAAGGGTTACAGAAGAACTCAGGGACATAGAGAGAAGTACACCAAGATCACAATCAACAAGATTGAAGGCTAAGGAGGAGATAGTATGGCACATAAGAAAGGTGGCGGATCTTCCCGCAACGGTCGTGATTCCAATGCTCAGCGCCTTGGTGTCAAGAGATTTGGTGGTCAGTCTGTAAAGGCTGGTGAAATCATCGTTCGCCAGCATGGCACAAAGATCCATGCAGGTGAGAACTGCGGATGCGGTACAGACTATACTCTGTTTGCAAAGGTTGCAGGTACAGTAAAGTTCCACGAAAGAAAGAACAGAAAGTACTGCTCAATCGTTGCTGCTGAGGCAGAGAACTGAGAATCAGCACTTTAGTCTATGTTTGGATTTTCAGACGAAACATATATTGATGTACAGTCAGGGGATGGAGGCGCAGGTTGCGTCTCCTTCCGTCGTGAAAAGTTCGTTCCAAAAGGTGGACCTGATGGAGGCGACGGCGGAAGGGGCGGAGATGTGGTCTTCGTCGTCAAGGACAATCTGAGGACTCTGGGCCACTTAAAGATGGTCAGGGTCTATCGTGCTGAAAACGGACGTGGCGGACAAGGTGCAAGAATGTATGGCCGTGACGGAAAGGATGTGGAGATTCCAGTACCTCCCGGAACTGTCATAAAGAATGCCGAGACCGGTGAAGTCATCAAGGACCTTACCGGCCTGGACAGATTTGTTTTTCTCAAAGGTGGAAAGGGAGGCCTGGGCAACTGGCACTTCCGCACATCCACCCATCAGACTCCACGTTTCGCCCAGCCGGGAGAGAAGGGTGAAGCCATGAGAATTGGAGTGGAGCTTCTTGTCATAGCAGACATAGGCTTCGTAGGCTTTCCAAATGCAGGGAAGTCATCTCTTCTGAATCTCCTTACAAATGCAAGAAGCAAGGTTGCAGGATACCCTTTCACCACAAAGATTCCACAGCTTGGAGTAATGAGGGTCTATGACAACGATGTGGTCTTGGCAGATATTCCTGGAATCCTGGAAGGAGCCAGCGAAGGCTTAGGCATGGGCTTCAAGTTCCTTCGCCACATATCGCGTACCAAGGGCCTGGCCTATCTTATAGATACCAGCGATGAAGGGTGCCTTACAGCCTTCGACAAGCTACGGGATGAACTGCAGAAATACTCTGAAGACCTGGTTGAAAAGCCTTTTGTAATCATCGGCACAAAGATCGATGAAGAGGGGGGAGAAGAGAGATTCCGTCTTCTCAAGGAGAAGTACAGCTCTGAAACAGTGCTTCCTCTCTCCATCTACATGGATGAGCTATTGGAGGATGTGAAGAAGGCCTTCATGAAGCTTGCTGATCTGGATGAGACAAAGAAGGATGATGACGGAGGCTTCACCTCCAGAATGGACAAGGATGCGGTCTATAGGGATGAAGAGTGAAAAGAAGGCTATCCTGGGAGGATCCTTTGATCCTGTCCACATGGGGCACATCAATCTCTTCCACAATATCGCCACATTTACAGATATCACCACCCTATATGTGATTCCTGCCTATACTTCCGCCTTCAAAAGGGAAAGCAGGGGCGCGGATTTTGACTCCAGAATGGAGATGCTGTCCCTTGCCATAATCGACTACGCTGACCTTTATCCGGAGGATGACCTCTTTATGGTGGTCTCTGACTGGGAAGGAAAGAGGAAAGGCGTCAGCTATACCAGCGATACAATCCGCCATTTCTATGATGAAATGGAAGATGACGGCAAGGTGAACTTCATCATCGGTTCTGACATCGTAGACACTCTCGAGAAGTGGCATGACTGGGAATATCTCAAGACCCATGTGAGATTCTACTGCTTCAAGAGGGGTGAAGGTGCATCTAGAATTCCTGAGGGCGTTGAGATAATCTTCATCCCCAGCCCCCTTACAGAAGCATCAAGCACTGAAGTGAGAAAAGGAGAGTTCTCTGTCCTTTCTCCATCTGTCCTGGAGTATATTGAGGATGCTGGATTATATAGAAATTGAAGGACTGGTGAAGTCCAGGGAAAAGGAATCGAGATTCATCCACTCCCTTGGAGTTGTGGAAGTGTCCCGCCTTCTTGCCTCCCGGTTCAATCTTGACGTAAGGGAAGCGGAAATAGACGGCATATACCATGACGCCTACCGCTATGACGGTGGGGAAGAGACCATAGCTCTGGTGGAGAATCAGGGATTCGAAGTTTTTCCTGAAGAAAGGAAGAATCCTATGCTCCTCCATGGAGCCCTGGCTGCCATTAACTTTGAAAAGGACTGCGGCTCCCCAGTGCCTTTTTCCATGAAGCTTGCTGTAAGGCACCATACTTTGGGTCACAAGGAAATGGGAAAGCTTGGTGCAGTACTGTACATTGCAGACTATACTGAGAAGGGAAGGAAGCATCTTGGAGATGAGGACCGTAAGAGAATTTTCTCCCGTCCCACTCTGGAAGCCATGGTGATGGAGATAATCGATATGCAGCGCCCATACATGAAGAAAGAGGGTATTAAGGAAGCTGAAGTGACCACAGAGCTATATTCCTATCTGGAGAAAGGAATGGAACTGTGAAGCGTCTTCTCCTTTCTCTACTCCCAGCCTTACTGCTTGTTCTTCTTTCTTCTTGCTCCAGAGGAAGTGAAAGTATCGGGCTCTGGTCAGAGGAAGGCGTTGTGGTGTACTCATCCCGGGATGATGGCGCTATGGTCACCATAGATAAGGCTCTTCTCCAGGAGATGACAGGGGAAGGGGAGTTGGAAGAACTGGTATCTTCCCTTTTTCCTAGAGTGAAGCTCTATAGAGTGGAGGTAAGCCAGTGGAGACAGAGGGAGGCTGTGGTTTCCTCCCTTGTGGCCTTTACAGAGACGGAAAGCTTGACGGAGGCCTATGGAAAAGAGAAGAAGAGCATCTCCTCTTCAGAGTTCTTCTCTTCCATGAAGACCATATCTGAAGGCTTTGATGAGGCACTATTCCGTATGGTGAAGAAATATGGAAGCTCCTTCCAGGAATATAGGGCGGAGACTGCGGTTGGAGAAGAAGAGGACGGAGAAGGGAAGGCCCTCTTTCTAAAAAAATGGATAAAGGCTATAGTTTGATGGCTGAAGGAAAGATATGAAAGAAGAAATTAAAGTAATTGCAGAGAAATTCAAGAAATACCTGGAAGACCACAACTGTCAGGATGTGGTTGTTGTAGATATGTCCGAGTCCTCCTGGACAGAAGCATTCGTCATAGGAACTGTGAATTCAGTTGGACACCTGAAGGGTGTAGTGCACCAGATCTGGGATGAGATCAACGACTCCGGTCTGAAGGTCAACAACAGGCATAAGACTCCTGGAGACGACGGCTGGGAACTTATCGACTGCGGAGATATCGTCATCCATCTCATGAGTCCGGAGCTTAGGGAGTTCTATAACCTGGAGAGACTTTGGAGAGCTACAGCAGAAAACAGATGATTTCGGCTTAATTTGAGGTATTTGGGAAGAGGGCTAGGAAGGCTTGTCTTCCCTTTTTTTTCAACGAACTTGATGTAAATGAATTAATCTTTACAATACAAAGAAATGTTATTCTGTCTTGCCCTTCATTCCACTTGGCCTCCAACAAGAGTTCACCTCATTGTGTTTTAGACTAAAGAAGCTTCTTGGTTAAGAAATGGTAAAAATGTGGTTGTTTTGGTAAAAAAACACTTAAAAATATTGAAACTCTTCCATAAAAGCATAAGAATGGGGTCAATGGCTAACTTATCAGATATTGCAAAGAAGGCAAATGTTTCCCAGGCTGCAGCAAGCAGGGTCCTGAACCAGGATCCTACATTTGTGGTATCAAAGGAAGTGAGGCTTGCAATCAAGAAGGCGGCAGCAGAACTGGGATACCGTACTCCACGACAGAAAAAGGATGAAAGCAAGGTAATCAAGATTGGAATTGCCGACTGGCACATGATTCCCAAGTCAAGAAGCAAGGAAATCTCCTATGACAATCTGGTGCCTCTTTCAGAACTGGACGTAAAGTACTCCTTTTCCAGGCTTGAAAGGGGAGTTGTGGAGGAGAAGGATGCAATCATAGCCATTGGAATTTTCTCCGAAGAAGAGATCAATGAAATGATTCTCTCCTCACAAAACGTCATATTTCTCAACAACAATAGCAGCGCAACCATCTTCGACAGACTCTTCATCGACTACGACACTCCTGTAAGGAAGAGTTTTCAGTACCTGAAGGAGAAGGGATGCAGACACATCGCCTTCCTTAGCGGAGCTGAAGAGGTGGATGGAATCGCCATCGGCTACAGAAGAGCTGAAGGTGTAAAGATGATCATGGAGGAGGAAGGGGTCTTTGAAGAAGGCCTGTTCCTTATGGGCTCCCTTTCCGAAGAGGACGGAAGAGTTCTCATGAGAAAGGCTCTTGAAAGGGGAGCAGATGGAGTGGTCCTTGGAACCCAGCTCATCGAGGAAGGGGTCCTGGAGGAATATGAGAAAAGTGCAGAAAAACCTCTCATGGTTCTGAGAAGAGATATAGACCTGGACTACAGGAAGACCAGATTCCCTGTCGTTAGAATGTGTTCCGAACAGCTTTGGGACATAACCAATCTACTTATCTACTCAAGACTTAAGAGACCTGCCGCTCCTTTGACGGTCTACATCCAGGCCGCCTTCGAGGAGGAGTAGAAAATGGTGTCAATGTCTGAAAAGACAAAGATATAGAGGAGAAAAACAAATGAAGAAGACCATCACTATTCTTCTTGCCATCCTTATGATGGCCAGCGTTTTTGCCCAGGGTGCAGCAGAAGCCCAGGCAGATTCAAAGACTGTGGATACTCTCACAATCACATTCATCCCATCAAGAGATCCAGATGCAGTTGTCGTGGCAACAAAGCCTCTTGAAGGCCTTTTGAAGACTCAGCTCGCTTCCCAGGGTTGGACAGTGAACAACGTAAAGATCAACGTCAGCACATCCTACGAAGCAGCCGGTGAAGCTCTTGACGCAGGAACAACAGACCTTGCTTTCATCCCAGCTGGAACATATGTCCAGTATGAAGAGGGTGCAACAGCAATCCTTACAGCTCTCCGTCAGGGAAAGAGCGTAGACAGCCTGGATCCAATCACATGGAACACCAACGAGCCTATTACAAACAGCACAGACCTGGTTGTAGGCTACAGATCTCTTATCTACGCTGGAGTCACAGAGAAGGGAAAGGCTCTTGCTGCAAAGGTCAACAATGGTGAAGCCCTTACTTGGGATGATCTCAACGCATGCTCATGGGGTGTTGCTTCCACAACTTCCAGCGCAGGCTACATCTATCCTTCCATCTGGCTCAACGAGAGATTCGGAAAGACTGTTGCTGACCTTGACCACGCTGTACAGGCTGGATATGCAGCAGCTTTCGCAGGCATGGCTTCCGGTATGTATGATGTCATCGTCTGCTATGCTGACGGAAGACAGGACTATGAGAAGCAGTGGCAGGCAGAGTGGGGCAGACCTAACACAATCTGGGAAGATATGGACGTCATCGGTGTAACAGACTTCATCATGAACGACACAATCAGCGCTTCCAAGAGCTCTGACATCATGACTCCTGAGTTCACAGAAGCTCTCCAGGAAGCTTTCATCGAGATCGCAAAGACTCCAGAAGGCAAGGCTGTCATCTCCATCTACAACCACGAAGGATATCAGGTTGCAGTGGATAGCGACTACAACGCAGCTCGCCAGGTCCAGAAGCTCTTCAAGGACTGATTCTAGACCACAATTAAGAAGGGGCAGATCATTCTGCCCTTTCTCTGGAGGTTTCCCGTGATTATTTTCGACCATGTAAGTAAAGTTTATCCCAATGGAGTAAAGGGCCTATCCGATGTTTCCCTTTCCATCGAACAGGGAGAGTTTGTAGGCATCATCGGTCTCTCTGGAGCCGGAAAATCCACTCTTATCAGATCTATCAACAGAATGCATGACATCACAGATGGCACTCTCACTGTTGATGGAACCGATGTGGGAAGCCTCAAGGGAAAGGAACTTAGGAAGTTCAGACGAAAGATAGGTATGATCTTCCAGTCCTTCAATCTTGTAACAAGAACCACTGTAATAAAGAATGTCCTGACATCCTTTGTTCCGGACATGCCCTTCTGGCGTGTGCTTCTGGGAGTTTTCCCTAAGGAGATGAAGGTGAAGGCACTGGAGGCTCTGGACAATATGGGCATCCTGGAAAAGGCCTACACCAGATGCGACCAGCTTTCAGGAGGCCAGCAGCAGAGAGTGGCCTTGGCCCGTACCCTGGCCCAGAATCCAGCCATAATCCTGGCAGACGAGCCTGTAGCCGCCCTGGACCCTGTTACAGCAAGACAGGTCATGGATGACTTCAGGAAGATCAACAGGGAGATGAACATCTCTGTACTGATCAACATCCACCATGTGGACCTTGCCTTGGAATATGTAGACCGAATAATCGGCATCAAGGCTGGCAGAATCGTCTATGACGGACCTGCATCAAAGATCAATGACGCCATACTCTCTGAAATCTATGGCGGAGACCTGGACGCAGTGGGATCCTCCGAAGATCTCTTGAAGAAGGAATGACCTATGTCCCTTTACGACAAAATATTTAAACCAAAGGTATATAGACTGGAAAACGGAAAGACGATAGAGGAGAAGGCCTCAAGAACTCCTCTCGTACTCTTCATCCTTGTGGTGGTCTCCATTGTCTCCATTTCAGTGACCGGCTTCAATCTTTCCATGCTTGTAAAGAGGGGAAACCAGTTCTGGAAGATTCTTGGAAAGATGTTCCCACCAGACACATCCTACATTCCATCCATCTGGACTCCTCTCTTCGATACCATCAAGATGAGCATCATCGGCAGTATGGTTGGAGCTCTTGTGGCAATCCCAATGGCCATGCTTGCTTCCTCCAACATTGTAAAGAGCAAGGTGCTGATAATCGCTGTAAGGCTTCTCTTTTCCGTGGCCCGAACTTTGCCGACCTTGGTCACAGCCCTTATCGCCACCTTCATTTTCGGTCTTGGAACCACAGCTGGTACCGTGGCCATAGCCATATTCACCTTCTCCTATGTGGGAAAGCTTCTCTATGAGCAGATCGAGACCACAGATATGGGACCTTTTGAGGCAATGGAGGCCATGGGCTGCTCCAAGGTAAGGGCATTCTGGGAATCCATAATTCCTCAGATTCTTCCTGGCTATCTTTCAAATTCCCTCTACTGCTTCGAAGGAAACGTAAGATATGCTGCCATCCTTGGCTACGTAGGAGCCGGCGGTATCGGACTTATACTCAACTCCCAGATAGGTTGGGGAAACTACAGTAAGGTGGGAATGATCCTTATAGTTCTCTTTGTTACAGTAGTCATCATTGAATACCTGAGCTTCTGGCTCAGGGAAAAGCTCAGCTGAGGAGGGGATATGAAAAAGGAAAAGAAAGCAAAGCCCAGCCCCTGGAAGCCGGGCATGACAGTCCAGGAAATGTATGAAGCCCGTCCAAATCTCTGGATATGGACAGTGTTGACTCTGGTGATAATCGCTGGCCTTGTGGCATGGTCAAGCTCTGCCTTCACAGGATCGGCGGGAACAGAAATGGATGGCTGGGCAGTTGCTAAGTCCATACTCAACGGAATATTCCATCCTTCCAAGGAGCTTCTCTTCAGCCTTACAAAGGAAGGAGTTCTCTATCTTCTTGTCGAGACACTGTGCATTGCCTTCCTGGGAACTCTGGTGGGAGCGGTTCTGGCTGTGCCCTTCGCCTTCCTGGGCGCAACAAACATCGTACCGTCCCCCATTGCCATCTTCTTCAGGACAGTGGTAATGGCCATCAGGACCATTCCGGCCTTTGTCTACGGTCTTATGTTCATCCGTGTCACAGGACCTGGCCCATTTGCAGGCCTCTTGACCATGAGCGTATGCTCCATCGGAATGATATCAAAGATGTTCATCGAATCCATTGAGGACCTGGACCCAAGGATCCTGGAATCCCTTGATGCTTCCGGATGCACAACTTTCCAGAAAATAAGATATGGAATAATCCCTCAGATCTCTGCTGATTTTGCGTCTACATTGATCTACAGATTCGACATGAATCTTCGAGACACCACTGTCCTGGGCCTGGTAGGAGCCGGCGGTATCGGTGCTCCTCTTGTATTTGCCATGAACTACTACAAGTGGAATCAGGCAGGAGCAATCCTCATCGGCCTCATAATCCTTATCCTGATCATCGAATGGTTCTCCAACAAGCTTAGAAACAGACTTGCCAGGGGCATCTGATATGAGACTTATCTATACCAGCGATCTCCATTCCTATCTGTTTCCCACCATGTACCATATTCCTGGAGTGTCCAACATGGGACACTACAGGATTATGGCTTCCTATGAAAAGGATGAAGATACAGTGGTCATTGACGGAGGAGACAACCTTCAGGGCTCTGCATTGTCCAAGTATGTAATGGACAGGAATGTGTTTTCCCCCTTTCCCCAGGCTGAGGCTATGAAGAAGGCTGGAGTGGACTACCTGGTTCCAGGTAACCATGACTTCAACTATGGCTATTCTCTCTTCTCATCCTTCTATAAGGAAAGCGGAGGGAAAATCCTTGCCGCAAACCTGATTGACAGGTCAGGAGAGCTGGAGATTCTTCCCCATGTGGTACGCACAGACTCTTCCGGCCTCAGGGTAGGCTTTACAGGTCTCATTACAGACTATGTCAACGTATGGGAGAAGAAGGAGAACCTGGAGAACTTTGAGATAACAGACAGCTTTTCTGCAGCCAGAAGAGAATTGGCCTGGCTGAAGGAAAACGCTGATGTATCTGTCCTCATATACCACGGAGGCTACGAGTGTGACCTGAAGACAGGCGAGACTCTTCAGACCACCAATGAGAACATCGCCTGCAGAATCTGCAGGGAGCTGGACTATGACCTGGTCCTTACAGCCCACCAGCATAGAAAGGTGGACCTGATGGAAATCGCCGGAACCAAGACTCTCCAGTGTCCTTCCTTCGCTTTTCTCTATGGAGAAATCTTCATAGACAGAAATGGAATCACAGGAGGCCTGAAGTCTCCCAAAAACCAGGTCTCTCCTATGGAAAGGGAGAAGAAGGACCTTGGGGAGGAAGTGGAAGTCTGGCTTGACGGAAAGCTTGGAGAAATAGACCGAGCTATCCCCGCTCCCTCTAACCTTGAGTCCATGCTGAAGGGAAATCATATTGCAGATTTCTTCAACTTCCTTCAGCTTCAGGCCACAGGAGCAGATATAAGCTGTTCGGCCCTTAACAACAATCTCTATTCCTTCTCCAGAAATGTGACAGTAAGGGAGATTCTTGCGTCCTACCAGTATCCAAACTCAATCTGCACTGTGGAGGTTGGGGAAAAGGAGATAAGGCAGGCACTTGAGAGATGCGCTGAGTTCTTCATCCTTACAGAAGAAGGCCCTTCCATTTCAAAGGCCTTTCTGGAGCCTAAGGCTGAGCTGTACAACTACGACTACTACTATGGCCTCAGCTACTCCTTCGATCTTTCCAGGCCTCTAGGACACAGGGTCACAAGACTTTTATGGAAGGGACAGGAGATCGGAGAGAAAAAGCTTACCTTGGCCATGAGCAACTACCGTGTCACAGGAGCCGGTGGTTACCCCATGTTTGTGGGAAAGAATGTGAAGAACTTTGAGCTGGATCTCCAGGACGAGGCAATAAAGTATTTCAAGGACCATGAAGGGTCGATCATTTCATGGCCCTATGCAGATTTCACTACTACTGGTTATTGATGTCTCAGTCTTCATAGAAGGCTGAGAACATGGAAAGTAGGGCGGAGGTGTCTTTTGTGCCTCCGCTTTCGTAGGATGAATGCATGGAAAGCTGGGCGCATCCTACATCACAGGTCCTTATGGATACCTTCTGGCTGGAAAGATTTCCAAGGGTGCTTCCTCCTGCCACGTCGCTATTGTTGTGGAAGACCTGATAAGGAATGGAGTTTCTTTCCATAAGGCTCCTTATGTAGGCTCCAGACTCACCGTCTGTGGTGTATTTCTGGGATGCTGAATACTTTACCAGCACTCCTCCATTCATTCTCGGCATGTTTGTGATGTCGCTCTTCTCTTTCCATGCCGGATGCACAGCGTGGCCGTTGTCTGCACTGACCATTCTGGAGGAGGCATACATCATATATCTTTCCTCCTCTCCCAGGCCCAGGGATGCCATGATCCTCTGTGTCACCGAGTATAGGAAGTCTGAAAGGGCACCCTGCTTTGTTCCGCTTCCTGTCTCTTCGTTGTCGAAAAGGGCACATAGGGCGATGTGGTCCTTGGGCTGTGAATCCTTCAACGCTTCCAGTGCGCTCCAGGCACAGCCCAGGTCATCGATCTTTGGAGATGAGAAATACTCTCCCTCTGCACCCCAGAAGGTTGGGCTGGTTCTGTTGTATAGGAAGAGCTCATAGTCCAGGATATCTTCCTTCCTGCACTCTGAAGACAGGGCGAGGGCATCCATGAAGGAAAGGTCCGAGTCTGAGAAGAGAGGAAGCATCTCCTTCTGGACGCTGATTTTCCATCCGTTGTTGGCCTCCCTGTTCTGGTGGATTGCAAGGTTGGGAATGAGCACAGTGTATTTCTGTCCCATGTTCACCAGCTTCTCTTCACTTCTGTCTCCTCTTTTTATGTACACTCTTCCAGCAATGGAAAGGGGACGGTCGAACCAGGACTGGAGAAGAAGGCCGCCGTAGGTCTCCACATTAAGTCTGGAAGGAAGGCCCTTGGCCTTTACGTCAGGATTCCACTTGATCTTCAGACAAGGAGCGTCAGTATGGGCGGAAGAGATATGGAAGCCCTTGAAGCTTTGGGGAATACGGAAGGCGATCAGGGCGCTGGAGTTTCTTGTGACAAAGTAGCTTCCTCCTCTCTTTACTGAAAAGGGCTTCTTTTCATCAAGGGCTATGAAGCCCTTTTCTTCAAGCTCCTTTGCTGCAACAGCCACAGCGTGGAAAGGGGAGGGAGACATAAGAATATATGTCATGAGATTTCTGGTATCTGTAAGGTATTTCTGTTCCATAAGCTGATTATGGATTCTGAGAGAGTTTAGGGCAAGTCAGGAATTGTCTTCTTTTGCAGCAATGCCCTTGGCCTCCCACTTTCCTGAAAGGAACCGGGGAAGGAAGACAGCGATCCTTACATACCAGTCTGCCCACATTCCCATCTGTGTTCCAAGAAGCCCAAGACCAAATGTAACTCCTAGAAGGTTGGCAAGAAGGACCCTACAGATCCACATGTCCAGGACAGATGTCACCATTATCATCTTTGCGTCTCCTGTGCCATGGAGAATGTTCGGAAGCACAAAGGCCAGAGGCCAGGCGATGGCTCTGTTGATGCAGTCGAACCGTATCACCTTCACGCCAATGGCCACAGACTCTGGAGACAGGGAATAGAGCTTAATGATTTCTGGAATTGCGAAGAAGGAGAAGGAGGATGTGAGCCACATCAATAGATAGGAATATAGAATTATCCTCCCGGCCCAGAATCTCGCTTCCTTGTATCTTCTTGCTCCGCAGCACTGGCCTATGATGGTCATGGCAGCCAGGCCGAAGGCGTTTCCAGGAATGTCGATGACAGTCTCCATGTTGGAGAACACTGCAAAGGCGGCGATGGAAGCTGTTCCGAAGGTGGAGATGGTGGATGAAATGAGGATCTTTCCCACATGGAAAAGGGATTTCTCGATGGTGATTGGAATGGAATGGTTGAGGATCAAGGCTGAGGCGTTTTTATCGAACTCGAACTTCAAGGGCTCATCGATGTAGAGCTTATGGTTCTTTGCGATGATTACAGCCAGCATCACAAAGGCTCCTACGTAACGTGATATAGCTGAGGATAGTCCTACTCCGAAGGCTCCCATGTGGAAGACGAAGATACATAGAGCGTTGCCAGAGATGTTTACGATGTTTACAAGGATTGAGACCATCATGGTCACCTTGCTTCTGCCTTCTGTCCTGAGCACGGCGTTGCCGCTGGAGATTATGGCATAGGCAGGCATACTTATCATTATCGGAAGAGCGTAGCTGACTATTGCATCAAATACGTCCTTTTCCACCTTTCCGAATATGAGGCTCACCAGGGAGACCCTGAAGACAAGGAAAAGTGCGGATAGTATAAGGGCTGTAAGGAAGGAGATGTAGAAAAGCATCTTCACGCTTCGTCTTGCCCTGTCTTCGTCTCCCATGCCCAGAAGCTGGCTGGAAACTACGCATCCACCGGTGGCGAAGGCCATGATAAGGAAGATGAAGAGATTCTGGACACTGCCTAGGCAGCTGACTCCGCTTACTGCGGCCTCTCCTGCCTGGGCCACCATCATGGTGTCTGCAACGCCTACAGCCACCGAAAGGGCTGTGTCAGCCATAAGGGGCAGGGCCAGGGAGAAGAGATAGCGGTTGCTGAAAAGAAGAGGAGCGGACTCTGAAGATAGGCTTTTCATCAGAAATCAATATCCTCCTCTTCGTCATCAAGGTCTGCGAGCTGGTCCTCTTCAAGGTCTGAGAGATCGCTTTCGTCGATGATTGGGATAATGGAATAAAGCTCCTCACACTCCTCTACAGCTTCACTATCGTCTTCTATCCAGTACATGTTTATGGAGTCTACGCCTTTTTGCCGATTCACTCCATAGGATGGAGAGGAAGAAAAACTGTACTCTAAAGGGACAATGGATGGTTTTAATTTCCATTTATCCTTTATCTACGGCTGTTTTTCAGTCATAATTGGCTAATACAAAATAAGGAATGAATATGAAAAAGATATTATCTGTGGCTGTAATTGCCATGCTTCTTCTGGTGTCCTGCGCCACATCGGTGAGCCTTTCCTATCAGAAGCCCTCCAATGTGAACATGTCACAGTACAGAAATGTGGCTGTGGCCTCCGCTTCTCCATTCAAGAGCTCCCAGAGAATTCCTCTCTTCCTCCGTTTCGATATCACTGATCCCACCATCAGTACATATATGATCTTCTCCACCTTCGACTACGATAAGGTCAACGATAGCTGTGCCAAGGAGCTGACTCAAATGGTGAACAAGGTGTTCTCCAGGTCCTCCTATTACTCAGTTCTCTCCCCTGAGAAGACAGATACATATCTCAGCTTCTACAAGATCGGAAAGAATCCATCAGAGCTATTGAAGGCTGAAGGTGTAGATGCCCTAATAGTTCCAAAGATCACCAGGTTCTATAACGATGAATTTGTAACGGCTGACACATATGAGAAGGACGGAACCAAGTACACTACATACTACATCCACCGTTCCATAGACCTGGGTGTCACAATCTCTGTGCTGGATACTGCTACAGACAGGATCATTGCCATGAAGGAGTATTCAAGCACCAAGAACTATGTGGAGGTCTACGATCCTGAATTCCCTCTCATCTTCAGATATTCCCAATCCGATGCAATTTCCGACACCATCAGCGATATGGTAAGCCAGATGGTTGCAGACTTCGTGCCCACATCAGGCAGGGTCAACGTGGAGCTGCTGGCCAACAGTCCAAAGAACGAAAGGGCCAAGGAAGCCTATGATGCCGTAAAGGATGGAAGCTATGCATATGCATATACCCTTTTCAATGATATTTGGAATAGCGAAGGTCATATTCCTTCCGGCTACAATGCAGCCCTCCTCATTGCTGTAAGCGGAGACCTGGATGGTGCTTTGAGGTATCTATCTGCCATGCAGACCAGGGTATCTGACAGGGATGTAAATAGGCTCTATGCCACCCTTAGCTCGATCAAGGAAAGCAACGACAAGGCTCTGGCCCAGTACAGCCCTACCACCACTGTTACAGAGACCACTTCCCTCTCTCCCTATGATTTCCTGCTGAAATGAGTTTTTCCTCCCCCTTTCCATATGGATGGGGGATTTTACTTGACAAATTTTAAGTAGTTTATGTAAAAAACTGCTTAATGATGTTCTTATTCTTTAAAGATAAAACGAAATTTGAAAGATTTTTGATAAATAAGCAATTGAATTATTTGTGTTTTTCTTGCTTTCCGGGCTATCATTTGAAGCAGGAAAAGCAAAAAAATGAGTTTTTTGCTTTTTTTCCAACATCTGTTATAGTTAATCTATCGGTAATTTGGAGGTATTCCCATGCTATTGTCCATGACACTTGCAAACTTCAAGTCTGTTAAGAATCCCCAGACAATATCCTTCGTGGCCCTCAACGACAAAAGGCTTGACCTTACAAAGACTGTCCAGGGCACAGAAAAGTTCAATATTCTCAAGACATCTGCCATCATCGGTCCCAATGGAGCCGGAAAGAGCTCCTTTGTCAGGGCACTGGAAGCTGTAAAGGGCATTGTCTTTGCTCCGGAAGAGGTGGAGAATCCACTGCGTCGCTACCTGTCAAAGGCAGCTTTTGCATATGGCGACGGCAAGACAAGGCCTTCTGTGATCTCTATGGATATCCTTCTGGACAGGGGAGTTCCTGGAGATGAGGATAAGCCTAGCGTCATAGCCCGCTATACCATCAAGGCTACCCAGGATGGCTTCTATGAGGAATCCCTCTACTACATCATGAACGGATCCAAGAAGATCATGTTCGAGAGAAAGTGGACTGATAGCGGATATGTATACCGCTTCGGAAAATACTACAGAGGAGAGAAGAAGAGACTGGTATCTAAACTTGCTGATGACAGATCCTTCCTCCAGGGAGCTGCCCTGAAGGGTGGACAGACAGCTCTTGAGGTCTACTCCTGGCTTGAGAAGAATCTTAACGTCCTTCCTCTTGGATATGGTGCTGGAGCTGAAAGGGTGATCGTTGACGCCCTTAAGACCCATCCTGAGTGGAGCGACCAGATAGTGTCCTTCCTCTGGGCTCTGGACATTACAGATATCTTCCGCCTCCAGGTCATCAGAAATGACAAAGGCATGGAGACTGTAGGTATCTCCCACTGCTTCGTCAACGCCAAGGGAACTGAAGCCTATGGCCAGACCTTCATGAATGAATCCCTTTCCCTGAGAAGACTGATTCTTATCGCTGTCTCCTTCTTTGAGGCTTTCTCTTCTGAAAAGACCATCGTCATCGATGACTTCGGCCAGCTTCTCCATCCATATGTGCTTACACATATCATGGAGATATTCCATACCAACGACACCCAGTCCCAGCTTATTGTGGTGGACTGCAACCCAGCCCTTCTCCAGAAGGATCTCATGAGAAAGGATGCCATCTGGTTTGCAGAGAAGGGTGAGGAAAGCTCTACTGTCTACACATCCCTTGCAGACTACAAGGGCATGAAGGCTAAGCAGGGAATCTATGAAGGCTACCTCCAGGGTGTCTTCGGAGCTCTGCCGATCGAAAGTGACTTCTACTTCCAGAACAAGACAAAGGAGAACAACTGAAATGACTATAAGAAAGAAGAACAAGGTTGATGCTAAACCTTCAATGCTTTTGGTCTGTGCCACTGATGCTGAGGCAACATTCTTCTCCCAGTTCAGGAAAGACTGCAGATATTCAAACCTTACTGTGGTGAAGGCTACAGGAACCACCCTTGATAAGATCCTATCCGAAGCCGGATCCATGAGAACCAAAGGAAAGTTCTCCTCTGTCTGGTGCCTCTTCGGTCTTGATGACGTGGGAGCAACTCTTGAGGATGTGGATGCTTCAAAGGCCATTGCAGAGAAGAAGAAGGTGAAGATGCTCTACTTCGCTCCATCCTTCTATCTCTACTTTGCGCTTTTCGAGACTTGTCCAAAGAGAGTTGCAGATACAGAGACACTGAAGAGAAGGGTGCAGGTCAGCTTCCCTGACTTCGAACTGTCTTCCCGCTACTTCCTTACTTCCGGCCTGAACGTAAACTTCAAGATCTATCCTAAGCTTGCTGTGGCAGACCAGAACGCAAGGGACTACAACGTAATCAGCGAAATGGATACAGGCTTTGCCGCCACGACTCTTCCTCTATTCCTTGATGACCTGAAGACGGTCCTTGGAAAGGCTGACATGTCTCAGGCAAGGAACAGATTCTAGATGGATAAGGCAGCCCTTTTTCTGAGCCTTGCCTCCCTGGTGATAGTGTCTATGGATCTGTCCCTTACAGTGGTCCTTTCCAAAAGGAAGGAAGAGAGCTGGGCTCAGTGGAACATTGTACTATGCGCTACTCTTCTGGGAATGGCGGTACTCTTTACCTACAATCTGCTTTCCGGCTTCCTTTTCACTGGAGTCCCCAAGTTTGTGCTGGATATTGTCTTTGATGTGATCTTCCTCATAGACACTTCCTTCATAATCGTCTTCATGTGCCGCTTCGTGAACTGGCTTATAGCCCGTCCCATGAACAAGGTGGAGATTGTGGTAACCTTCCTCGTCGGCCTAGTCTATCTTCTGGTCTCCGCCTCTGCAATCATCTGGGATATTGTGATCCTATCACAGATCCAGGCCCTTCTTGCGGCAATGAATGTGTCATATTGTCTGGTGGTATCAGCAAAAAGCTACGGAAGCATTGAAAACAGGCTGGTGAAAAGTGTAGCCCTGGTGTTCTGCATCATCTCCCTTTCCATCCTGCCTCTTCTGGTGATATGTGCCATCTGGACCAACCTCAGGTCCCTGATCTTCGCCTTTGTGGAGATGGCATACTTCATCATGTACCTTACATTCATGTTCATAGCTCTAGAGAAGGCTGAGAAGACTGAAGTGAGGAAGAACTCTGAGCCTACCCTTGAAGACTACAGCAAGTACCATATCACTGAGCGTGAGTTTGAGGTCATCAAGCTTATCCGCCGTGGAATGACCAACAAGGAGATTGGCTTTGAGCTGGGAATCAGCGTAAACACTGTAAACAACCATATAGCAAACATTTTCCAGAAGACTGGAGTCAGGTCCAGGATCGACCTATTGAATGTGCTTGAGGAGGCACTCTGGTGAACAGTAATCTTCCTTACGTTTTTTCCGTCCCTACAGATTGGAGTAGGGACTTCTATTGTGATAAGGGCCCTGTAATCCCTGCAGCCCGTCCCTTCACCCTTCTCCATGAGCCAAGAGCCGAAAAGGCTGTGCTTCTGGTACATGGCTTCACAGGATACCCGGGAGAGCTGGTGCGTCCTGCGGAGGATCTATATGAAAAAGGCTTCGACTGCTTCGTCCCCCGTCTCCCAGGACATGGAACTACAGGGAAGGATTTCATCTCATCGGGTCAAAAGGATTGGGTGGGTGTTGCTGAAAATGCCCTTGTGGACCTTCTGGGAAAATATAAGGAAGTGTCAGTGGTAGGCCATAGCATGGGCGGAGCCATTGCAGCTCTGATAGTCTCCAGGCATCCGGAAGTGAAGGGGGCTGTGCTCTGCTGCCCAGGAATCGAGCTGGAGAATATGGACAAAAAGACAGTCAGGATCCTTTCAGTCCTTTCCCTTTTTGTGAAGAAGATGAAGAAGGAATGGCAAAGCGACCCCAGGTACCATCTGCACTATGAGGGAGCGCCCAAGGATGACGAAAAGTTAGGGGAAGAGTACTGGAAGTTCCTCTATCCGAGAAATATCGTCTCCCTTCTCCGCATTGCTGAAAGCGCCAAGGCGGGGCTCCCAGACATCAAGGCCAGGACACTCATCATTGGAGCTGAGAAGGACGCCTTGGTGGTTCCAGACTCAGTCTACACCATCCAGAAGGCCATCGGAGACAGGGCGGAAACCTTATTGGTAAAGGACGCCACCCACTATGTCTACTACGACATTTCTCAGGAAGCTGAGGAGACGGCGGTGAAGGCTACAGTGGAATTTCTTTCAAGGTGACAACTCTCCCGCCAAAAGACGGGAGTATTCCCGCATGGATTTATAAGGCTTCAAGGACACTTTAGAAGGGTGTCCTTGTTGTTTAAATTCTTCCAATAAACTAGAATTCTTCCATTATTAGGAGAAAAAAATGGAAGTTCGTGTACGCTATGCCCCGTCTCCAACTGGGTTACAGCACATCGGCGGTGTAAGAACCGCACTTTTCAACTATTTTTTCGCCAAATCCATGGGCGGAAAGTTCATCCTCCGCGTTGAGGATACCGACAGAGAGCGTTATTCAGACGAGTCCCTCCAGGATCTCTATGATACTCTGGACTGGCTTGGAATCAAATGGGACGAAGGTCCTGTGGTTGGAGGACCCTATGGCCCCTACATCCAGTCTGAACGCTTTGATATCTACAAGGAATATGCCGAGAAGCTTGTAAGGGACGGAAAGGCCTATTACTGCTACTGCACACCTGAAAGACTTGAAAAGGTGAGACAGGAGCAGATTGCATCCAAGAGCGAATATCAGGGTTACGACAGACATTGCGCAAACCTTACAGATGAAGAGAGGGCTGACCTGGAAGCCCAGGGCATCAAGCCTGTAATCAGACTCCGTGTGCCTACAGAGGGAAAGACAACTTTCCACGATGTGCTCATGGGTGACATCACAAGAAAGAACAAGGATGTATCTCCAGATCCAATCCTTCTCAAGAGCGATGGATTCCCTACATATCATCTGGCCAACGTGATCGATGACCATATGATGGGAATCACACATATCATGAGGGCCCAGGAATGGATCCCTTCCGGTCCGCTCCATATTCTTCTGTATGAAGCATTCGGCTGGGAGCCTCCAATCTACTGCCATCTTCCAATGGTAATGGGAAAGGATGGACAGAAGCTTTCCAAGAGACATGGCTCCACCTCCGTCAGGGATTTCAGGGCAAAGGGTTATCTTCCTGAAGCCATACTCAACTATGTGACACTGGTAGGCTGGTCCTTGGATGACCATACTGAGTTCTTCACAAAGGAAGACCTTGAGAAGTGCTTCAGGATGGAGAATATCCACAAGGCTCCAGGAGTCTTCGACTACAAGAAGCTTGACTGGTTCAACGGTCAGTATATCAGGCAGACGGATGACGAAAAGCTTGCAGCCCTTGTCACACCCTATCTCCAGGAATGCGGCTTCATCTCCAAGGAGGAGAGCGAAGAGGAAAAGAAGCTGGTGTTGTCCCTGATTCCTTCCGTAAAGGAAAGGATGAAGGTGCTTTCAGATGTAGTTCCTCTCACATCCTTCCTTTTCCAGGATGTTCCTGTTACAGACAAGGCTGTGTATGTCGCAAAGGGAAGCAATGAGGAGAATACTCTCCAGGCACTGGAGGAAGGAAGCCAGATCCTTCTTTCATCCCTTAAGGAAGGAAAAGCGGAAAGCGAAATCGAGGAAGCTCTGGTGGCTCTCTCCCAGAAGCTTGGCATCAAGATAAATGGTGTATTCCAGCCAATCCGTGTTGCAATCACCAATTCTACAGTATCCCTACCACTTTTTGACTCCATCAGGCTCCTGGGCCTTGAGGAGACAGAAAAGAGACTGGGTAGGGCAATCAGTTTTTTCAAGGAGAACTAGACTATGGCAGACGTAGTTACAATGGACAAAATCATCTCTCTCTGCAGACGCAGGGGCTTCATCTTCCAGTCTTCCGAAATCTACGGTGGACTTAACGGCGCATATGACTACGGTCCGATGGGCGTTGAGCTGAAGAATAATATCCGTGACTTCTGGTGGAAGGAAATGACAAGGATGCACGACAACATCGTTGGCCTTGACGCTTCCATCCTTATGCACCCACGTGTATGGGAGGCCAGCGGCCATGTATCGAACTTCACAGATCCTATGGTTGACTGCAAGGTCTGTAAGTCACGTTTCCGCGCTGACCAGATCGACCTTAATGCTCCATGCCCAGTGTGTGGAAACAAGGGAACATTTACAGAACCAAGAAACTTCAACCTTATGTTCGAGACCCATATCGGAGCCAACAGGGATGCAGCTTCCGTAGTCTATCTCAGACCTGAGACAGCCCAGGGCATCTATGTTGACTACAAGAATGTGCTCCAGTCCTCCCGTGTCAAGGTTCCATTCGGTATCGCCCAGGTAGGTAAGTCCTTCAGAAACGAGATCACCACAAAGAACTTCATCTTCCGCTCCTGCGAGTTTGAGCAGATGGAGATGCAGTTCTTCTGTAAGCCAGGCACTGACGAGGAGTGGTTCCCGTACTGGAGAGCAGAAAGAATGAAGTTCTACGATAAGATGGGAATCAGGGCTGACCACCTTAGATGGCATCAGCATGGTCCAGATGAACTTGCCTTCTATGCAAAGGATGCCTATGACATCCAGTTCCTCTTCCCAATGGGATGGCAGGAGCTTGAAGGTGTACACTCAAGGACAGACTATGACCTTGGCCAGCACACAAAGTTCAGCGGCAAGGATCTTACATATCTTGATCCTGAGACCAACGAAAGATATATCCCATATGTTGTGGAGACATCTGCCGGTCTTACAAGAAATGTGCTTATGGCCCTTTCTGACGCTTATGATGAGGAGCCTACTCCAGAAGGCGATACAAGGACTGTCATGCACTTCCATCCTCTCATTGCTCCTGTAAAGGTGGCTGTGCTTCCTCTGGTAAAGAAGGATGGCCTTGGAGAGTATGCTTCAAATCTGGAGCACTCCCTGAGAGACGAGTTCACCACCTTCTTCGACCAGTCCGGTGCTGTGGGAAGAAGATACAGAAGGCAGGATGAGATCGGAACTCCTTACTGCGTAACTGTAGACTACCAGACTCTTCAGGACCACACTGTCACTGTAAGATTCAGGGATTCCATGAAGCAGGAGAGAGTCGCTGTAGACAATCTTGTTCCATTCATCAAAGAAGCAATCAAGAACTACAGGAGAGTGTGATGAATAAAGCCCTCCAGACATTGATCGACAGAGGATTCGTAAAGGATTGTACCAACTGGGATGGACTGTCTGACCTTATGGATAAGGAGAGTGTGTCCTTCTACTGCGGTACAGACCCTACAGGTCCTTCCCTTCATGTAGGACACATCGTTCCCTTCTTTGCCATGCACCATCTCCAGAAGTTCGGCCATAGGCCTGTGGCTCTGGTAGGTGGAGGCACCGGTCTTATCGGAGACCCTTCCGGTAAGACAGAGATGAGGAAGATTCTTCCTCCGGAGGAAATAGAGAAGAACGCTGGAAATATCGCCAGACAGCTGGCGAAGGTCGTAGACTTCTCCGATAATCCTCCCGAAGGGTATGGCAAGGCAATAATTGCAAACAACGCAGACTGGCTGGTGGACCTGAACTATATCCAGTTCCTCCGTGATGTGGGAAAGTATTTCTCCGTAAACAGGATGCTTACCTTCGAAGGAGTGAAGCAGAGACTGGAAAGGGGACTATCGTTCATAGAGTTCAACTATCAGCTTCTCCAGTCCTACGACTTCCATAAACTTAACGAGAAGTTTGGAACCAGACTTCAGATCGGTGGAGCAGACCAGTGGGGAAACATCGTGGCAGGAATCGACCTTATCCAGAGAATGGGAGGAGAGGAGTGCTTCGGTCTTACCTTCAATCTCATCATGCGTGCTGACGGAAAGAAGATGGGTAAGAGCGAGAAGGGTGCAGTATTCTTGGATCCATCCCTATATTCTCCATATGACTTCTACCAGTACTGGAGAAATGTTGCAGACCCGGATGCAATCAAGTTCATGAAGCTCTTCACCTTCATGCCTCTTGAAGAAATTGCAGAGTATGAGGATCCGAAGAGGAACGTCAACGACACCAAGGCCAGGCTTGCCTATGAGATTACAAAAATCATCCATGGGGAAGAGGAGGCTGAAAAGGCAAAGGATGCAGCCCTCCATCTCTTCTCTTCTGGTGGCGGAAGCAAGGAGAACCTTCCTTCTGCATCTCTCGACAAGGCTCTCTTCGAGAATGGAATTGGAGTTTTGGACCTGTTTACCAAGAGCGGTCTTACAGCCAGCAATGGAGACGCAAGAAGACTTGTGGTCCAGGGTGGAGCTGAAGTCAACGGCAAGAAGGTGTCAGATCCAAAGGCAGTCTTCACTCTCAGTGATGCTGACGAGGATGGTGACTTCCTCCTGAAGGCAGGAAAGAAGAAGTTCATGAGGGTCCAGCCCAAGTGATCGAATAAGCCCTTTTGTGGACAAGGCCACAAAGGGGCATTATCTTTTTCATATGAAAAGTTATTCAAGATTGGAGGAGACTCCCCTTAAGTTCCATAGAATCTACGCTGCTGTAGTGCTTCCCATAGATTTTTTCATCAATCTATATTCCCTCTTTACCATATTGCTTTCCCTTAAGGGTGGCTTTGATGGCTGGGATATCTTCTACGTCGCACTGACGGTGCTCTACATTGTTTTGATATTCCTTTCCTTCAGAGGGCTTCTGACCTTTCGTCGCTCAGGGCTTCTTGCCGTGCTGGCACTGACAGCAATGCAGATTTGCGACAACGCATACACATTCTACCTTTCCTATAGAGGAGGAGACCAGGTATTCATGTTTTCGGCACTTCTTGCCGTCCTTATCATGGCTTCCATTTTCCTCTACTATTTCCTTCGCCGTAAGCTCTTCAAGAAGGGCGGAATGACAAGGGATGAGATAATGATGGCCCTTGGAGGCGTCAAAGCTCCTCTTACAGAAAGCGTAAAGGTGGAGGAGGAAGAGACTGTTGAAGAAGAGGATGTGGGCGAATATGACTGCCCTCGCTGTGGCTTCCACATTACTGACGGCAAAGTCTTCTGCCCCAAGTGCGGGGCCCAGACCAGAAAGGTCAGATAAGGCTTTTCAGTGCAGACTCTATATCGGGAAAGACAAAGGAGGTATACCTCTCCAGTCTTTCCTTTTTTTCTGTGCCAAGGATTCCAATTAGCTTTCCAACTCCTCCCTTCCTTCCCATTCTGAGATCTCTCGAGCTATCGGAAATGAGGGCCATTTCTGAGGGCTTCACTTCAGAAAAGAGAGAGAAGTCTTCAATTGTCTTCACGCTTGGCTTATGGTGAGGACTTGAGCTGTCCACCAGGAAAGAGAAGTAGTCTTCCCCAAAGGTCTTGAGAAATGCTTCTGTAGAAGAAGGGGAGTCATTGGTGAAAAGGGCGAGCTTCACATTGCTTTTCTTCGCCTTGTCCAGAAGGCGGCGAGTGGAAGAGAAGTCGTAGGCTTCCAGAGTTTCTGTCATGCCATATTCCCATCTCTTTTCGATTTTCAAAAGGCCATTGGCCACCTTCAGGGGGCTTAGTCCAAAGGAGAGGGATGCAAAGAAAAGGCGAGGGAAGGAATAGAGGTAGTTTCTTCTAAAAAAGAGACCGTCCATCTTTACGTCCCCCTTTTCGCTTAGACCAAGGATTTCTGAAAAGCGGGAGATGCACTTCTCTCTTCTCTCCTTCTCGAGACAGGAAAGGGGGAGGGCGGAAGCGAGAAAAGCCCGTACCGGAACTGTCCATAGTGTGTATGGAAAGAGGGTTCCGTCCTTATCTAGAATTATTGCTTTGGTCTCCATGGTAGATTGTTTGCTGCTCTCCCTTTTGGGATGATACCACATATATGGAAAAAACGGTGACCAATGGAGAGAATTACAATAGAATCACCTTATGGAATATAAGACTCGCGCATATGGAAAGGTTAACATCGGACTGAAAGTGGGAGAAAAAAGAGCTGATGGATACCACAATATTGATTCCTACTTTCTTTTGATTCCCTTCTTCGATGAACTGGAGTTTGATCTTACTGAAGGCCCCTATTCAGTGGCCATAGAAGGAAACGAAAAATATCTGGCTTCCGGAAAGATGGATATCATGGAGAAGGCGGCTTTTCTTTACCATGAAAGGAGCGGAGTTGATTTCTCCCTCAGGATAAAAGTGAGTAAGCATATTCCTCAGGAAGCAGGCCTGGGAGGCGGAAGCACAGATGCTTCTGCAGTGCTTTCTTTCCTTAATTCCTGTTTCCATGCCTTCTCTTCTTCTGATCTTCTCTATCTTTCAAAAGAGGTTGGAGCTGACGTTCCCTTCTTCCTTTCTGGAGAAAAGTGCGCAAAAGTCGGGGGCATCGGCGAGAAGATAACTCCTATGGAATGGACGCTGCCCTATAAATATATTTCACTGTTTCGCGCGCCTGGCAGCGGTGTCTCCACAAAAGAAGCCTATGAAGAACTGGACAAGAGAAAGACGAAGCACTATTCCCTTCCTCCTCTCTCTTTTCCTTTGACAAGGGAGGCCTTCCCCAATGACTTCGAGATTTTGGAAGGCAAAGAGATGCTGAAGACCATATCCCCCTTCCTTTCCCCTTCCGACTACGCCTCCCTTTCTGGTAGCGGCAGCGTCTGGTTCCTTCTTTCAAAGGAAAGGAAAAACCCTGGAGTAAAGGAATTCCTTGGCTGCAGGGAAATCTTATGATGGACTAGAGAGAAGATTTCTGTTAGTCTCTTTCTGTCTTAGGGCCGTAGCCCAACGGTTAAGGCAGGAGATTTTGATTCTTCATATTGCAGTTCGATTCTGCACGGCCCTGGCATTTTTCTTTCCCCGCCTGATTTTAATTCTTTCATGGGCTTTACTTTTTATCTTTGCCAAGGTAGTATTTCACCGTCGCCTTGTGGCGGATAAATGGTAACGGGACAATAACCCGTGAGAGTTAAGGAGAAAAAAATGGCAGACGAAAAGATGCTTTCAGCTCTTAGAAGAACTGAAGACTTCGGTTCAGCTGGATCAAGAAGAGTCG